>JANMUX010000171.1:0-7220 GCA_031392125.1 Acidobacteriota bacterium | reverse complement strand
TGCCTCGAAGAGGCCGCTGCCATGGACAACCTGATCGTGACGGCAGTCGAACTGCGCGAACAGCCACGGCCCGTGCCCTCGGACATCCAAGATGAAATTGTGCGGCAGGCCGAGAGGCGAATCGCGAGCGTCGACCTGCCGCGGGCGATCCCGCTGCGCCAGCCAGTTGCCGTGCTGCTGGCGGTGATGACCGGAGCCGCGGTGGTGCTGACGCTTGGAGCGGATGCTGCCTTCGTTGCTCCGATCGGCCTGGGCCCGGGCCTCGAAGCCCGCACTCCCGGCATTGACCACATCACCGTGCACGTGGCCCCGCCGCCGTACTCCGGCCGCTCCGCGGAAGTGCTGGCGGCACCCGTGCAGGTCGTCGTGGTGGCTGGCAGTCGAGTGCGGCTGGTCGTCTCCTCTGCTGCGGAGGGCATCGTTGCTGAACTCGCCGGCCTGCCGCTGCTGCCGCTGGTGCGAGGTAGCGAGGGGTTCGCCGGCGAATGGCTGGCGGAGCGTTCCACGGCGGTGTCGATTCGGCCTGCCGGCGGGGAAGCCCGCGACGCGAAGTTCCTGTCGGTGATCGTCGTGGCAGACGCACCGCCCGTTGTACGTGTGCCGGTGCCCGGCAAAGATTTGGCGATCGCGGGCGCCAAGGGTCGTATCGCGATCGAGGTGGACGCGCAGGATGATTTGGGGCTGGCGTCGCTGGTCGTGAAGTTCACCAAGGCCTCCGGCGGCGGCGAGGCCCTGACCTTTACGGAGGGCGAGGTGCCCCTGGTAGTGGACCGCGCGGACGGCCGCCACTGGCGCGGCCGGGCCACCTGGGTGCTCGATGGCCTCGAGCTGTCCGACGGCGACGTGCTGGTGTATCGCGCGATCGCCCGCGACCGCAATCCCAATGGCCGCCCCGTTCAGTCAGACCAGTTCCTCGTCGAGGTGGGCAGGCTGTCGGGCGCCGTGGGCTCGGGCTTCGCCCTTCCCGCGGAGGAGAAAAAGTACGCCATCAGCCAGCAAATGGTGATTTACAAGACCGAGCAGTTGATCGCTTCAGTAAAGAGCCTGCCGAGCCGTAGCCTCGGCGAAGGCTGGCTGGAACAAAACCAGCTGCTGGGAATCGAGCAGCGAATGGTGCGTGCCGAGGTCGTGTTCCTTGGTGGCGGCGAAGTACAGGATGAAGTCGAGGAGGCGGCCCATTCGCACGAACTGGCGGAGGGACGGCTCGAGAATGCCGGGCGGGCCGAAATGCTGCGAGCCATCAACTTCATGTCGCGGGCCGAGGCGCAACTAAACGACGGCAAGGCGGTAGAGGCGCTCGTTCTCGAGCGCGAGGCACTCAAGAGCCTCGAACGCGCATTCGACCGGCGGCGCTATTTTTTGCGGACGCTGCCCGACCGCTCGCGCATCGACACCACTCGCCGGCTGACCGGCAACCTGAAGGACGCGAGGTCGTGGATGCGCGACCGCAGCAGGGCGGCCACGGCCGCCGGCGTTGACGAGCAACGCGTCCTGATGCTGGCCCTCGCCACCGCCGCCCGCACCGGCGTGGGCCTGGATGCCTCGCTTGCAGCACGCGTCGCGGCCCTGGACCCGGCCGCAAGCAGCCTGCAGCAAGCCGCAGTGGCGCTGGCGTCTGCGACGAACGATGAAACTCGCCGCGCTGCGGTGTGGAGCGCCATGCAAGCCGTGACCGCACACGCCTTGGGCTCGTTGGGGTCTGCCGAATCGTTGCGATTGGTCATCGATCCGCTCGCGGGGCACCTGGCGGATGAAGTGATGCGCCCCGGAAAGGATCGCCGGTGACCAATCAGCTGGCACGGCGGGTCCTGCGCAGCGCCGCAATCCTGGTTGCGGTGGCTGCCGCGATCGATCCGGCGTGGACCGCCGTTCGCCCCACGCCGCAATCGGTCACCGTGGCGCGGCTTGCTTCCGCGGACATCACGGCAACCGAAGCTGCGGTGCGCGCAGCTCTGAACGGCGCCGATCTCGAGGTGCGTAACGCCAGTCACGGTCGATTGCCGTGCCGGCCGGGCGAGACGTGCCTGATGGTGGCTGACGGCTCAGTGGATGTCGCCATCCCTGACGACCTGACGGGGCCGGTGTCGCTGGTCGCGATTGGCGCGCGGTCCGGGGCGAATGTCGCGGTGCGGTCGGTGACGACATCGGCGACGCACCAGGCCGGCGGCTCTGGAACGGTCCGCTTGACCATGAGTGGTACCGGGATGAAGGGCGCGCGCACGGAACTGCGTGTGACCGATGGCGGCGCCAACGTCGGCTCGGCCGTTCACGAGTGGGCCACCGACGGCGACGCCGCGGTCGCGGTTCCGTGGTGGCCGCTGGGGAATGGTCCGCGTGCGCTCTTGGTCGCGGCGATGCCGTTCGAGGGCGAGGCCTCTTTGCTGGACAACGCGGTCGAGGTCGGCGTGAATGTGTCGACCGAACGCATTTCCGTGCTCGTCTTTGATGCCCGGCCATCGTGGGCCAGCACGTTCGTACGGCGGGCTCTCGAAGACGACACTCGCTTCCGCGTCGAACATCGCGTCGCGCTTGGGCCATCGCTGGCGGCGGGAACTTCGGGTGGCCGCCTCGACGCGCAGACATTAGCCGCAGCAGCCGTCGTGGTTGTGGGCGGCCCCGAAGCGTTGAGCTCTCGCGACGTGACCCTGATCGAGCGATTCGTGTGTGTGCGCGGAGGCACGCTGTTGTTGATGCCCGATCGTGCGCCAGCAGGAGCATCGGCACGGCTGTTCATCGGGCAGTGGTCAGAACACCTGGAAGCGTCGGCATCATCGGTTGGCGAACTGCGTGCGTCCGAAACACTACGTCTCGCGGCCGCGTCACCATTCGATGTCGTGCTCGGCTCGGTGAGGGAGAGACCGGCGATCGTGCTGTCGCCAGTTGCCAACGGCCGCATCGTTGTGTCGGGGGCGATGGATGCGTGGCGTTATCGCGACAGCAATAGCGCCGCGTTCGATCGCTTCTGGCGATCGTTGGTGCTCGAGACGGCGGCCACCAGCGCGCCGTTGCAGGTTGAGTTCGCCCACCCGATCGCGACACCGGGAGCCGACGTGCCGTTTGTGGTGCGGCACCTCCAGATGGAACCGGATGCCGAAAGCACCGTGAGCGCGACTGCGACCTGCGGCGCCGGGCCGGCGCAGACGATTCGCTTGTGGCCCGACGGCAGGGAGGGCACGTTCCTGGGGCGGTTACATATTGGCGGGCCAGAGGGCTGCCAGCTGCGGGTAGCCGTCGATGGTGGTGCGGAAACCGTAGGTGGAATCGCCGTGACGAGCGGCGCGACCCAGACGACTGCCGAGGTGATGGCCAAGCTCGAGCGTGCAGCCACCCGCAGTGGCGGCGTCATTGTCGACGCTGGCGATCACGACAAGCTCGTGACTACACTCGCGACCGTCACGACGCCCCCCGCTTCGCCTGTCGTGATTCATCCCATGCGATCACCGTGGTGGATGTTTCCATTTGTAACGTGTCTCGGCGTCGAGTGGTGGCTGCGGCGTCGCTCGGGACTGAGGTAAAGTTAAACCGCTATGCACTCCCGTCGCGAGTTCGCAAAGACTCTGGGCCTCGGTACGATCGGCCTTAGTTTCGCCCCTGCTGTTTTCGCCAGCCAAACCATCACGCCGTTTCCGGCGGTCAAGAATCCGAAATATCGCAACTGGGCCGAGGACGCGCTGCGCGAGGCAAAGCGTCTCGGCTGCACCTATGCCGACATCCGGTTTACGCTGAACCGTTCGAACGGTGTGGCGGTGCGCAACGGCGACATCCAGAGCGGCGGCAACATCGGCTTTGGCCAGTTTGGCGATGAAGACACCTACGGCTTCGGCGTCCGCGTGATCCATTCCGGCGTGTGGGGCTTCTCGAGCAGCCCCGACGTCACGCCCGAAACTATCAAGCGCGTGGTCGGCATGGCGACCGAAGTCGCCAAGGCCAGCGCGACCGCCAAAAAATTCGACGTGCGGCTGGCGCCGGTGAAAGCGTACGACACGTTCTGGCAGACGCCGATCAAGGTCGATCCGTGGAGCATCCCTCTTGAAGACAAGGTGGCGCTGCTGGTTGACGTCACGCGGACGATGCAGAAGAACCCGGATGTGATGTTCGGGAACGCGGCCGTCAACTTCAACTACGAGTGGAAGTTCCTGGCGACGTCCGAGGGCTCGTTCATCGAGCAGGTCTTCTACTACACGGCGGCCGCGATCAGCGCCACGGTGCGGAAAGACGGCGTCGTCAAGACGCGGACCTTCGACCCCGGCACCGAAACGCGCGGCTGGGAGTTCGTGACTGACAACGACCTGAAGGGGAACGCGGAGCGCGTGGCAGCGGAAGCTGTCGAGTTCGCGATGGCCAAGCCGGTGGGTTCGGGGCTGAAGGATTTGATCCTGCTGCCAAACCATTCCGCTCTCACCATTCACGAGATCATCGCGCACCCGACCGAGCTCGACCGCATTGTCGGTTACGAGGCCAACTACGCTGGTACCAGTTTCGTGAAGCTGAGCGATGTCGGCAAGCTGAAGTACGGCTCCAAGCTGCTGAACATCACGGCCGATCGCACGCACCCGGGCGGCGCGTCGACCGTCGGCTATGACGATGACGGGGTCGAGGCGCAGAAGTGGCCCATCATCCGCGACGGCGTGCTGGTGGGCCTGCAGACCAACCGCGAGACTGCGCATTACATGGGGGAGACCAGCTCGCGCGGCTGCACCTTTGCGAATCACTGGCGCAACTACCCGTTCCTGCGCATGCCGAACATCCAGATGGAGCCCGGACCCAAGGGCTCCCCGACACTCGACCAGATGATCGCGAGCATCCAGGATGGGGTGCTGGTAGACGGCCAGGGCAGTTTCAGCATCGACCAGCAGCGCTACAACGGCCAGTTCGGCGGCGACTGCTTCTGGGAAATCAAGAACGGCAAGAAGACGCGGATGGTGACCGACTTCACCTACAACGCGATCACCACCGACTTCTGGTCGAACCTCGACGCGGTGGGCCCGCCCGAGGAATGGAAGCACATCGGCATGGGCGGCGACGCGAAAGGGCAGCCGGTGCAGTCGAACCGGCCGTCGCATGGCGCATCGCCAATCCTGTTGCGCAAGATCATGGTCGGCACCGCGTTCAAGTGACGACACCCGAGTCCCTGGCTCCCGACTCCCGACTCCCGACTCCCGGCAAGGATCACCGAAATGGCTTATTCACGAGACGAGATCAAGCAGATCACCGACAAGGTGCTCAACATGTGCAAGGCCGACGCGGCCGAGGTGCGCTTCTCTGGCGGCGAGCGGTCGGCGACGCGCTTTGCCAACTCGAGCATCACCGCCAACCTGATCGAGCACGACCAGGAAGTCCAGATCACGGTGCGCTACGGCCAGAAATCGGCGAGTGCAACCACTCACCAGTTCGATGACGAGTCGCTCAAGCGGACCATCGATGCGGTGCAGAACCTGGCCAGGCGCAAGCCCGACAATCCCGAGTTGATGCCGCTGGTGAAGCCGCCGCAGAACTACCTCGAGTTCGATGCCGCGCTGCCGTCGGCGGTGAACTTCGGACCCGCCGAGCGCGCGAAGATGGTGAAGGCGAGTACTGACATTTGCGAAAAGAAGGGTGTGCTTGGCGCCGGCTACATCCCGAAGTTCGACTGGGTGGATGGCAGCGCCAACTCGGAAGGCCTGTTCACCTACTTCCATTACGCCGATGCCAGTTTCATCCTGACTTGCCGAACGCCCGATCAGACCGGTTCGGGCTGGGCGGGGACCACTGGCGTGAAGGACATCAAGAACATCGATGCCGAGATGATCACCAACGTGGCCGCTGACAAGGCGATCAAGTCGCGCAAGCCGCGCGCGATCGAGCCGGGCAACTACACCGTGATTCTCGAGCCGCGTCCGGCGGCGCGCTACCTGTCGTTGTTGACCAACTCGTTCAATGCCCGTAACGCCGAGGAAGGCCGCAGCTTCATGAGCGGCAAGCAGCGCGGCGAGACCCGGCTGGGCGAGAAGGTGTTCGGCGACAATTTCACGCTGCGGAGCGAGATTGGCAACCCCATCTTGCGGCAGTCGCCGATTGGGCAGGACGGCCTCGCGGCCAAGAGCATCACCTGGGTGGAGAAGGGTGTCGTCAAGAACCTGTTCTACGACCGCTTCTGGGCGAACCGGCAGAAAAAGGAACCGACCGGCACCACGCCGAACATGAGCCTGGTGATGGAAGGCGGCACCACTAGCGTTGACGAGATGATCAAGAGCACCAAGCGTGGTTTGCTGGTGACGTTCTTCTGGTACATCCGCCCGGTTGACAACATGACGCTGCTCAACACCGGCATGACGCGCGACGGCTTGTTCCTGATCGAGAACGGCGAGATCGTGGCGCCGGTGCAGAACTTCCGCTGGAACGAGTCGCCGGCGGTGAGCTTCAACAACATCTCGGCGCTCGGCCCGCAGGTGCCCATGCACACGGGCGAGGCCTACGACAACCCGGGCACCGCGCTCGTGCCGGCCATGAAGCTCGAAGATTTCACCATGACGTCCATTTCGCCAGCTGTCTAGTACCCGGAGGGCGGCACTTCAGTGCCGCCGGAGATCGAAATGAAGAGAAGAGACTTCGTCAAAACGCTCGGCGCCACCGGCGTCGCCCTCTATGCCAGCGACCTGGTCGGCGACCTGATCGCGCAGTCGCCCAAGGCCCGGGTCATGGACTCGCGCTTCAAAGGCTTGTCCGACATCGCCTTGTCGGAAGCCAAGCGCCTTGGCTGCAGCTACGCCGACATTCGCTTCACCCGCAACGTCAACGACAGCGTGGCCGTCCGCGACCGCATCGTCACGGACTCGTTTGGCTTTGGCGCCGGCGGCATGGAGACCAGCGCCGGTTTCGGCGTCCGTGTCATCCACAGCGGCGTGTGGGGCTTCGCGAGCAGCCCGTTCGTCACCGAAGGCGACATCAAGAAGATCACGGCACAGGCGACGGAAGTGGCGAAGGCGAGCGCCATCAGCAAGCGCTTCGAGGTCAAGCTGGCACCGGTCGAGGCCTACCAGGATTACTGGGCGGCCAAGGTGGTGCAGAAGCCCGAGGACGTGTCACTCGACGACAAGATCGCGTTCCTCATGAAGATCAACGAAGCTGCCCTCAAGGTGCCCGGCGTCATCCGTGTGCAGTCGAACATGGCGTTCGACTTCGAGTGGAAGTACCTCGCCACGTCCGAGGGCTCGTACATCGAGCAGGAGATCTGGCGTACC
>JANMUX010000289.1:0-4657 GCA_031392125.1 Acidobacteriota bacterium | reverse complement strand
CGTCCGCGCCTCGTCGATCAGGATGCTGTCCACTTCGTCCACGATGGCGAAGTGGTGACCCCGCTGCACCATGGCGCCCAGGTCGAACTTCATGTTGTCGCGGAGGTAATCGAAGCCGAACTCGTTGTTGGTGCCGTAGGTGATGTCGCAGCCGTAGGCTACCTGTCGCTGCTGGTCGTTTAGGTCGTGCTTAATGACGCCGACCGACATGCCGAGGAAGCGATACAGCCGGCCCCTCCACTCCGAGTCGCGGCGGGCGAGATAGTCGTTCACGGTGACGACGTGAACGCCCTTGCCTTCGAGGGCGCTGAGATAGGCGGGCAGGGTGGCGACCAGCGTCTTGCCCTCGCCGGTCTTCATTTCGGCAATCGTGCCCTGGTGCAGGACCATGCCGCCGATCAGCTGCACGTCGTAATGCCGCATGCTGAGCACGCGGCGTCCGCCTTCGCGCACGACCGCGAACGCCTCGGGCAACAAGGTATCGATGGTGTCGCCGCTGGCGATCCGGGTCTTGAACTCGGCAGTCTTGGCCTTGAGCTGATCGTCGCTCAGGGCCTTGATGCGGGTTTCAAACTCGTTGACCTCGGCCACGCGTGGGCGCAGCTTCTTGAGGTCGCGATCGTTTTGACTGCCGAGGACTTTAGTGAGGAGCTGGCCAAGCATGATAGGAAAAAGGCGGGATGCCTATCTCCCGATTATACCTTGGGACTCGCGGCGTGCCGCCGCTCATTAGGGTCGGCGCTGACGCGGCTCTCGAGGCTCGCTGCGCTCGTCGGGCTCGGGCCTGTGGCCCTTGCGAGGATTAGTTGCCGCTTGGACGGCGGGGGTTGAGCAGGAGTTGGAGCGGGTTGAGAATGCGGCCGTTGGCGCGCACTTCGTAGTGCAGGTGCGATCCCGTCGTGCGGCCAGTGGCGCCGACCAGGCCGAGCAGGTCGCCGCGCTTGACGACTTGGCCGTCGCGAACCTTGAACGCCGAGAGGTGACCGTAGCGGGTCTCGATGCCGAAGCCGTGATCGATGGTGACGAGATTGCCGTAGTTGCCAGCCATCGCCGCGTTGGAAATCTTGCCATCGGCCGTCGCATACACAGGGTCGCCCGTGTCGGCTGAAATATCGAGGCCGGGGTGGAAGTCTTTCTCGCCGGTGAGCGGGTCGGCGCGGTTGCCCATGCTTGACGATAACCACCCGTGCGTCGGCCAGATTGACGGTGTGGCAGCGGCCAGCGAGTTGCGCTTGTCAACGGTCGACCGTACGGTCTGCAGGCGGCTGTCGAGGCCCTGCAGCAGGTCCTTCAACAAGCTGAAGGTGTTCTCGGGAGAGGAGAGACCCGGGGCCATCGTCGCCAGCGCGGCGCCGGCGCTCGGACCGCCCATCGCGCGGTTCTTGACGACGGTCGGCAGCCTGTCCATCGAGTTTTGCAGGTCCGGGTCGAGGGCGGCTTTCGCACCCAGGTCCGACATGGTCGATTGCAGGGCGACGATTTGCCCAGCGAGGGTTTCGGTGGCCGCGCGATAGTTGGCGTTCTCGAGCTCGAGCGTCTGGTGCGACGCATACAAATGCGCCACGTCATATCGGGACTTGAACGCGGCACCAACGCCGACCAGCATCGGCAGTCCGGTCGCAATCGACACCACGGCCACGGCGGCCTTCACGCTGATCGTGAAACGGCGAACCACACCCGTGGTGCGGTCAGCGAGAACAATGGTGTAGCGCTTCGAAAGCATTAGGTACCTGAATTGATTTGGGTTCCGCGCCTTTCGGAGCGAATCCGTAAGGTTACCACAGGCATCCAAAAAGCCGAAGCGCAGATGGCTCGACGGCAGGGTGTTCGCCTTATGTTCGCATTTCGGCGTTGCGCGCGTCTGCCGGGTTATCCCTTCGCTTTGTAGCCAGCCGTTACCTCCTTCTTATGCGCCGCGAAGGCGGCCAGGACTTCTCCCTTCTCGCGAGCAGGCACTTTGGCGAAGTCAAGGCTGCGCCCGAGCTCGGCCGCCACCTCGTCGAATTCTTCTGGCGAGATCTTGAGGCCACGATGCGCCTCCTCAAGTCCCAGATGAGTCTCACCAGGCTTTGTTGGCGAGAATCTGAATCTCCCGCCCGTGACCTCGCAGACCCACAGGGTTCGCATGAACTTGAGGCCCGGCAACCTGCCCAGGTTTTTCGTGTGCCATTCCCTGAGAGAGGCGTTCTGCGAAGTCTTTCCCACGATCGGGTTCTGCACAACCGCGTCGCTAAAGTGGTCAACTACGGCAGCGATGGCGAAGACGCCGCCGAGGCGTTCGTAAAGGCTCCGCTCAGTTACCTTTGCTGTGTCCGGCTTCGCTTGTGCCTTTGCTCGGTCTTGAGTGACGGCCACAGGCGCTGCGACGATGCTGAGAGCGATTAGCAGCGATACGACCAACGTGTTCTTCATCACTGGCCTCCTACCTCGTTACGTGACGCGCTCTAGAGGGCTGCGTCACAGTGCCCCGAAAGAAACGAACAGTGGTACGCCCGGGAAGAGACGATAATTTCGCGCTTTTAGCGGTGGCGCTGTTCCTTCTTGCACACCAAAGCCCGAAACTTAAACCGCGTTTGAAGGGGATCGAGAGACCCGGAGCAGCGTTAAACGCTGGTCTCGATCAGGCGGTATTGCAGGGCTTCAGCGAGATGCTTAGTACAAACGACGTCGTCGCCGGCAAGATCGGCGACAGTTCGCGCGACACGAATGACGCGATGAAAAGCGCGGGCGGATAACTGCAGTCGTTCAGCCGATCGTTCAAGCAGCCGTCGGCCCGCCTGATCGAGAGCGGCCACGCGTCTCAGTTCGGCACCGGTGAGCGTCGCATTCACGCGCGACCGAATCGCGCGCCCCAGCTGCCGCTCACGCGCGGCCAACACGCGCGTCCGTACCGCCGCCGACGATTCTCCCGGCGCACCCTGCGTTAATTCCGCGATCGGCACGGCCTCGACTTCGACGACGAGGTCGAGACGATCGCGTAACGGTCCCGACAGGCGATTGCGGTATCGCGCGATCTGTTGCGGGGTGCATTGGCACGCTCGCCGCTTGTCGCCATGGTACCCACACATGCACGGGTTCATCGCCGCCACCAGCACGAACCGCGCCGGGAAGATCACCGAGCGCAGGGCGCGTGACACCGTGATGCGACCTTCCTCGATCGGCTGGCGAAGCGCCTCGAGCACGCGGCGATCGAACTCCGGCATCTCATCAAGGAACAGCACGCCGTGATGCGCCAGGCTGACTTCGCCCGGCCGCGGCGTCGAGCCGCCGCCAACTAACGCGACATCCGAGATGGTGTGATGCGGCGCGCGGAACGGCCGCTCGCTGAGCAGGCCCACGCCGGGGCGCAGTTGTCCGGCAACCGAGTGAATGGTCGTGGCCTCAATCGCTTCCTCGAACGAGAGTGGCGGCAAGATCCCGGGCAGCCTCCGCGCAAGCATGGTCTTGCCTGCGCCCGGCGGCCCGATCATCAACAGATTGTGGCCGCCCGCCGCCGCAACTTCGAGCGCCCGGCGCGCGAACGCCTGACCATGTAACTCGGCCAGGTCGAGATGGTCGATCGGGCTTTGCGTCGCGGTGCCAAGAGGCGGCGCAATGGCGGGCCATTCGCCGGGGGACTGGTTCAGCCGCGTCACGGCCTCGGTGAGCGTGCGAACCGGCAGCAAGGTAAGACCGGCGACGACGGCGGCCTCCACGAGGTTGTCGTTCGGCAGCAGCAACGCGCGCGCCCCGTGGCGGCGGGCCTCGGCGGCAATGGCCAGCACGCCCCGCGCCGGTTGAATGGTGCCGTCGAGTGACAACTCGCCGATGTGCAGAATGCCGGCCAGCGCGGCCGTCGGCACCTTGCCGGTGGCAGCGAGCATGCCGAGCGCGATGGGAAGATCGAACGCGGGTCCCGCCTTCCGCACATCGCCCGGCGCCAGGTTGATGGTGATGCGATGCGCGGGGAACTCGTAGCCCGAATTGCGAATCGCGGCGCGCACGCGGTCCCGGCTCTCGCGAACGCTCGCGTCTGGCAGGCCGACCAGCTGAAAGTGGGGAAGGCCAAAGCTAACGTCAATCTCGACGTGAACGCGGCAGGCCTCAATGCCAATCAGGGTGGCGCTTTCGACGGTGGCGAGCATACGCCGCGAATTGCAAGCAGACTGCCGTGGGCGCTGCGATCGATTCTGGTGGCAAATCCTTCGGTCGCGGAAGGACCTGGCGACCAGCCTCGCAGAAAATGAGACATTGCCGGGATAGGGACCCGGCAGTTTCTACGTGGTTGCTACTGGGTGTTGGCCGAAGAGCGTGGCCGCTGGACGATTAGCTGATCGCCGATGACCACCTTGGTGCCGCGCATCTTGTTCCAGTTCTTCAACTGCGCGATGGTCGTGCCGGTCTTGCGGGCAATGGCTGACAAAGTGTCGCCGGCCCGCACGCGGTAGGTTTTCTTCTTCGGCGCCGTAACCGCTGCCCGCTCTGGCAGCGCCGAGGTTTCTGCGAGCACTTGTTCCAGCGACGCCGCCGCAACCTTGTCCAACTCCGCAGACGACGCGCGCGCCAGCAGCGCATTCGAAGGCATGCGGGGAATCACGAGCTTGGCGCCGAGGGCGACGCGAGAATTGACGCGCAGGTAGTTGGCCTCGGCCAGGTCGGTCCGGTTCACCCGCAGCTT
>JANMUX010000227.1:0-4763 GCA_031392125.1 Acidobacteriota bacterium | reverse complement strand
TCGGGTTGACCGCGGTCATCGCGACCCATAATCCTCGTTTGGCCGCCCAGTGCGATCGCACGTTGCGGCTCGAGGGTGGCCGCCTGGTACCCGCCTAACAGGCGAGGCGGCTGTCGCGTTTCCAGAATCCGTGTTCTGGGTCAGCACATCGGACCTAAAGGCATAGTTCGTAGCAGCTTGCGGGTATTGTCGTGACTTTACTGTCCTAAAGAGACTCATGACGGCTTGCCAATGGCAACAATCTTGGCGGCGCCACATATTCTTTAAAGACCTCTGTTTAAAATACTTAAACCTAAATAACTGCTCGAAACTTCACCTGTTCTATTTTGGCTCATTTCTTGCGATCAGCCAGACCTAGAACGAGGAGATTCGGGTAATGCGCACATCAGTCAGCTTCTTCAAGATCGCTGCGATCTTGCTTTGCCTGTCCGCCACCGCTGGCGGCCAGTCGCCGTTGGCCAGTTTGTCGAGCGACCTGCTTGGCCTCATCCTCGGTGGCTCAACCACGCCCGTGCGGGCAATCGTCCGCGGTGACGTCGCCGTCATTCAGAGCGTTGCTGAGCGCGACGGCCTCGAGGTGCATCGCGTCCTGGACGGCATGGTGGCGGTTACCGCCACGCCCAGCGTGCTTGCCTCATTGCGCCAGATCTCCGGTGTTCGGGCCATCTCGCGTGACGCGCTGGTCTCGCCGATGATGACGGTGGCGGCCAAGGCCATGGCGGCCGACCAAGCCCGCGCCGGCAACCCGGGCCTGCTAGGCATTGGCGGCTATCCCGGTGTGACCGGCAAGGGCGTGGGCATCGCGGTAATCGACTCGGGCATTGCCACCGCGCACGCGGCGCTCGCCAACAAAGTGGTTGCCAGCGTCAGCTTCACGACGGGCGACTCGTCGACCACCGACCGTTTCGGTCATGGCACGCACATCGCCGGCATCATTGCCGGGTCCCCTACCGCCGCGGGATCGGTCACCTCGCTCTACCAGGGCGGCGTTGCGCCGGGCGCGCACCTGATTAACGTCAAGGTGCTTGGCGCACATGGTGCCGGCTATACGAGCGACGTCATTGCCGGCATTCAGTGGACCGTCGCGAATCGCGGCAGGTACGCCATCAAGGTCGTCAATCTCTCACTCGGCCACCCGCAAGTCGAATTGTGTGTCACCGATCCCCTCTGCATCGCGGTCGAAACGGCAACCAGCGCCGGGCTGGTCGTGGTTGTCTCGGCCGGCAACAATGGCAAGGACGCGAATGGCAGCGAGGTGCTCGCCAGCGTCACCACGCCAGGCGTCGCCCCAAGCGCGATCACGGTGGGCGCGCTGGTGACCTGGGGCACGGTCAACCCCGACGACGACACCATCGCGAGCTACAGTTCTCGCGGCCCGACGCGATTCGAGTTGGGACTGAAACCAGACATGGTGGCGCCCGGCAACAAGATCGTGTCGCTTGAAGCCAAGGGCTCATATCTTGCGGCTCAATACCCCGGCTTGCATGTCGCCGGTAGCCAGAACAACGCCTACATGAGGATGAGCGGCACCAGCATGGCGGCCGGCATGGTCAGTGGTGGCGCAGCGCTTCTGCTTGAAGGCGGCGCACTCACGGCCAAGCAGGTCAAGCTGTCGCTGCAGCTGAGCGCCACGTTCATGCTCGAAGACGGCCTGGTTCGCGCCGGTCTCGGTCGCGTCAATCTGTATTCGGCCCGCCGCGTCCATGGTGCTGTCACGGCACTGACAGGCGTCGTGCCTTCGGCGACGATCGCCGGTCGGACACTGAGGCCGAGCGGCCTCATGAGCATGGGTGGGCAGCCGCTGGTTGATGCGGCCCTGGCGCCGGCAGGCACCAACGTGATCGGTGCCCTGGAGTTGCTGGCACGCTGGAACGACCGGCCGTTGTTGCCATCGCGGGTGGCGGCACTAAAAGGCAGCCAGATGATTTGGGGCGACCAGCTTCCGGCGCAGCAGATGATCTGGGGCGACCAGCTGCCGGTCGGCCAGCAAATGATCTGGGGAGACAGGACGCCAGTCGGGCAACAGATGATCTGGGGCGACCACTCGATGGCGCAGCAGATGATCTGGGGCGACCAGACCGCCGCGCAGCAGATGATTTGGGGTGACCAAACCTTCGGCCAGCAAATGATTTGGGGTGACCAAACGCTGGGGCAGCAGATGATCTGGGGCGACCAGACCTCCGGCCAGCAGATGATTTGGGGCGACCAGACATCTGGCCAGCAAATGATCTGGGGCGACACCATCCGCGGCGACGGCCAATGAACGTGCGCGTCCCGGCGCCGATCGACGTTTACGTCGGCGCGGTGGCAGTCGATGGCGTGGCCGTAGTTGGCGCCTCGTCATTTGAGCTGGTGTCGACCCCCCACGTGGGGCAGTGGGCGGCGTTATCGCTGCTGGCGATGGTGGCGAGCCGCTTCCCGCTGCGGGTGCCCGGTACCCACGCCTGGTTCTCGATCTCAGACACCTTCTTCTTGACGTCGGCCCTGCTGTTTGGCCCGGCGCCGGCGACAGTGACGCTGGTGCTCGACAGCCTGGTGATGTCCTACGGACGGAGCTCAAAGGCGCGGCGTTTTCTGTTCAACGGTAGCGCGCCGGCGGTGGCCTTCTGGACCGGGGCGCAGGTCTTCTTCGCGCTATCGGGCACCGGTCCCTTGTATGGCAGCGCGGTTGGTGCCGACGTGCTGGTAGGCCCGCTGGCGGCTTTCGCGGCGGTTTACTTTGTCCTCAACTCGGGGATGACCGCGGTAGCGGTCGCGCTCGAGAAACGGATCTCGGCGGCGGCTGTCTTTCGTTCGCACTTTGGACTGGTCTCACTCAATTGGTTTGCCGCGGCGTCCGTCGCATTCCTGCTGGTGCTGCTCTCGCAGTATCTGACCTTCCTGGCAATGGCTGCGGTGGTGCCGCTGATTGCCGTGATTCACCTCGCCATGCGGTCGTGGACCGGCCGGATCGAAGACGCCGAGCAACACGTCTCGACCGTCGATCGCCTCTACCTCTCGACGATCGAAGCGCTCTCGACCGCGATCGAAGCCAAGGACGGCGTAACCAGCAGCCACATCCATCGCGTCCAGCACTACGCCATGGGGTTGGCCCGGGCGCTCGGGCCGCTGGATGACCTGACCATGAAGGCCATTCAAGCCGCGGCCTTGCTGCACGATACCGGCAAGCTGGCGGTGCCCGAACGCATCTTGAACAAGCCCGGCAAGCTGACGGCGGCCGAGTTCGACACCATGAAGCTGCACGTCGAGGTCGGCGCCGACATCCTCTCGTCGATCGATTTCCCGTATCCGGTCGTGCCGATCGTTCGCGCCCACCACGAGAACTGGGATGGTACGGGTTACCCCAACGGCCTCAAGGGCATCGAGATTCCGCTTGGCGCCCGCATTCTGTCAGTCGTCGATTGTTACGACGCGCTCACCTCGGATCGGCCGTACCGCGCGGCGATGAGCGACGCCAAGGCGCTCGACATCATTCGCGAGCGCCGGGGTTCGATGTATGACCCCGTGGTCGTCGACACCTTCGAGCGAGTCTGCCGAGACATCGCGCCGGTGGTGATCAAGCCGCAGTTGCAAAAAGCGATTCAGCAGATCAACCGCGCCGTCGCACCGGCGCCTTCGCCGATGCGCGTCGTGGCCTCGGTGGCCGAGGGCCCCGAATCGATGCGCGCGCTCGCCAGCCTGGCACGCGTCGTGGCCGGCCGTCCCGGCACTTCGGACGTGGCCTCGCTCGTCTGGGCGCACCTCAAACACATGGTGCCGAATGCGAGCTGCGCGTTCTTCTTGAGCCAGCCGGCCTCCGACAGCGTGGCGGTCAAGTTCGCTGCCGGCGACGCTGCGGGGCTGTTGCAAGGCCTTGAGATCAAGCTCGGTGATCGGCTCACGGGGTGGGTCGCCGCCAATCACCAGCCAATCGTAAACTCCGAGGCGCAGTTGGACCTGGGGCCTGAAGCGGCACTCGCGAACCTGCACTTCTGCTTGTCGTTGCCGCTCGTCAGCGATGGCCAGTTGGCCGGGGTGCTGTCGCTGTACGACAGTGAGCCGTTTCGCGACGAACCGGCGCAGGCCCTGCAGTTCGTGTTGCCGCATCTGGCGAATATGTTCCTGTCAGTCGACAAGCGGGTCACCGAAGCGGCGCCCGCGCGTCCCGCTCTCCGGGTGGTTGGCAGAGCGTAGCGCTGCTCGGAACGAAGCACGGTCGTACTGAACCGAACAGCTCGACATTCAACGCCGCGTGGCGACGGCGTGGTTGACGTTTGCGGAAGGGAAAAAAGACGAAGGCGTGCGTCTGATCGCGAGCGCCGCCGACGGCAACCGGCCCGAGTTGGCGCGCGCCCGCGCGTTCGCGCAGCGGCGCTAGAGATTCGCGAGCTTGAAGATCGCCTTCGCGAGGCCTGAGTAGTCCTCGTCACCTTCGCCCGCGGCGATTTGCGCCTGCACCAACTGCTGCACGACGGCGCTGGTCGCCGCTGGCACACCGTGCTCAGCCAACGTGTTCATGGCAATACCAAGATCCTTCTTGAAGAACCTGGCCTTGAACCCCGGCTTCCAGTTGCCCGTAATCATGCGCTCGCCGTGGACGTCGAGCACGCGGCTTTGCGCGAAGCCGCCCATCAACGCCGCGCGCACCTTCATGGGATCGACACCCGACTTGCGAGCGAGGGCAATGGCCTCAGCCACCACCGACATCGTGCCGCCGAGCACGATCTGGTTGCACGCCTTGCAGATTTGCCCGGCGCCTGACTCACCAACATGGACCAGTTTCT
>JANMUX010000167.1:0-5423 GCA_031392125.1 Acidobacteriota bacterium | reverse complement strand
GGGCCTCGGCGCCGGTCCCGAACAACCGCGCGCGCGCGAACCCGGCCTCGTTCACGCCCTTCCCGATCAAGCTGTCCTGCGCCGATCCGGCGCACAGCAGCGGTGCGACCTGGTTCAGTCCGGCAACCCGTTTCACGAGCGCCAGACCGGCCTCGTCTCGCCACTCGCCAGCCTGACCGGCGCGATCCGCGATCACGATCATCGCGGCGCCCACCACCGCGGCGACATCGTTCGTGCCCGACATCGCAGTGTGATACCGATCGACCGGCCCCGACTGCGCGACGTCGAGTGCCTTGCCGGCTGCAATCGTGCCCGACTCGTCCACCAGGACGATGCGCGACACCAGGTCGGCGGCGGCTAACTGGCGCGCAAGCGCCCCGCCGATTTCGCCGGCGCCGAGAATTACAACGGTGGACACGCAGACTATTCTATAGGCATGGCACGCGTCACCTTGATCACCGGCGGCACTCGGGGCATTGGCTACGCGCTGGCGGAGGCGCTGCTCCGTGCAGGGGAACAGGTCGCCATCACTGGCACCTCCACTGACGGCGTCATGCGCGCGGAACACTCCCTGGCCACTGCGTGCGGCGATGCCGGCCGCATTACTGGCATCGTCTGCGACGTGCGTGACCCGTCCCAGCCGGAGTTAGCGGTCAGGACCGCGGCAGCACGGTACGGCGGCCTTGACGCACTGGTCAACAACGCAGGTGTCGGAGTGGGCGTCCCGATTGCCGAGATGCCCCACGACGAGTGGGACCGCATTATCGGCACCAACCTGACCGGCGTCTTCAATTGTTGCAAGGCCGCCATTCCAGTGCTGAGACAGCGAGGCGGCGGCTGGATTGTCAACGTCAGCAGCCTGGCGAGCAAGAATCCGTTCGTCGGCGGTGCGGCGTATTGCGCTTCGAAGGCGGGCCTGAACGCGTTCAGCGAAGCGTTGATGCAAGAGCTTCGGCCCGACAACATTCGCGTCACCTACATTCTTCCCGGTTCAGTGGCGACCGAGTTCTCCGGACGCGAGGGCAGTGCCGGCGCTGAATGGAAGCTGCACGCCGGCGATGTTGCCCAGGCAATTGTCGATGTGTTGAACCACCCGGCTCGCAGCCTGCCGAGCCGCGTTGAGATCCGGCCGTCGCGGCCGCAGAAAAACTAAGTGATCGCCAACCGCTACGAGCCACTCGAACTGGCGCCGGCCGGCGCTCCGGTGAAGGCCCGCGACATGCAAACCGCCCAGACCGTGATGCTGCGGCCGATCACCCGCGTCGACGAGCGGTTGCGGGCACTATTTCACCCGTCGCTCGTGACGATTTTCGACATCGTTCACCACGGCACCACAACCTACGCGGCCTGCGAGTTCGTCCAGGGCCGCAGCCTGCGGCTGATCATGGGGGGCCAGCCGTTCAATGGCCGGCGCGCGGCCGAGATTGTCGCCGAGATCGCCGACGCAGTCGCCGAACTTCACTCGCGAGGCATCTGCCACGGCGCCATCGGCATCGATACCGTGCTGCTGACGACGAAAGGGAAGTCGAAGCTCGATCTCGTGCACGCAACCGACGCCACGGAAGCGGGCGACGTCAACCAGTTGCGCGAGCTGCTGTCTGCATTGACCGACCGTCGCCCTTCGGGCGTTGGTGGGCAAGCCGGTGAGCTACCGGATCTTTCGTCAGCGGATTCCGCCGCCCTGATTGCCGCGCGGCTGCGAACCCCGGGTTAGCTGATCGTGAACAACCACTTCGGCAGGTCGACGTTACCGCCAGTCACCATCGTCACCACGCGCTGGCCGGGCCCCGAGGCCTTGCCGGCCATGATGGCAGCCGTCGCTGCGACGCCGGCCCCTTCAACAATCAATCGCTCTTCGGTTGCCAGGCCCTGCATCGCCCTCGCCAGGTCTTCTTCGCTTACGGTGACCACGTAGTCGACTACCTGTTTGACGAGGGGAAACGTGATGCTGCCCGCCTCGAGGTTGCCAGTGAGGCCGTCGGCGAGCGACTGCCGCGGGGTGATCTCAGTAATTCTGCCGGCCTCGAGGCTCGACGTGAATGGTGACGAGGCCTCGACTTCCACACCGACAATGGTCACCCGCGGAGCGGCTGCCTTGATCGCCAGGCCCATGCCGCTTGCCAGCCCGCCGCCGCCAAGCGGAATCACGACCACGTCGAGTTCCGTCATCGACTCGACGATCTCGAGGCCGATCGTGCCGGCCCCGGCAATCACGTCGGGGTGGTTGTAAGGCGATATGTAGACGCCGCCTTCCGCCTCTGCATACTCCTTGGCCTGCTTTTCCGCGCTGTCGTAGTCCTCGCAATCGCCGTGCAGCAGGGCGCCATGGCGGCGAATGGCGTTCTTCTTGGTCTCTGGCGCGCTGGCCGGCGTGAACACGACGCAGGCCATGCCGAGCCGCTCGGCCGCAAGTGCCAGCGCGCGCCCGTGATTGCCGGCCGACGCCGTCACCATCTGAGGCAGCACACCGTTGCTGTCCTCACCCAGTCTCAATGCTGCGTTCAGCGCGCCGCGAATCTTGAACGAACTGGTGAGGTTAAGCGACTCGAGCTTCATGAAGACGTTGCCATCGGCAATCGACGACAGCCAATGCGAAGGCAGAAGCGGGGTCGCGTGCAGGTGCGGCTGCAGGCGGCGCCGGGCTTCGAAAATGTCAAGCACCGTAGGCAGCATCATCAGCCCTGCAGTAACTCCGGTAACTGCGTGACGAATGCAGAGCGGGCCATCACCTGGTCAACGCCTGCCTGTCGTGCCGCGGCGATCAGGTCGGTTTGCACATGCGAGACGAACCCGACGGTTGGCACCGCTGCCAGCGCGGCGTCGGCCTTGAGCGCCGCGACCGCTTCGAGCGGCCGCACCTTCAGGCTGTTCAGGTCAAGAATGACCAGCCGTGGCGCTTTGGTTCGCACTGCCTCGACAATGGCTTCGGGCGAGCGCGCGAACGCAATCTCGACCCCCAGCGCCTTGGCAGCACTCGAAATGCGCGACGCAAACATCAGGTCGTCCACGGCGACAATGATCACGCTAGTATCCTAATTCAATGATCCTCGAAGCCGCGGCGGAAGGGCCATTCCAGAAGAATGGCTACGTGCTCGGGTGTGAGCGCACGAAAGATGCGGTTTACATCGATCCGGGCGACGAAGTAACGCGGCTGCTCGAGGTCATCACCAATCTGGGACTGAAGGTCAGATACATCCTGCTGACGCACGCGCACGTTGACCACGTGTCGGGTGTCGCCGAAGCCAAGCGCAAGCTGCACGCCCCAATCTGTCTTCACCGCGCCGACCAATCGCTTTACGACAACGCTGCCAGGCAGGGCGCGATGTTCGGCATGCAGGTGGAGCAGCCGCCGCCCGTCGACCATTACTACGACGGTACCGCCCCCCTGACCTTTGGCGACTACGCGGTGGCAGTGCATCACACACCTGGACACGCGCCGGGCGGCGTGTGCCTCGCCGTGTCGAAGGCGGGAGATACCGCCCCGCCGGCCCTGTTTGCCGGCGACAACCTGTTTGCCGGCTCGATTGGCCGAACCGACCTGCCGGGAGGCGACTACGACGTCCTGATGCAATCCATTACCGGAGTGCTCTTCGCGTTTCCCGACGAATGCGTGGTCTACTCCGGCCACGGACCGGAAACCACCATTGGCCGCGAACGGCGAGGCAATCCGTTCGTGCTGGAGTATTTGAATGGCCGCAGCCCCAACTGACCTCACCCGCCGGGAACTGATCGCGGGCGCCGGAGCCGGCGCCGTTGCCCTGATTTTAGATCCGCGCAAGACACAGGCCCAACCAACCCCGGACAGGACGGTCGTCTTCACGAACACCACTGTGGTGACGGTTGACTCCGTGCAGAACGATGTCGCACTCGCGGTCGTTGGCGGCTCGATTGTCGCCATTGGGCCGACCGACACGGTTCTGAAGTCGTATCCGCGTGCCGAGATCTACGATGGCCGCGGGAAGGCCCTTTTTCCGGGTCTCATCAACTGCCATGCCCACCTGGCGCAGACGCTCGGCCGCGGCTTCAACGAAGATTTCGGCTTTCCCAACTCGGCGCGCCTCGCTGTGCAGCCAGCCAGCTTGTTGCAAGGCGAAGAGGGAACGCTGATGGCAACAATCGGTGCGCTCGAAGCCATTCGCACGGGGACCACCACGATCGTCGAGAACGTCGGCGGCATCAGCCGTAACGCTGCCGCCCTTGCGCGAACCGGCCTGCGCTGCGTGTTCGCCGAATCCATTCGCGACAGTGAGAACGTCGCGGGTCCGATGTCGCCCGATGGGCTTGCGAAAAGTGAAGCGCCCAGGTTCTCGCCCAAGCTCCGAGACGAGGGCATGCAGCGCATCACCGACCTGTTCAGCAAATGGCATGGGGCCAACCAGGGCCGCATTGCCGTCTTTCCGGCCGCGGCGCTGGCCGAGACCTCTTCTCCTGAACTCTTGCAAGCCGTCCGCGCCTTCGCCGAGAAGCACGATCTCGGCTACACCATCCACCTGTCGCAGAGCCGCGCCGAAGTGGATTTCATGGTGCGGCACCACGGCATGCGTCCACCGGCATTTCTCGGCCGCCACGGCTTCCTCGGTCCCCGACTCTTCGCCGCGCACTGCCGATACGTGGACGACGCAGACATCGCGTTGCTGGCCAAGTCTGGCACCATCGTCTCGCACCAGGCCGCGATGGCGGCGAACCGCGGGGTCATCCCGCCCATTCCCGCGCTCCGCGCCGCCGGTTGCCCGATTGCCAACGGCACCGACAACAACACCAACGACTTATTCGAAGTAATGCGGATTGCCCTGCTGACCGAACGCATCCGCCGCAACGACGAGTTCCCCGGCGTGCGACCCCAACCCGAGGACATGCTTGAAGATGCCACGCTCGGCGGCGCGCGGGCAGTGCATCACGGCAAGCCGATCGGCTCGCTCGAGGTTGGCAGGAAAGCCGACCTCCTGGTCGTCGACACCCGGCGTGCCCATCTGGTGCCGGCCGGGCGCATCGTGTCTGCGTGGATCCACAACGGCCAACCGTCAGACATTGAGTCGGTCATGATCGATGGCCAGTTCGTGATGCGCGATCGCAAAGTGCTGACACTGGACGAGGACGGACTGGTGGCCGAGGCCGACAAGGTCGGCCGTCGGATTTGGAGCCAGGTCCAGGCGGCGGGGCCGATCGCGGTGCCGGGCCGCCCGCGGCGGCCCTGAACACCGCATCGCCCTTTATCTGCGCGACAGGTAGGTCTTGGTCTGCTGGCCGACCAGGTCGAGCAGGTTGCCCATGGCGAGGTTGACGTCGACCAGGTGCAGGCCCCAGTCGGCGAGCGGTTTCGCGCGCATGCCCAGGTCGCCGACGATGTCGTCGATGCGGGGATCGGCGGGGTCGCCGTGCACGGTCACTTCGAGGTAGGTCGCGTGTTCGTTCGACGCACACTT
>JANMUX010000166.1:0-39305 GCA_031392125.1 Acidobacteriota bacterium | reverse complement strand
ACCCTGCTGAAGCCGGCCGACGGCGACTGGGTCGGCTACGGCCGCGACTACGCGGAAACGCACCACAGCCCGCTGAAACAAATCGACCAGAGCAACGTGAGCAAACTCGCGGAAGCGTGGTCGATCGAGGTCGGCTCCGAAGGCAAGCTCGAAACGACGCCGCTGGTCTTCAATGGCGTGCTCTACGGCACGTCAACGTGGAGCCAGGTGTATGCGCTCGATCTTCGGACCAAGAAGGTCAAGTGGCAGTACGACCCCGCGCTGGTGCGCGGTGGCACCGAGGCCATGGGTCCGCGCCCGTGCTGTGGCCCGGTGAACCGCGGCGTGGCGCTCTACGACGGCCGCGTCTACGTCGGCCTGCTCGATGGCCGCCTCATAGCGCTCGACGCCGAGACCGGTGCCCCCGTATGGGCGGTGCAGACGACGCCTCCCGGAACCGACTACACCATCACCGGGGCCCCGCGCATCGTCAAGGGTAAGGTCGTGATCGGCCAGGGTGGCGCCGAGTACGGTGTCCGCGGATTTCTTGCGGCCTACGATGCCGCAACCGGCAAGCAGGCGTGGAAGTTCTACGTGATCCCCGGCGATCCCGCGAAGCCGTTTGAAGACGAGGCGCTCGCACGCGCGGCCAAGACCTGGAACGGGCAGTGGTGGAAGTACGGCGGCGGCGGGACACCGTGGGACGGCATTGCTTACGACCCCGAACTGAACCTGGTCTACGTCGGCACCGGCAACGGCTCGCCGTGGAACGCGAATCATCGCAGCCCGGGTGGCGGAGACAACCTCTATCTGGCGTCGATTGTCGCGCTCAACGCCGATACCGGCAAGTACGTGTGGCATTACCAGACGACCCCTGCTGATAACTGGGACTACAACGCGGCGCAGCCGATGATTCTGGCCGACCTCACGATCGGCGGCCGCGTCGAGAAGGTGTTGATGCAGGCGCCGAAGAACGGGTTCTTCTACGTTCTCGATCGCGTCACCGGCAAGCTGATCTCTGGCGCGCCCTACGTCTTTACGTCGTGGGCAACAGGCATCGACAAGCAGACCGGCCGCCCGATCGAAACCGAGGCCGCGCGCTACCGCTACACCCCGGTGCGGCTGTCGCCGTCGCCGGTTGGTGCTCACCACTGGCCGCCCATGGCCTTCAACCCGACGACCGGCTTGGTCTATTACCCGGGCCAGGAAACCAGCTCGGTGTTTGCCATGGAAGAGAAGTTCGAGTTCAAGGAAGGGCAGTGGAACATCGGCATCCGCCGCGGCACGCCACCCGGAGGTAAGCCGGTGACGCCACCGCCGCCCGATCCAAAGGCGCCGCCGCCCGGCGGGTTCTTCGTCGCGTGGGATCCGGTTGCGCAGAAAGCCGCGTGGAAGATTCCGTTCCTCGCAAGCGGCGGTGCGCTGTCCACCGCCGGCCAGCTGATCTTCGTCGGCAACAGTGCGGGTAAGTTCTTCGCCATGGACCCACTCACGGGCAAGACGCTGTGGGAAGCACAGTTGGGACAGGGCGTCGCGACGCCAATCAGCTACGAGTTGGACGGCAAGCAGTACATCGCCGTGATGTCGGGGATCACCAAGGGCAAGGTCTACGGTTTCGCGCTTCCTTAGTCAGGTCGGGCAGGCAGGGCGGCGTTCGGCGAGTGAGGCCCGACCTGCCCTACTTGCCCGACCCGCCCCTTTTCCCCTTCCACCACGCTAGCCGCTTCCTGATCTCCTTCTCGAAGCCGTAATCGGACGGCTTGTAGAACTCCCGCCCCTGCAGGTTCTCTGGCAAGCAGTCCATGCTCGCGACGGCGTCGGGCTCGTCGTGAGCGTACTGGTAGCCCTTGCCGTAATCCAGTTGCTTCATCAACTTCGTGGACGCGTTCCGCAGGTGTAACGGTACCGGGGAGGCCACGTCGGTCTTCGCCGCTTCCGCCGCCGCTGCGTATGCGACATACACCGCATTGCTCTTGGGAGCCGTGGCCAGGTAAATCGCCGCCTGCGCGAGCGCGGTGTTGCCCTCGGGCATGCCGATGAAGTGGACCGCGTCCTTGGCGGCCACCGCGATGGTCAGCGCCTGCGGATCCGCATTCCCGATGTCTTCGGAGGCAAAGCGAATCAGCCGGCGCGCGATGTATTTGGCGTCCTCACCGGCTTCGACCATCCGCGCCAGCCAATAGATCGACGCGTCGGCGTCGCTGTTGCGCATGGACTTGTGGAGCGCCGACATCAGGTTGTAGTGCTCTTCGCCGGTCTTGTCGTACAGCAACGTGCGGTTCTGTAGCGTTCTCTCGAGCAGCGCCTGATCGATCTTCGGCCGTCCCGCCGGGTTGTTTGCCGACGACACGGTTAGTTGCAGCAGGTTCAACGCCGATCGCGCATCGCCGTTCGCGAACCTCGCAATCGCCCTGAGTGCGTCATCGTCGGCCTCGGGGTTCTGTTTGCCCAGCCCGCGCTCCGGATCGGTCAGTGCGCTTTTGAGAATCGTGACGATGGCCTCCTCGCTCAGCAGCTTCAAGACGAAGACCTTGGAGCGTGACAGTAGCGCGGCATTGACCTCGAACGATGGGTTCTCGGTGGTGGCGCCGATCAGCACGATGTCGCCGCTCTCAACGCGCGGCAGAAATGCGTCCTGCTGCGCCTTGTTGAAGCGGTGAATCTCGTCCACGAACACGATGGTGCGGCGGCCGGTCATGCGGCGCCGCTGTTCCGCGGTGGCCATCACGTCCTTGACTTCCTTGATGCCAGCGAGCACCGCGCTGAAGGCAATGAACTCGGCCTTGGTCAAATCAGCAATCAGGCGTGCCAGTGTGGTCTTGCCTGTGCCCGGCGGTCCCCACAGGATGATCGACTGCAACAGGTCGCGGTTGATCATCTCGCGCAGCGGCCGGCCAGCCGCGATCACGTCGTCTTGGCCGACGATCTCGTCGAGCGTGCGAGGGCGCATGCGCTCGGCAAGCGGAACCGTCCTGGGATCAACTGGGGCGGGCGGCTCGTCGAACAGGCTCATCGTGAGCGTTGCCTCTTGGCCTCGTAGAGAATAATCGCGGCCGCAACGGCGACGTTCAACGACTCGACGCCGCCAGTCATCGGAATAGTGCCCCGCGCATCGGCAGCCGCGATGACGTCTGCCGTCAGGCCTGGTCCTTCGCCCCCGATCAACACCACCGTCGGGCGACGCAGATCGAGGTCGTAGATCGCGATGCCATCTCGTGGCACAGCCGCAACGACCGAGACACCGGAGGATCGCCACTCGCTCACGGTCGCGAGCGGGTTACGGGAGCGCATCACGGGGAGGTGGAAAACACCGCCCATCGAGGCTCGCAGGGCCTTCCACCCCCATGGGTCCGCCGTTGCCTCGTCGACCATCACGCCCGTGGCTCCGGCCGCCGCCGCGGACCGGATCACCGCGCCGGCATTTCCCGGATCCTGGATGCCGAGACCGGCCAGGACCAGCGCCGGCGGAGGCGTCAGCATGGTCGCGACAACCGTCTGCGGTTTGCGCGCCGTGGCCACCACGCCGGTGGGAGAGTTGACGGGCGACAACGCATTCAACACCGAGCCCGATACTTCAACAACGCGCGCGTTGGCGCGTCTGGCGCGATCGATCAAGGTCTGTTCAGTCACCGTTGACGGGCCGCACACCGCCAGTGTTTCGATGTCGATGCCGGCGTGAATGGCCTCGCCCAACAGGTGCCAGCCATCGAGCAGCATGAGGTCACTGCCGCGCGCGGCTTCACGGAATTCCTTGACGATGGGATGGTGGCGACTGGTGATGGCAGACATGGCCGAGTGCGCCCGGGCGCTCTGGGCAATTGTGCTACACTCCGGTGTTTCAGTGATGAAAGAAAGAATCATCAAGCGGTTTGAAGATGAGCTGAACGCGCTCGAGCGCGAGTTGCACATGGAACTCCCCAAGGAGATTCAGCGCGCGCGCGAACTCGGCGACTTGCGCGAGAACGCGGAGTACCAGGCCGCGAAGGAACGCCAGACCATGGTGAATGCCCGCATCGCCATGCTGAAGCGCCGCGTCAGCGAGATCGCCCTCATGAACATGGATCGCATTCCGCACGGCAAGGCGGGGTTCGGCTCCACCGTGACGATTCGCGAGAAGGAGCAGGAGATCGTCTACCAGCTCGTGATGCCTGAAGACGCCGAAGCTGAAAAGGGTTTGATCTCCACCTCGTCGCCGATCGGGCGCGCCATTCTTAACAAGGAAGAAGGCGACTCGGTCAGCGTGTCGACTCCAAGCGGCACCCGCAAGTTCGAGATCGTCAAGCTCGTCACCATCCACGACGACTAGTAGCGCACGGCTGTGACCGAGCCCCGCGACTCATATTCCCCAGAACGCCGCACCGCACTCCTGTTCACTGGAACCGGCGCTGATGGCGCGTATCACGCGGGCGCCATGCGCGCCCTCCAGGAAGCGGGCGTCAAGATCGATATCGTCGGTGGCCGAGGCATTGGCGCGTTGGCCGCCGTGCTCGCCGCAGTCGACGGCAGTGCGCAGCTGTGGGAGACCGGCGGCTTCTGGCGGTCGCAGCCCATTCCCTTGCTGTATCGCTGGCGCTGGCCGTTCCGCCTGCTACGCTGGCTGGCGGTCGGCCTGATCGCCGTGATGGCGATTCCGGCAGCGGTCATCCTGGTCGGGCTAGTCGTCTATCCGATCGCGCTTGTGCTTGGCATGTCGGGACTCGATGCCGGCGCCCGTTTCGTCGAGTCGTTTCTCGCAAACCTGACACTCGCGTTTTCACCCGGTGCCTTGCCCACCTGGATCCCGCGACTGGCGTCGTTGCTCGCCGGGGTCGCCGTCTTGACCCTGGCGATCGGGGCCTGGCTGGCCTGGTGGCAGGCGCCTCTTTATCGGCGTACCGCCGGCGGCCGGGCCTGGGCGTTGCTCGGCTCGCCGATTGATGCCGGCCTGGCCATTCAACACGCCACTGAGGCGGTGTGGCGGCTGCTGAAGGGCGGCGCCGCCATCAAGACGCCCGACGCCAAGGACCTCAGCAAGAGATACGCAGAGCTGCTGGCCGACAGCCTGGGCCAGCCTGGGTTTCGGGAGTTGCTGTTAGTGGTGCACGACATGGATGCCCATCGGGACCTGGTCTTCGGCCTGGTCCGTGATCCGTTCCGGAAGGCGTTGTTTCCGCCTCCCGGCGGTGTGTCGTCGCGGCGAGCTGAGGCGCACGACTTGTCGGGTGGCACGCAGGCGTTCACGGCCGATGTCCTGGCAGCGGCACTGACCCTGCCGGGGGTCAGTGAACCGCGCCTGGTGCAGTTCGCCGCTGACGCTTACTGGCGTGGCGAAACCCATCGACTGGTTGACCGTCCGGCGTGCCTGGCGCGCCTGATCGAGGAGGCCGCGGCCGCGGGCGCGGAACAGGTTGTCATCATCGCCGCCACTCCCGAACCTCCGGGACCGCATGAGTTGAGGCCGCCCCGGCTCGACGGCCTTGGGCGGATTGGCGAGCAATTGGCGTCGACCGAAGCCACGGTGTTGAGCGATGCCGTGCGGCACCTGCATCACCGATTCCACGGCGTCTACCTGATTCGCCCGGCCCACAATCCTATTCGGCCGCTCGACCTGACGGGCGCCTATGACGAAAAATCTGACCGTGTGCAGACGCTAGACGAGTTGATGGAGCGCGGCTTCGAGGACGCCTATCGCCAGTTCATCGAACCGGTCGTCGGCGCCTCTGGCGACCGCATGACCCAGGTCAGTCGCGATTACGAGGAGTAGCACGTGAAACCAGCCACCGAGCTCATTCATGCCGGCGAACGGACCGATGCGGGCGAGACGAAATCCCTCACCGTGCCGATCTACGAAACCAGTACCTTCATTTTCGAGTCGGTCGCCGACGTGATTAAGTACCAGGAGGGGAAGCTCAATGGCTACCTCTACTCGCGCTACGAGAATCCGACGGTGGTGGCGGTCGAGCAAAAGGTCGCCGCGGTCGATGGCGCGGAACAGGCGCTGCTGTTCAGTTCCGGCATGGCGGCGATCTCCACCACCCTGCTGACGCTGCTGAAGCCGGGTGACGAGATTCTCTGCAGCGCGGCGATCTATGGCGGCACCTTTCACATCATCGAAGACCTGATGGCGAAGTTTGGCGTCGAGCGGCGCTTCATCACGCTCGAGGATCTGGCCAACCTGGCCAGCGTCATCGGCCCCCGGACGCGGATGGTGTGGTTCGAATCGCCGATCAACCCGACCCTGCGATGCGTTGACGTGCGGACGGTGGCAGCGGCATGCAAGAAGGCGGGCGTGCTGTCAGTAATCGACAACACGTTTGCGAGCGCCTTGAACCAGCCCGTGCTGTCGATGGGCATCGACCTGTCGATGCAAAGCGCCACCAAGTATCTCAACGGCCATAGCGACGTCACCGGCGGCGCGCTCTCAGGCTCCAAGCAGGTGATCGCGCCGCTCGCGAAAGCCCGCCGCCTGCTCGGCGGCATCATGGACCCGATTCCGGCCTTCGCACTGGGGCGCGGCATCAAGACCATGCCGCTGCGTGTGGCCCAGCACAACGCGAACGCCTTGAAGGTGGCGCAGCACTTCGAGGGCCATGCCGCCATCGAGCGCGTCTATTACCCGGGGCTGGCCTCGCATCCCGACCACGCCATTGCTAAGGGGCAAATGAGCGGGTTCGGCGGCGTGGTGACGATTGATGTGAACGGCGGCAAGGACGGCGCTTTCCGCGTCTTCGACAAGCTGAAGGTGATCAAGCGCGCGGCCAGCCTGGGCGGCGTTGAGAGCATTTGCAGCCTGCCCATTCTCACCTCGCAGTACGGGCTCACAGACGACGAGTTGGTCAACGCGGGCGTGTCGAAGGGCATGATCCGGATCTCGATCGGCCTCGAGGATGCATCGGACCTGATCGCCGACCTGGAACAGGCACTCTCATAAGACATTAGCCACAGCGGACTCAGAGAACACAGAGGCATTCTGCAAAAGAATTACTCGGAGTCCTCTGCGTCCTCTGTGGCTAATTATTTGTCCCGGGTTTCGTGCAGGAACTCGAGCACGAGTTCGAGCATCCGCTGGTTGATGCGGCTGCCTTCGTAGGTCCCGAATTTCTTCTGGAACGCCTCGAGGGGTACGACCGCCTTCGCCATGGTGCGATGGCCGCCGGCGCTGCCAATGTCGTTGAACCAGCGGCGGACGAAGTCGCCGGCATTACGCGAGTAACCCAGGTTGCGCACGGACACGACGAACGTGTCATTCACCACGCCGCTGATCACGGTCCACTGCACGTTCTCCAGTTGCAGGTAGAAATCTGCGACGTAGGGGATGAAGTCGTCGCGGGGCGGCTCGCCCAGGAACGCGCAGAAGACATGCTCCATCATCCGGCCTTGTTGCCAACCCTTGATCAGGTAGTCGAGGCGCTCGGCCGTGATTTCCGCGCCCTCCATCTTCCGGATCATCGTCGAGTCGGCGAGCGGATACAGGTGCGAGAACGAATCGAGATCGGCGCGGTTCGCGTGGCGGTTGAAGAAGAGCGTGTCGGACTTGATGGCGTAGAGCATCGCCGTCGCGGTGCGCTCGGAGATATCCATGTCAACGGCGCGTAAGTGCTCGGTCAGGATCGTGCAGGTCGATCCGTAGTCGGGGCGGATGTCGGTGAAGATCGCGTTGTAGCCGGTCTGCTCGGGATGATGATCAATGACCAGGTCGACGTGGGGCAGCAGGCCCGGAAAATAGTGCGGCTGCACATCGACGAGCGCGATCTTGTCGAAGTCCTTGAAGTGATCCGGCGTCACCGTCTCAATCTTGAGATCGAGCAGTTTCACCATGCGCAGGTTCTCTGGCCGCGTCACCGGCTGCAGGCAGCCGATTACGGCGGTCTGGCGCGTGCGGCGCAGGATGGTGCGCAGCGCAAGGCCGCTGGCCATGGCATCGGGATCGGGATCGTTGTGCGTGAGGATCAGCACGCGATCGGCATCGGCCATGTAGCGCTGGTATTGCTGCACCCGTTGACGGGTCACCGAGCGGCCCAGTTCGGTGAGCAGCGGCGGCCCGGTGAGCTCGGCCAGCGTGAGGGTGGTCACCTCAGGAAAATCGTCGCGCAGCTCTTCGGCTCGACGCACATCGGCGAGGCTGGTGCCGAGCACATAGATGAGCGTGCCGCCCGCGCCGCGCAACGCCTCGAGCACCTTGCGCAGGCCCTTGCGGCCGTTGTCTTCGACAAATACCGGCGTGACGGGGGAGATGCCGGCCTTGACGTAGCTGTCGACCCTCGCGGGATCGGCTACCGAGACCGATAGTTCCGAAGCTTCGAAGGGCCGGGCGAGCGCCCGGCTTTCCACTAAGACGTCGAGCTCCGCGTTCGGAGTGAGGACCGCCTCCAGGAGCCGGACCACCAGCTCCGTGTGACAGACCGCCAGACAACGCACTATGCCCTGATTATATCCCCTCCCGCTTTGGTAGCATGGCCACGTGCGGGCGATGGCGAGGGTGGTGTTGTGTGTGGCGGCATTCACGGCCGCGCTGGACGGCCAGCAGACCTTCCGCGCGGGTGTCGAACTGGCCACCTTTGGCGTGACGGTCCTCGACCGCAAGGGCAACCTGGTCACTGACCTTACGCGCGACGACTTCGAAGTAATCGAAGACGGCAAGCGGCACGACGTCAGCTACTTCGCGGTCGGCGATGGCGACACCGCCCCTACCATGCACCTGGGCCTCATGGTCGACGCCAGCGGCAGCATGCAAAGCGACTTGAAACTGGCGCAGAGCGCATCGATCAAGTTCCTGAACCTGCTGCCCGAGGCCGAGGACATCACGCTCGTCGACTTCGACACCCAGGTGCGAATCACACGTTATCCACAACGCGACTTTCCGCGGCTGGTCGAGCGCATTCGCGCGCGCAAGCCCGATGGCATGACGGCGCTCTACGATGCGATTGGCACCTACCTCGACGGCGTCGATCAGGAGGAAGGCCGCCGCATTCTCGTGATGTATACCGACGGTGCCGACTCGCGGTCGGTGCTCAGGCTCAACGACACGCTCACGCTGCTGAAGGCGTCGCCCGTGACGGTTTATGCCATCGGCCTGGTTGACAACACCGGGTCAGCGCGACAGCAGGTGCAGATGACGCTGATGCAGCTGACCGAAGCCACCGGCGGCCAGGCGTTTTTTCCGTCGGGCATGAAGGAAGTGGAGGGGGCCTACGACAAGGTGCTGGCCCAGATTAAGGGGCAGTATCACCTCGGCTATCTTTCGGCCAACACCGCCGCCGACGGCGCGTGGCGCAAGGTCGAGATTAAGGTCAAGCGTCCCGACACCAGGGTGCGCGCCCGCAAGGGCTATTTCGGGCCCTACAAGACGTCGCCGAAGTAGGGTACGATGGCGTGCTCCAGGTCACGCCGAACTGCGTGACCGGCACACGCGTCCATGCCCACCGTCTCCGATCGCTTCACACTCGCGTCAGACTTCGAACTTGCCGGCGACCAGGTCCGCGCTGTACCCGAGCTGGTCGATGGGCTGAACCGCGGCGACAAGCACCAGGTGCTGCTCGGCGTCACCGGGTCGGGCAAGACCTACACCATGGCCCAGGTGATCAACCGCGTGAACCGTCCCACGCTGGTGATGGCGCACAACAAGACGCTGGCCGCGCAGTTGTTCCAGGAGTTCCGCCGGTTCTTTCCCGATAACGCGGTCGAGTATTTCGTCAGCTACTACGACTACTACCAGCCGGAGGCGTACATGCCTTCCAGCGACACCTACATCGAGAAAGAATCGACCATCAACGAGGAGATCGATCGCATGCGCCTGTCGGCGACGCGCTCGCTCTTCGAACGCCGCGACGTGATCATCGTCGCCAGCGTGTCGTGCATTTACGGCCTGGGTTCGCCCGACGCCTACTACGGCCTGGTCATGCCGCTCGAGAAGGGCCAGCGCATCGATCGCGACCAGATCCTGCGCAAGCTCGTCGAAATCCAGTATGAGAGGAACGACCTCGAATTCAGCCGCGGCACCTTCCGCGTTCGCGGCGACATTATCGAGGTCTATCCGTCCTACGAAGAGTTCGCCCTTCGGATCGGCTTGTTTGGCGACGAGATCGACGAGCTCACGTCGTTCGATCCGCTCACCGGCAAGGCGCTGCGCCGTCACGAGCGCACCACGGTGTTTCCGAAGTCGCATTTCGTCACCGGTCGCGAGCGCCTGCGCGAGGCGGTGGTCACCATCAAGGCCGAGCTCGAAGAGCGTCGCGGCGATCTCGAGCGCGAGGGCAAGGTGCTCGAGGCCCAGCGTCTCCACCAGCGCACCATGTTCGATCTCGAGATGATCCGCGAGATCGGCTACTGCCACGGCATCGAGAACTACTCGCGGCACCTGACGCAGCGCTCGGCGGGGCAGCCGCCGCCGACCCTGCTCGACTACCTGCCGCCCGATTCGCTGGTGGTCGTGGACGAAAGTCACCAGACCGTGCCGCAGATTCGCGGCATGTACCACGGCGATCGCTCGCGCAAGGACGTGCTGGTCGAGTACGGCTTCCGCCTGCCGTCGGCCCTCGACAACCGGCCGTTGAACTTCGAAGAATGGGAACAGCGCGTCGGCCAACTGGTCTACGTGTCGGCGACACCCGGGCCCTACGAGCTGAAGATGGCCGGCGGGGTCGTCGTCGAGCAGGTGATTCGCCCGACCGGCTTGATGGATCCGCCGGTGGAAGTGCGGCCGGTCAAAGGGCAGGTCGACGATCTGCTGAAGGAGATCCGCGACCGGACGTCGCGGAAGGAACGTGTGCTGGTGACCATGTTGACCAAGCGCATGTCCGAGGATCTGACGACCTACTACCAGGAACTGGGCGTCAAGGTGCGCTACCTGCACTCGGATATCGATACGCTGGAGCGCGTCGAGATCTTGCGCGACCTGCGGCGCGGCGTGTTCGACGTGTTGGTCGGCATCAACCTGCTGCGTGAGGGCCTCGACCTGCCCGAGGTGTCACTGGTGGCCATTCTCGACGCCGACAAGGAAGGGTTTCTGCGCTCGGCTGGGGCGCTGATTCAGACCTCGGGACGCGCGGCGCGAAACCTCAACGGCCGTGTGATCATGTATGCGGACCGTCACACCGACTCGATGCGTGCCGCCATCAACGAAACCGAACGCCGGCGCACCCGGCAGGCCGCCTACAACGACGAACACGGCATTACGCCAACCAGTATCGTCAAGGCGATCGATGACGTCTTATCGAGCGTGTACGATCGCGACTATTCGTCGATTGTGGACCCGCGGGAGAAGCAAGTCTTCCGAACGCAGGTCGAGCTTGATGCTTACCTCGAGACCCTCGAGGCACAAATGAAGGGCGCGGCGGCCAATCTGGATTTCGAGAAAGCGGCGTCGTTGCGTGACCAGATTCGCGGGCTGCGCACCCGCGAGCTGGGCCTCGGGCCAGCCGCTCGGCCAGGGCCCGGCCAGGCAGGGACGCCATGACGGGTTCGCGCCAGGCCTGGTTCATCGAGTGGCTCAAGACGGCCCTGCTCGAGGTCCAGGAATACGTGAAGCTCTGTGTCGCGGCCGCCAGGGGGACGTTCTCGCGACCGTTCTACGCGCGCGACGTGATGGAGCAGATTGACGTGATCGGCCTTGGATCGCTGACGGTGGTGATCCTGACCGGCTTCTTCACCGGCGCCGTGCTGGCGCTGCAATCGGGCATGACGCTCGACCAGTTCGGGGCGCGCCCGTTTGTCGGCCGCTTGATCAGCGCCTCGATGATCAAGGAACTGGGCCCGGTGCTCACCGCCCTGATGCTCGCCGGGCGCGTCGGCTCCGGCATTGCCGCCGAGCTCGGCTCGATGATGGTGACCGAGCAGATTAGCGCGCTGCGCGCGCTCGGCACCGACCCCATTCGCAAGCTGGTCGTGCCACGGGTGCTGGCGGGCGTCATCATGTGCCCGATCCTCACGGTCATCTCCAATGCCGTGGGCCTGACGGGCGGGTGGCTGATTGCCCTGACGCAGCTGCGGGTGCCATCGGGTGTCTACTGGAGCTCGGTGGTCGAGGGTCTGTATATCCAGGACGTCTGGATGGGCTTGATCAAGCCGTTCTTCCTGGGCTTTGTGATCGTTACCATCGGTTGTCATGTCGGCCTTCGGACCAGTGGCGGCACCCAGGGCGTGGGCCGTGCCACCACCAACGCCGTGGTGGCGGCATCGGTGCTGGTGTTGATTGTCGACTTCTTCGTGACGCGGTTGTTGATCTCGATTTTCTTCTGATGCGACACAAGAGCCTCGCTGAATTCGGCTTGCCGGTTGAACTTGCCGAGCCCCACGCGCCCGTGGTGCTGTTCGACAAGGTGTGTCTCGCCTTCGACGAAAAAGTCATCCTGAAGAACGTGACTTTTTCGGTGCGTGCCGGACACACCAAGATTTTTCTGGGCGCCAGCGGCGCCGGCAAGTCAACAATCCTGAAGATCATGCTGGGGCTACTACGGCCCGACTCCGGCACGGTGTGGGTGCTCGGTCACCGGGTCGACGAGATGACCGAAACTCAGTTGATGGGCGTTCGCCACCACATGGGCATGGTGTTCCAGGAGGGCGCGCTGTTTGACTCGTTCACGGTTGGTGAAAACGTCGGCTACAAGCTTTACGAGGAAACCACCCAGCCGCTGGCTGAAGTCAGGCAGCGGGTGGAGGAAGTGCTCGGGTTCGTCGGCTTGAGCGAACACATCGACAAGCAGCCCTCGGAACTATCGGGCGGTCAGCGCCGCCGCGTCGCGATCGCCCGCGCCATGGCGGCCAAGCCCACCCTGTTGCTCTACGACGAGCCCACCACGGGACTCGACCCCATTACCTCGATCACTATCGACGACGAGATCATCAAGTTGCGGGATCTCGAGGCCGTCACCTCGGTCATCGTCACCCACCAATTGCGAGACGCCTATTACGTCGCCACCCGTTCGGCGTCACGCGACGCAAACGGCGAGCTGCAGATTGACGCCGCGACCGAGACGAAGGTCAACGAGGCCGACTTCGTGATGCTGAAGGACGGCAACATTCATTTCGAGGGCTCGGCCGACGAACTGCGCAGTTCGACCGACCCGTATTTGCAAATGTTTCTTTCGTAAGGGGATTCCAGGACCATGCCGCGCACACATTCACTCGCGTGGGCCGAACTCAAGTTCGGCATCATCGCCGTCTTCGCGCTCATCATGGCCGGCCTGTTGATCTTCGCCGTGGGCGGCGGCGGCGGCATGCCGTGGCAGAACTACTCGCTCAAGGCGCGGTTCGGTAACGTTGCCGGCCTGATGGCCGGCTCGCCGGTGCGGGTCGCCGGCGTGCAGGTCGGCACGGTCGATCAGGTCATCCTTTCGGCGACGGGCGTTGAGGTGTGGTTCGACGTCAAGGACGAGTTCCGCGCGTTGGTGACCGACAAGTCAACGGCGGTGCTCGGCACCATTTCGCTGTTGGGCGAGGGGGCGGTAGATATTTCCGCGGGCCTGGGCGGGACGCCTATCCCCGAGTGGGGCTACGTGCCCTCTGGGATTGCCGAAGGCAGCATCGCCCAGATGACGACGGAAGCGACGAGCGCGCTGAGCGAGGCCAAGGCGCTTGTCACCGATCTCCGCGCGGGGAAGGGCACGATCGGCAAGTTGTTCACCGACGAATCGGTCTATCGCGAGTTCGACGGCCTGGTGCGGGCGGCAGAACAAGTGGCCCGCACGGTCAACGACGGCAAGGGCAGCATGGGCAAGCTGGTCAACGACCCGAAGATGTACAACGAACTCGCGGCATCGATCGCCAACCTCAACGCCATCACCTCGGGCCTGCGCAAGGGCGAGGGCAGCCTGGGGCAGTTGATGAACGACCCGGCCCTGGCCAAGAACCTGAATCAGACCACATCAAATCTCGAGGCGATGACCGCGCGCCTTAACCGCGGTGAGGGCACGGCGGGCAAATTATTGACCGACGATGCGCTCTATAAACGTCTGGATGGAATGACTGCCCGGCTCGACACCGTCCTGCAGCAGCTCAACGACGGCCAGGGCACCGCCGGCCAGCTACTGCACGACAAACAGTTATATGAGAACATGAACGGAACGGTGTCCGAGATGAGGGCGCTCATCGCCGAGATCAAGAAGGACCCGAAGAAGTACTTGAACGTGAAGGTCAGCATTTTCTAAGGAGCACCATGTCCAAGGACAGCAGCGGTAGCAACGTCATGATCGCCTTCGTCGTCGGCGCCCTCACCGGCGCGGCGGTGGCGCTCTTGTTTGCGCCCGCCTCGGGCGAAGAGACGCGCGAGTATCTGGCGAAGCGAGCGCGCGATGGGCAGGACAAGGCCCGCCAGGCCATGGATCAGGGCCGCGAATACTACGATCATCAGCGCGAGAACCTGGTGACCGCCGTTGACCGCGGCCGCGAGGCGTTTCAGCAGGCGCGCGAGCGGGGCGACCAGGCGTGAGCGAGACCGGCGAGCTATTTCTCGGCATCATCGCGTTTGCGGTGCTTCTGATGGCCCTGATTCAGGTGGGCGCCATCTTTGCCGGAATCCGCCTGGCCCGGCGGGTTGATCAGCTTGCCACCCAGCTCGATCGGGACGTCAAACCACTGCTGGCCAATCTCACCGCCCTTTCAAACGAGGCAGCCCGCACGGCCGCGCTCGCCGCCAAGCAGGTCGAGCGCTTCGACCTGGTGTTTGCGGAGCTCACGCAGCGGGTGGACCAGACGCTGGCTGCCGCGCAATCCTTCGTCGAAGGCCCGGCCCGGCAGGGTATGGCCATCTTTGCCGGGGTCTCAGCCCTCATCGATTCGTTTCGTGGGCTGCGTGAGGCCACGCGCCGCCGCCAGGCCAGCCGGCCGGCCGTCGACGACGAGGAATCGCTTTTCATCGGCTGAATGTGTTAAATGGGAACATGAAATTTGTGTCCCCGGTTGCCCTCTCCCAGTTCCTGCTTCCCGTTCTGCTTGCCGCGGCCGCTTCGACGGCTGCCTTTGCGCAAGAACCCAAGTCCGCCGCGCCCGCCAGGGAGCTCGCGCAGCTACTGACCAGCAAGAAACTCGACAGCATCGCCGCGCGCATGCCCGACAACCGCGAGGAGTTTGTCGGCGCCCTCAACTTCCCGGGACAGTTGATGGTGGTGTGGGCACGTACGACCGCGCCGGCCGTCGTCAACGAGAAGCTGATTCGAAAGGAATACCGCGAGGTCTACATGGACCTGAACAGCGCGTCGGTGATTGAGACGCGCAACTTCGTGACCGACCTCGGTCCCGACGGCCTCAAGGCCAAACCGGCCACCAAGACCGGCCCCTCGGACTCGCACGACCTTGGCGCGAAGAGCATGCGGTTTGACGGCAGCTGGCGCGAAGACAAGATGTCGGAAGCCGACTACATGAAGGCCCACGCCGCCGCTGACGAAGCCTACACGCGCGCCATTCAGGCCTTGATCGACGAGGTCAAGAAACCGAGCTAGGCAAAGGGGTGGGAGTACATTTGCTCAGCGCCCCGTTTCCCAGCCCAATATGCGTTCAGACACCAACGGCCCACCTCGTCCACTACTGCTTCTCGTCGACGACGACCACCAGATTCGGCAGTTGCTGAGCGAGATCGGAACGCGCGAGGGCTTCGAGGTGCTCGAGGCCTCGGACGGTTCTGGGGCCCTCGAGATGCTGCACCGCCGGCACATGGACCTGGTGCTGCTCGACTTGCACATGCCACGCGTGAATGGCCTGGACGTGTTACGGGCAGTCCGTGCGGGCGGCTCTAGTTCGCAGATTGCCTTGATGAGTGGTGCCGCCAGCGTCGAAGACGCGGTCGAGGCCATTAAGCTCGGCGCGACCGAGTATTTTTCGAAGCCGCTCGATTTGTCGCGCGTACGCGCGCTGATGGGCGCCATGCGCCAACAGTTCCAGGACCGCAGCTCGGTGCTCGACAGTGACGCGGCACTGGCAGAGCGGCTCGAGGTCTGCGGAATGATTGGCCGCTCACCGGCCATGCGCGAGTTGTTCAGCGTGATCAACCGGCTGGCCCCCCACGCGCGTACGGTGCTCGTCACGGGCGAAACGGGCACCGGCAAGGAATTGGTGGCGCTCGCCCTGCACTCGCTCGGTCCCCGTCGGGCGAAGAAGATGGTCACCGTGAACTGCTCGGCGGTCGTAGAGACGCTCTTCGAATCGGAGCTGTTTGGCCACGTGCGGGGCGCATTCACGGGTGCGACGGCCGACAAGGCCGGCGTGTTTGAAGCCGCCAATGGCGGCACCGTGTTCCTGGATGAAGCGGGGGAGTTGCCGGCCGGCGCGCAGGCCAAGCTGCTGCGCACACTGGAGAACGGCGAACTGCAGCGAGTCGGCTCCGTGGAACTGAAGAAGGTGGACGTGCGCGTGATCGCCGCCACCAATCGCCGTCTCGATGCCGAGATTGCTGCCGGCCGGTTCCGCAGCGACTTGTATTACCGGCTGAATGTCGTGGAGATTGCCGTGCCGCCGCTGCGCGAGCGCTCAGAAGACATTCCGTACCTGACCGCCGCCTTCGTGCGCCGGTTCGCCAAGGAGTTCAGCAAGTCGATTACCGGCCTCACCGAAGCCGCCGAAGAGCGGCTTGTCCAATGGCCGTGGCCGGGTAATGTGCGGGAGCTGCGCAATGTGATCGAGCGGGCGTGTCTCCTGTGCGAGGGGCACCTGCTTACGGAAGGCGACCTGGCGCGCTCGCTGAGCTCGCGCCCCCCGGTGGCTCTCGCGGTGCCAGACGAAGAGCCCGCAGGACCGCCGCCGACCGCCGACGCCGTGCTGGCCGCCCTGGATGGGACTGGTGGCAACAAATCGCTTGCGGCACGCCGCCTCGGCATCAGCCGGCGCGCTTTGTATCGGCTGATTGATAAATATGCCGTGGGTGCAATTCCCAACTAGGTGCCCGCGCCTTCCCCTCGCGCGGTCAGTCAGGCCCTACTTCTAAGTGTTTAAAAGCAGTTACCGCAAGTACGCGACCTGAAACCGGCCGAACTCGATCACGCTGGCAGCGATGGCAAACCACCCAACGCAACGCCACAGCAGGCTGTGATGCTGCAAGGTGCTCACCAGGCCGCCCATTCCCAGCACGACCACAAAGGGCACCACGGCCATTGCGCTGGCAATCGCATGCGGCTGGCCAAGTGTGGAAGCCGCAAGCGGCGACGCTGCTAACCCGGCCAGCAGCAACGTTGCGACACCGACTGGCGTCGCCCTCAACGACCAGGCCACGCCGGCCGCGATCAGCGGCAGCGAGATCGAGAGAAATGGTGCGCGGCCTTCTAGCGCAGTGTGTGAATCGGCCGGTCCACCGAAGAACAGCCACGACGGATCGAAAAGGCCCCAATAGAGCGACACCCGAGTGCCGAGGGTCGTCCAATTGACGAACGCGCTCAGCCCGTCCAGCGGAAAGCGCAGATGCGCGGCATGAATGAACCACCTGCCGAAAGTGTCTGCGTAGGTTTGCGGATTGGCCAAATACCAGGCAGCGGCGCCGGCGACAGGTAGCGCGAACGCCGAGACCGTCATCAACATACTTCGAACATTGCCGCGCCCACTGCCCCGGATGACGGCCAGCGTCACCAGCAGCAGGAACGCCATCGTCAGCGGCGCCGCCGGTTGAGTGTAAACCCCGGCACCCAGGCTAAATGCCGCTGCTACCGCGGACGAGTCACGGCCATGTCTCACGTGGGCGAACAGGCTGATCATCCAGATCAGGACGAATGGCACTATGTAAATTGCGTCGGTGCCGAGCCTGGCATGGACGAAGTGAGCTGGCGTGGCCAGCAGCAGCAGGGCAGCACCGACTCCGGCGAGCCATTGATTAAATATTCGTCCGCCCAGGACGAACATCAAGACGACGTCAAGTGTGCCGATGGCAGCCGTTGCGTAGCGAGCAGCGTGATCTGCGGGCGCGACCAAACCGGCAACGGCGGTGAGGTACACGGGAATTGGCTGCAGCCATCGCTCGCCGTCGACCTGGAAGAACAAGCGAAAAGGCTGATCGCCGATGGTGGCAGCCAGCCGTAGAATCGCGGACTCTTCGGTGGAGGGGGGCGCAACAGTGAATGCGGCCGAGTAGATGGCAAACGCCGCCGCCGCGAGGAGGCTTGCTGCGCCAAGCGAACGAAGGCGGCTGCTCAATGTGGGGTGTAAGTGGTGCGCGCTGGAGGATTCGAACCTCCGACCCCCGCCGTGTGAAGGCGGTGCTCTACCGCTGAGCCAAGCGCGCGGCCAGACCGAAGATCATAGCACACACGTTTGCCCTGTCAGGTGGTGCCGAACAACCGATCGCCGAAGTCGCCCAGCCCGGGCACGATGAACTTGTGAGCGTCCAGCTCGCGGTCTACAACCGGCGTAAAGATCGGCACGCTCGGATAGGCCTTTTCGACCACGGCGATGCCTTCCGGCGCCGCGACAATGCAGACCAGCCGTAAATGCCGTGCACCCGCCTTGGTCAGCATGTCGAGGGCGGCGACCGCACTGCCGCCCGTGGCCAACATGGGATCAATCAGCAAGACGTAGCTGCTTTGGAGGTTCGGCGGCAGCTTGGCGTAATACTGCGAGGCCACGGCGGTGCGTTCGTCGCGCTGCAGTCCTAGGTGGCCGACCCGCGCATTGGGTACCAGTTCCAGCATGCCGGGCAACATGCCAAGGCCGGCCCGCAACACCGGCGCCATCACGACGTCGGCGGCCAGCCGGCGGCAGGGTGACGGCCCCAGGGGCGTCTCGACGATGCCTTCCGACATGGGCACGTCACGAAGGGCCTCGGCGCCGAGCAGAACACTGATGCGGTTGGCCAGTGCGCGAAATCGCTCCGGCGGCGTGCGCGCATCGCGCAGTTCGGCCAGGCAGTCGTGAACGAGCGGATGGGTGACCAGCTGCAGCACGGCGCAGAGAGCTTACACCGCAATTCCGGATTCACGTACAATTCAGGCTGTATGCGCTTCCGCATTCTGGTGACCGGGCTCGCGCTGCTTCTGGCTGCGCCGCTCTTTGGTCCCGAGCTGGCCGCCCGGCAAGCCACCGATGTCTCGCTGATCATCGCCAACGGCATCGTCATCACCGTGGACGGCAGCCGCCGCATCCTCAACCCGGGCTCGATCGCGATCAACGGCACGCAGATCGTCGCCATCGACACGCCGGCGGCGATCGCGTCGCGCTACCGTAGCGCCGACACCATCGATGCAGCCGGCAAGGTCGTGATGCCGGGCCTAATCAACACCCATACCCATGCCGCCATGGTGATGTTTCGCGGGCTTGGCAACGACCTGGCCCTGATGGACTGGTTGCAGAAGTATATTTTTCCGGCCGAGGCGAAGACCGTGACGCCGGCGTTCGTGCGCGTCGGCTCCCGTCTGGCCCTGCTCGAAATGATCCAGTCGGGTACGACCACCTATGCCGACATGTATTACTTCGAAGAGGAAGTTGCACGGGTGACCAAGGCCGCCGGGGTGCGTGGCGTGCTGGGGCAGACGGTGATCGAGTTCCCGGTGCCAGACGCCAAGACCCCTGCCGATGCGCTGAAGCGGACCGAGGCCTTCGCCCAGGAGTTCGCCCACGACGACTTGATCACCCCGTCGATCGCTCCGCACGCGGTATATACCCTCGACGCAGCCACGCTGACAGCGGCGAGCAACCTGGCCAAGAAGTACAACATGCCGTTGCAGATTCACCTGGCGGAGACGTCAGCTGAAATCGGCCTGTCGCAGGATCGCCATAAACAGCGGCCCGTGGCTTTTCTCGACAGCCTGCAGTTCTGGGCGCCCATCACGATCGGCGCGCACGGCATCTGGATCAACCCGGAAGAGATCGCCGTGTTGCGCCAGCGCAACGTCGGCATCTCGAATAATCCTGAGAGCAACATGAAGCTCGCGAGCGGCACTGCGCCGGTCGTTGGCTACCGCCAGGCCGGCGTGAATGTCGGCCTCGGCACCGACGGCGCTGCCAGCAACAACGACCTCGACATGTTCGAAGCCATGCGCCAGGCGGCGTTCCAGCAGAAGCTGGTGTCGATGGACCCACGGGTGATTAGCGCTCCCGAAGCACTGGAACTGGCCACGATCGGCGGGGCTCGGGTGCTTGGTCAACAGGCGCGTATCGGTTCCCTCGAAGCCGGCAAGCGCGCTGACGTGATCGTCGTCGGCATGTCGCGCTCGCGCCAGACCCCGCTGTTCGATCCGGTCTCGCAGGTGGTCTATGCCTCGCGCGGCGACGATGTCGAGACGACCATCGTAAACGGCAAGGTGCTGATGCGCGACCGCAAGGTCCTGACGCTTGACGAAACCGCGGTGCTGCGCCAGGCACGGGTCGCCGCCGACCTGGTCCGCAAGGCCGTGCAGCAATAGGCGGCGCTACTCGAGGATGCCGATGTACGGCAGGTTGCGATACTGCTCGGCGTAGTCGAGGCCATAGCCGACCACGAAGCGATCTTCGATGGTGAAGCCAATGTAGTCGACCTTGACGTCGATCTTGCGACGCGACGGTTTGCTGAGCAGGCAGGCGGTGCGCAGTGAGCGCGGCCCGCGCGCCAGGAGAATCTCCTGAAGGTAATGCAGGGTGAGGCCGGTATCGACGATGTCTTCCACGATGATGACGTTGCGGCCTTCAAGACCGGAGTCGAGATCTTTCGAGAGCCGGACTTCGCCCGTGGAGCTGGTACCGGCGCCGTAGCTGGAGCAAGCCATGAAGTCAATCGTGACGTGGCCGTCCATGACACGAATCAGGTCGCCCAGGAAGAGAAAGGCGCCCTTGAGGACGCAGACGAAATGTAGCGGGCCGGTGGGGAAGTCGCGGCGAATTTCACGCGCCAGGTCCGCAATGCGAGCGGACAGTTCTTCCTGGTCGATCAAGACAGCGGGCTGGGCACTCGACATGGCGGAAAAGACTAACACGAACAGGAATGCATGAAGGCCTTTGACATCATCACCGAGACCGACGCGCGGGGGCTGGAGATTGGATCCAGCGTCACGCTGAAGCCGGGTGGGCACATCACGCCGCTGGCGGCCGACACGCTGAGCGCTCGGCGCGTCACGGTGCACCGTGGTGTGGCCGACGCCTGCCTCGATGGCCTGGCGCCGGTGGCGGCGATCCGATCGTTGGCGATCGGCAGCGATCATTCCGGCGTGACGCTCAAGGCCGCGTTGCGCGACTACCTGCGGCAGAAAGGCCTCAGCGTGCTCGATGTCGGCACCGACGGCCCCGACGCCGTTGACTACCCCGACATCGCCGCTCAAGTTGCCCGGCTCGTCGCCCGCAAAGAGGTCGACGCGGCCATCGTCATCGACGGTGCTGGCATTGGCTCGGCGATCGCCGCCAACAAGATTGACGGCGTCCGGGCGGCGATGTGCAACGACAAGACCCTGGCCCGCTATGCCCGCGAGCACAACGGCACGAACGTGCTCGCGCTCGGCGCGACCTTGATCTCGACCGACGAGGCCAAGGCCATCGTCGACACCTGGCTGGGCACGGCCATGGGCGAGGCCCGTTACATTCGTCGCCTTGCCAAGATTCGCTCGCTGGAGAAAACGCAGTGACCGACTATCGCCGGGTCATCGAACTGATTCTCGAGGAATTGACCAGGGCGGGCGCCGTCGCGCCAACGCGGTGCGCCTGCCATGGCTTTACCTTCGACTGCTGTCCCGACCGCGTCCGTCATGTGCTTGACGCTGGCGCGACCCGCCTTGGGCTGCATGCGGCCGATGGCGGAGCCCAGGGTCTGCCGGGACTGATTGACCACACCTTGCTGAAGCCGGATGCGACGGCCAGGGAGATCGAGCAACTCTGCAAGGAAGCGGCGGAGTGGAAGTTCGCCACGGTCTGCGTGAACCCGACCTGGGTGGCGCTGTCGGCGCAGCAGTTGCGCGGCTCGGGTGTGGCCGTGTGCTCGGTTGTTGGGTTCCCGCTTGGCGCCACCACGCCGGATGTCAAGCAGTTCGAGGCGCGCCGCGCGATTTTCGATGGCGCCTCCGAAATCGACATGGTGATCAACGTCGGCGCGCTGAAGTCGGGCGACGTTCGGCTGGTCAGCGACGACATTCGCGGCGTGGTCTCGGCGTGTCATGCGGCCGGCGCCGGCAGCAAGGTGATTATCGAAACGGCGCTGCTGACGGACGAGGAGAAGATTACCGCATGCACGCTGGCGAAGGCCGCGGGCGCCGACTTCGTGAAGACGTCGACGGGCTTTGGGCCTGGCGGAGCAACAGCCGCCGACGTGGCGCTGATGCGCCGCATCGTGGGCGACGAGATGGGCGTGAAGGCCTCGGGCGGTGTGCGCGACCTCGAACAGATGAAGGCGATGGTGGCAGCCGGCGCGACGCGCATAGGCGCCAGCGCGGGCGTGCGGATTGTCAGGGAATCGCGTGGCGAGACGGCGGCGGGGAAGGCGAGCGGCTACTGATGCGCCTCTTGCCCGTTCTGACGCTGCTGTTGTTCCTGGCTGCTCCCGCCGCTGCTCAAACGTCCGAACGCCTGCCGTGGTTTACGGTCGACCTGCACGGGGCCTGGGTCGGGCTGCCGAGCGCGGAAGGTTGGGTGCCCTTGGTGCCAGCCACGACCCCACTACCGGGGCGCGGCTGGGGCATCGCCGGAGGGGCGACGGTCTATCCCTTGAAGTTCGGCGTGGCGACCCTGGGACTCGGCGTCGGACTGGCCACGGGCCGCGGCACCAGCCACGCGCTGACCCGGACGACCGGCTCGGGTTCGACTGAAACCACCGTACCGACTACGACGACAGTGACAACACGGATTACCAGCCTGCTGCCGCAACTGTCGCTCAACTTTGGCCACAAGCTGGGATGGAGCTACCTGAGCGCCGGATACGGACGCTCGAAGGTGGCGAGCAGCTCAGAAGCCTTCGGCACTATGTTGGCGCAGCGGACGCCGGAAGCATGGAATGCCGCCATCAATTTTGGCGGCGGGGCGCGGTGGTTCATGAAACCGCATCTCGGCGCAGGCTTCGACGTTCGCTTCACCAAGCTCAGTTCGCGAGCGGCCACCGAGGCGCAGCCAGTCTTTGGCAAGCGCACTCAAGTGGTTACCCTTAGCGTGGGGATTTCGATTCAGTAGACGAAGTGGAGCGGGAGACGGGGATCGAACCCGCGACATCGAGCTTGGGAAGCTCGCGTTCTACCGCTGAACTACTCCCGCTCAGCGTTGGCTATTCTAGCAGACCGGCCCTACCAGCGCCGAAGGCGCGAGCCCCACAAGTGGCCGACTTGTCCGCCGTAGCCTTGGCGAAGGCGGAAGGGCACGAGCCCCACGCCGGGCGCAGCGCGGCGCCCCCACTAGCCGCGGATAATCGCCAGGACCTCGTCGCGGCGCTTTTCCATGATCTCCGGCGTCAGGCCCTCGAGGTTCAGGCGAAGCAGTGGCTCGGTGTTCGATTGCCTGACGTTGAAGTGCCAGTCGTCGAATTCCGCCGACACCCCGTCCAGCATGTAGACGTTGCCACTGGCGTAAATCTTTGCGAGCTCCTGGATCTTCTGGTCGGCAATGCCCATGTTGGCGACCTTGGTATTGATCTCGCCAGAGATGAAGTACTTCTCGCGCAAGGGCTTCAGGAGGTCGCGCAGCGACAGACCCTTCTTGGACATCAAGTCGAGAATCATCAGCGCCGGGATGAACCCGTTGTCGGCGTAGAAGTTGTCGCGGAAATAATAATGTCCCGTCACTTCGCCGCCAAACACCGCGTCTTCCTCGCGCATGCGGCGCTTGATAAAGGCGTGGCCGACACGGTTCATCAGCGCCTTGCCTTGATAGCTGGCGACGATGTCCTTGACCGCGTAGCTGGCGCGTACGTCATAGATCACGGTCTGGCCGGGCTTCTTCAGCAAGAACGCCTCGGCCAGTAGCGCGGTGATGAAGTCGCCGGCAATGAACTCGCCGCTGCCGTCGATGAAGAACACGCGATCGGCGTCACCGTCCCAGGCAATGCCGATGTCGGCCTTTTCGGCGATTACCCGCTCGGTGATGTCGCGGCGGTTCTCTTCGATCAGCGGGTTGGCTTCGTGGTTCGGAAACGTGCCGTCGACCTCAAAGCACAGCCGCGTGGTCTTGCAGGGGAGACGGTCGAACAGCCGCGGCGCCACCAGGCCGGCGACGCCGCTGCCGGCATCGAGCACCACGTTGAACGGCTTCAGCGAGGCCTCATCGACGAACGACAGCACGTGCTCGATGTAACGATCCATGATCTGGCGCGGCTCGACGGTGCCGGGCGTGGCGGGGGGCGCGGGAATGGCGCCGGCCATGATCATCTCCTTCATCTCCTTGATCCCGGCTTCACCGCTCAGCGGAAAAGCTTCGGCCCGCACCATCTTGCAGCCGTTGTATTCGCCTGGATTGTGCGAGGCCGTGACCTGAGCACCGCCATCGAGGCCGTCGGCCGCGACGGCGTAATACATCTGGTCGGTGCCCATCAGCCCATAGTCGTAGATCGTCCCGCCCTGCAGCACCGCGCCCTCGATGAAGGCCTTGGTCAGCGACGGCGACGACACGCGCATGTCCCGGGTCACCGCGTACTTGCCGGGTCCAAGGTAAGCGACGAACGCCCTGCCAAGCTGGTGGAACAGTTCTTCGGTGATCTCTGAGGGATAGAGGCCGCGAACGTCGTATGCCTTGAAGACAGATGGGTTGATCATAGGGTGGTGTAGTCGGTCAACTGCGTCTTGTCGCCAATCACCGAGGCGGACCTCATCACTGCGTTGCGGCCAATGTGACAATTGCGGCCGATGATCGGACCGTGGACGATCGCGCCCTGGCCAATCCGGGTGTTCGGCCACACGATGGTGTTCTCGACATTGGCCGCTTCTTCGACCAGCACCGAGCGGCCGAGCACCGTGTACGGACCAATCCGCGCGCCGCTTTTCACATGCACGCCGGCGTCGATGAAGCAGGGGGCGACCAGCGTGGCGCCATCCTCGATTCGCGCCTCGGGCGAGACAATCGGCTGCGTGCGGTCGGCGGTGGCGAACACGCCGCCGGCGAACTTGCCGTCGAACATGTCGTGATGCACCTGGATGTACTTCTCAGGCGTACCGATGTCGATCCAGTAACCGCGATCGATGTAGGCGACAAACATGTCCTGCCGCTCAATCAGCGAAGGGAAATAGGCGCGCTCGATCGAGTACGACACGTCCTTGGGAATGCGGTCGAACGTGTCGGGTTCGAGCACGTAAATGCCAGCGTTGATGGTGTCGCAGGTGATCTCGTCCGGGTTTGGCTTCTCGAGGAACCGGCGGACGCGGCCATCGCTCTCGGTTTCCACCAGGCCGTACGCCATCGGATTGTCGACCGGCGTCAGCACGATGGTCGCCTTCGCCTTGCGCTCGCGGTGCAGTTGCACCACGGCGTTGACGTCGACGCTGGTCATGACATCGCCGTTGAACACGACGAGGGTGTCGGTTACGCCCTGGGCGGCGTAGCGCACCGCGCCGCCAGTGCCAAGCGGCGCTGGTTCGACGACGTAGCGCAGCCGAACGCCGGTGCCCGTACCGTCACCGAAGACATCTTCGATCCGGCGCGGCTGGTAGTTCAGGCTGAGAATAACCTCGTCGATCTCCGGGACCTGCTTGAGCTGGTCAATCTGGTAGTGGAGAAAGGCGCGGTCGAAGATCGGCACGACGGGCTTGGGCGTGTGGAGCGTGAGCGGCCGCAGCCGCGTGCCCTTGCCTCCAGCAAGAAGAATGGCCTTCATGACAAACTTCCATGTTACACGACCGAAGGGTAGAATGACGGCGGTAGACATGAACCTGCCGAACAGCCTCACGGTCGCACGGATATTCCTGGTGCCGGTGCTGGTCTCGGTGCTGCTGACGAAATTCGAGGGCCGGCTCGTCGTCGGTCTGCCGGTCGAGCTCGTGGCTGCCGCCATCTTCGGTCTCGCCTCGCTCACCGACTGGCTCGACGGTTACCTCGCGCGCCGCCGCAAGCAAGTCACCACCCTGGGCCAGATTCTCGATCCACTGGCTGACAAGCTCCTCATCTCGGCCACGCTGGTGTCGCTCGTTCAACTCGGCCTGGCATCGGCCTGGATGGTGGGCGTGATCATCGGCCGCGAGATTGCCGTCACCGGCTTGCGAAACCTCGCCTACTCACGCGGGCTGTCGATGCCCGCCTCGGGGCTGGGCAAGTTCAAGATGGCGTCGCAGGTGGTCGCGATCCTGCTCTTGATTCTCGGCTGGGAGCGCGTGCCGGCATTGCTGGTGTTGGGGCAGGCCGCGATGTGGGTCGTGCTGCTGGCGGCCGTGGTGTCGGCCATTGACTACTACCAGGGATTCCAGAAGGCGATGGGCAGCCGCGTCGAGAAAGTGGCCGACTTCGAAACGGCGAAGTCGGCCCGGGAAAAGAAAATCAGTTAAGCGCCACACGTCGGCTCGACTGCCGCGCGGAGTAATTTACCGGCGGGGCACCGCGACATCATTGATATCCACGGGGTGCGTCGTGGTCATCAACAACAGCTTCGCCGAGGTCGCCGTCGGGTCGGTGACAATCGCCTCACCAATGTGCACCAGCGGCTTGCCGTCCTTGCGATCGCGATAGATCGCGTAGCGGGCACCGACGGCCACGCCGTCCGCAGCGCCCCGCGCGATCGAGAAGGTATCGCCGTGGGCGAACATCTGGCGGCCGTCCTGGCCGGGGAGCACGGTAACGCGTTCACTGAAATCCGGCGCGAGGGCGGTGTCGCCTGCGGTGGGGAGGGCGACCTCCACATACGGCTCGAGGAAGTCGTCGGGTTCAATCGCGTCGCAGGAATAATCAATCTGCGCCATCGCATTCACGTCGTCGAGGGCCGTGATGGTAACCCACCCTGGCGTCCGGATGGGCAGATAGCCGCCTTCCTTTGGCAGGATCGCCTGCGAGCCGACCGGCAGGCGGCGAACAAGGTAGCGCTGGCCGACCGCGAGCCCATCACCGGGCGTGCGCGCGACCACGGCGAGATCGCCTCGGTTCATCGCGAGGCGCACTTGCGGATGGTGCGAGCCCTTGATGCGAATGGTCGCGGCCGGCAGTGCCGGAGCGAGAACATCCGCGCACATGACGTGCGATGGAAGGGTGGTTCGGCTGGCGAGGTTGGGAGTCGATTGGGCCCAAACCGGGCCCGCCGCCATGAGTGACATGGCGGTAAGGGCGACGCTGATGCGCATTACTGGCCTACTTTCCGGCGGGTGACCCGCCCTTGAGCTCCGCGACGCGTTTCTGCGTCAACTCGAGGTACTCACTTTTCTCGAATTCCCGGAGCAAGCGTTCATAGTAGGGGAGCGCTTCTGGCTTGGTTTCCGGCCGGCCGTCTCGATACAACGACTCGGCCAGGTGATAATACACCGCGTCGCGGTTGGTGTAGGCGGGGTCGGTTTTCAGAATTTCACGGAAACGATCAATCGCACCGGTGTACCACTTCACCCGGAAGTAATAGAATCCCACGCGATAATTCGCTTCGCTCAGGCGATCACGGGCTTCGCGTTCAAGCGTGCGCGCATCTGCAATCAGGGGGCTGTTCGGGAACCGCTGCAGGAAGATTTCTATCTCCTTGATTGCATCCCTGGTCGCCGATTGGTCGCGCTCGGGCGCGAGCATTTGTCCGGTGAACGACCGGGCGAGCTGCAGTTGCGCGTAATCCGCCCGTCGATGCGTGGGATAGAACGTGAGGAATTCGCGGAACTCGTTCGCCCCAAGCAGCAACGACTCGGTCGTCTTCTCTCCGAGATAGGTGTCGCCAAGAGCGAGCTTGGCGTCGGGGCGATACGGGCTCTGCGGATAATTGTCGACCAGGTTACGGAAGTACTCGCGGGCGTTCAGCCACTTCCGGTCCTTCGCCGCCTCGCTTCCGCGGTCAAACAGGAACTTGTCCGCGTCTGCCGTGCCTGCCGGCAAGATGGCCGATTTCGCCGCGCACCCACCCGCTAGCGCGGCCACCAGGGCCAACGCCGTCGCCAGTCGAATCCCACTCATGCTTTCGTCGCTTCCATCCAGCGCCACATGGCCCGAAGTCCTTCTTCGAGTGTCACCGACGGCGCAAACGCCAGGTCGTGTCTGGCCCTCGTCGTGTCGGCGTACGTGTCGCGCATATCGCCCTTTTGCGGGCCCTGTTGATCGATCGTGACCTTGCGGCCAGAGACGCGGGCTAACAGGTCAAAGACCTCCCGCAGGGAGACGCGCGAGCCCCCGCCAATATTGTAGACGCGCCCGGGCACTCCGCGGACGGCGGCCGCGGCCGTGGCCGTGACGGCATCGGCCACGAAGGTGAAGTCCCGCGTCTGCAGCCCATCGCCGAACTGGATCAGCGGCTGGCCGCTGAGAATCGCCGAAAAGAAGCGGTTAAAGCCCATGTCGGGGCGCTGCCTCGGCCCGTAGACGGTGAAATAGCGCAGCGAAACGGTGGGGACGCCGTAGTTGACGAAGTACAAGTGGCACAGCTGTTCGGCCGCCAGCTTGGTGACGCCGTAAGGCGATACCGGCTGCGGCAGGGCCGTCTCGGTCATCGGGATCACGACATCATCGCCGTAGACCGAGGAACTGGACGCATAGACCAGCCGCTCGATCGGCTTGCCGACGCACGCCTCGAGCAGCCGCTGGGTGGCATCGACGTTCAACCCCGTGTAGACCGAGAACTCTTTGCCCCAGCTCCTGCGAACACCCGCCTGCGCCGCGAGGTGAAATACGTGCGTCACCCCGTCGAGCACCGAGTGGAGGTCAACGTCGCGCAGGTCACCCTCGACAAACTCGTAGCCTGAGCGTCCGCGCAGGTTCTCGAGGTTGCGCTCCTTGAGAGGCCGCGGATAAAAATCGGTAAAGGCGTCAATGGCACGGACGGTCGCGCCCTGCTCGAGCAGCCGTTCGCTGAGAGTTGAGCCGATGAATCCCGCGCCGCCGGTGACCAGAGCTTTCATGCGAACGTGTCCCTTATCCGAGCCGGCAGTCTTGATGGACGCTTCGACGGTCCCATCGTGGCGTGAACCGTCTGTCCCGTGGCAAGCAGTACACCATCGGCGCACCGCAACACTTCGTAGTCAAACCTTATGCGCACCGGCGACAGCTGTTCCGCCCGCGTCCGAATCTCGAGCTCATCGTCATACCGCGCTCCTAGCTTGTATGCGCAGTGCGCCTCGATGACTGGAAGCTGAAATCCGTCTTCTTCCATCGCCCGGTAGGTCCAGCCCGTCTCGCGCAGCCAGTCGGTGCGGCCAATTTCGAACCACACCAGGTAATTGGAGTGGTAAACCACGCCCATCTTGTCGGTCTCGGCGTAGCGGACCCTCACCTGAGACGACGTGACGCGGGCAGCGGGGGTCACTGGCTGCCGCCGCGTGCGGCGCGCTGCGCGGCGGCCTTGAGTGCTCGCGCCGCCTTCTCGGCGTCAGCCGTCCCGAAAATGGCCTGGCCGGCAACCAGCCAGTCGGCGCCCGCTTCCACGACTGACGCCACGGTGTTCATGTCGACGCCGCCATCCACTTCGATCGGCGCCGCCCGGTTACCGGCGCGATCGAGCAACGCGCGCACGGCGCGGATCTTCGCCAGGCTTCGCGGGATGAACACTTGTCCACCAAATCCCGGGTTGACCGACATCACCAACACGAAGTCGACATCGCCGGCCACTTCTTCGATCGCCGACACGGGAGTCGACGGATTGAGGACCACGCCCGCCTTCGCGCCGAACTTCTTGATCTGCTCAACGGTACGGTGCAGGTGCGGCAGCACCTCGACGTGCACCGACACCATGTTGGCGCCGGCATCGATGAACGGTTCGAGGAAGCGATCGGGGTCCATGATCATCAAGTGGACATCGAGCGGCAACGTGGTCGCCTTGCGCAGTGACTTGACCACCGGCACACCAATCGTGATGTTGGGCACGAAGTGGCCGTCCATGACGTCCACGTGCACCTGGTCGGCCCCGCCGCGTGTGACCGCGTCGATGTCGCGGCCGAGCGCGGAGAAATCGGCCGACAGGATGGATGGGGCCAGGCGAATCGTCACCGGCTGACCTCGAGAGCGATGGGATCGCCAGGGTGCACCTGGTATCCACCGGCGGGCGATTGACGCACGACCACACCAGGCGGAATGGCGGCAGCGGATGATTGCGCAGTGATTGACACGCGGAAGCCGCGAATGCGCATGACGTCGGCCGCGCGATCGCCGTTCAGGCCAATCAAGTCGGGCATCACGTAGGTCGCGCGATCCTCACCGCGATTCACCAGCAGGCGGATCTCGGCGGTCTGGGTTGACGCGGGCGGATCCTGTGCGACGACGACATCGGGAGGATAAAGGGCCGAGCGAATTTCGGTGACGGCCCCGATTGACAAGCCGTCTTGCGCCACGCGAATCTCCGCCGATCGCTGCGTCTCACCGAGCAGGCTCGGCGCCAGCGCGACGTGCGCGCCCGCGCTCAGTACAACACGCACACTGCGCTGACGGCGGGCCGCCGATCCGGACGTCGGCTCCTGCAGCAAGACATGACCGGCCGGCACTTTCGGATCGGGCCGCCTGGCGGGATCCACCCGGAGTTGGAGATCCAGCGTCGACGCCTGGTTGGTGGCATTGCTTAACGACTGCCCGACCAGGTTGGGTACCGTCACCTGGCGCGCGCGAACCGCAACGCGCATGGCAATGCCGGCAAACACCAGGAAAGTTCCGGCGAGGGCTCCCGTCAGCAACAGGATCTTGCCGACGCCCCAAACTCTGGTTCCGATCGCCATGGACAACCGGCAATGGTACTACACCGAGGCGCTCAAGTGCTGCGCCGCTGACGGGCTTAAGTGCTACCGAATGCAACGGTTAAGCGCGGCGCTCGAGCACCGCGCCAAAGAACGCCTCCAGGCCGTCGCGGAAGGGCAGCGTCTGGTGCACGCGCGTCTCGACAAACCCGGGCTGCGCCGCCACGAACGCCGCGACGACCTGCTGATTCTCTTCGGGCTCACTGGAGCAGGTGCTATACACCACCGTGCCGCCTGGGCGCACGAGCGAGGCCGCCCGCTGCAGCAGGGTCAGCTGGGTCGCGGCCAGGCCCGGTAAGTCGTCCTCCGCCACGCGCCAGCGGATGTCAGGATCGCGTCGTACGGTGCCCAACCCTGAGCACGGCGCATCGATCAGGACCCGGTCGAACGCGCCATCTTTGAACGGCAGCGTCCCAGACGCCGGCACGTGGAGGACGCGGGCGCGGGTGAGCCGGCACCGGGTCAGGGTGTCGGTCAACACGCGGAGGCGATGGCGACGAACGTCGGCGGCGACCAGCAGTCCCGACGGACCGAGGTCGGCGGCCATGGCGACGGTCTTGCCACCAGGCGAGGCACACAGGTCGAGAATCCGGTCCCCTCGCCGCGCCCCGACCAGTTCGCCAATCAGCTGTGAGGCTTCGTCCTGCACCAGGCAGCGCCCCTCGCGAAAAGCCCGGGAGCTGAGCGCGGGTCCGCTCAGAACATGCAGGCCGTGTGCCGCGTGAACCGTCGGCTGCGTCTCTATGCCGTCGGACGCCAACTCCTCCTGCAGCGCCTGGCGCGAGGCCTGCGTCCGGTTGGGGATCAGGCACAACGCCGGCGCGCGATTGTTGAACTCGAGCCACCGTTCGGTATCGTCACTGCCGTGGCGGCTGAGCCAGCGAGTGACCAGCCACTCGGGATGCGAGTGCACGATGCTGAAGTACCTGGCCATGGCGCCCAGGTCCAACGCATCGGCCGGCCGTTTCGGCCACGTCAATTTCTGGCGATCGCGGTTCAGCGATCGCAGCACGGCATTGACCAGGCCGGTCGCACTCGTCTTGCCGCCGCGACGGGTGAGGTCGACCGCGTCGTTGATCACGGCCGACGAGGGCGTGCGGGTGAGGTACATCAACTGGAATGCGCTCATGCGCAGGATCTCGCGCACCATGTCGTCGAGACGCCCGAGGGGGCGCGTCAGCCGCGACGCCAGCTGATGATCGACAGCGGCGCGCATGCGGAGGGTACCCGAGACGATCTCGAGCAACAGGGCGCGATCGCGTTCATCGGTCAGGGGCTTGCGTACGCGGGCAATCGCTTCGCCCATGTCAAGCCGATCGCTGTCAATCAGGCGAAGCGCAGCAAGTGCAGCAAGCCGCGCCGGGGCAATCATGGTGTGGAAAAGCGTGCGCCGGACTTGAGCAGGCGGGTCGCCATGGCATCGCGCGCGCTCATCACGCGCTTGCCCTCGAGTTGCAGTTCGAGAACCTCAATCGCGCCATCACCGCAGGCTACGTGCAAGCCATCGCTGGCCGAGGCGGCGAGAAGGGTGCCCGCGGCAGCTGTTGACAGCAGTGTCGAGATTCTCGAGCGATGCAGGATGAGCCGCGTGCCATCCAGAAATGTGTAAGCGTGCGGCCACGGCCACAGGCCGCGAATCAGGTTATGGATGTCACCGGCCGGCCGCCCCCAGTCGACCAGCCCCTCGGCCTTGGTCAACTTCGGTGCGTAGGTGACCAGGGTTTCGTCCTGGGCGGTCTCTTCGGCTCGTCCGTGCTCGAGGTCGTCGAGTGTAGCCATCAGGCAATCGGCTCCGCGAATGGCGAGCGCCGCTTCAACCATGGTGGTGGTGTCGTCCCCGTCGATCGGCACACGAACGCTCGACAGCATGGGGCCCGCATCGAGCGCCTTCACGACGCGCATGACCGTGACGCCGGTCTCGGCGTCGCCGCCAATTACGGCACGATGAACGGGCGAGGCGCCACGATAACGCGGCAGCAACGAAGCGTGAACGTTGACCAGGCCCAGACGCGGCGTCGCCAACAGCCAATCGGGCAGGATCTTGCCGTAGGCGGCCACTACGCCGATGTCGGCATTCAGGGCTACGAACGCGGCTTCGAATTGGTCGCGGGCCAGGCGTTCGGGTTGCAACACCGGCAGCCCGAGCGCCAGGGCGAGTCCCTTCACGGGCGCCTCGCTGATCTGCTGCCCGCGTCCGCGCGGCCGATCGGGTTGAGTGATCACACCGGTCACCTGGTGCGGCGAATGGGCCAGGCGGTCCAGGGTCGGAACCGCAAAGGCCGGCGTGCCAAAGAAAGCGACGCGCAACGCCATTCAGCGCCTCACCACTTGCCGGCTTTCGAAAGTTTCTTGATCTTGCGCAGGATCAGGTCGCGCGAGATGCCGCGGAGACGGTCGACGAACAAGCAGCATTGCAGGTGATCCATTTCGTGCTGAAGCGCGCGCGCCAACAGGCCGGTGCCCTCGAGACGATGCTCGTCGCCACTGCGGTCGAGGCCCTTGACCACAACACGCTTGGGCCGGGCGACGGTCGCGGTGAAGCCCGGCACGCTGAGACAGCCTTCTTCCTCGAGTTGCATGCCCTCGCGTTCGACGAACTCGGGATTGATCATCACCGACAGGCCCGCGGGATCTCGGCCGACCGACAAGTCCACTACGAAAATCCTCAACGACACGCCAATCTGTGGCGCGGCCAGGCCAATGCCGGGCGCCGCGTACATCGTCTCGATCATGTCGTCGATCAGAGCCTCGACCTCCGTGGTGATGGCCGCCACTGGTTGCGCGGGCTCGGTCAGGATCGAGTCCCCGAGCCGCAGGATGGGACGCAGCACGAATCAGGCCTGGGCAGGCGCGGGGCGGCGCGACAAACGGCCGCGAATCTTGGCGTCAGCGCTCTTCACGCGCGAGAGCAGGTCGGCCATGGAATCACCGCCGAAGCGATCGAGCACCGCGTCTGCCAACACCAACGCGACCATCGCCTCAGCCACCACGGCGGCCGCGGGCACCGCGCACACGTCACTGCGTTCGATCGCCGCCGGGGCTTCTTCGAGCGAGGTCAAGTCGACCGAGCGCAGGGGCTTCATCAGCGTCGAGATGGGCTTCATGAAGCCGGTGACGCGCAGCTCCTCGCCGTTGGTGACGCCGCCCTCGAGCCCGCCGGCACGATTGGTGGGCCGCTTGATCACCGGCAGGCCCGCGGCCGCAGCAGCCAGGTCGGCGACGATCTCGTCGTGGACCTGCGACCCGGGGCGGCGCGCGCCTTCGACGCCGTCGCCGATGGCCACGGCCTTGATAGCGGGAATCGACATCAGCGCCTGCGCCAGCCGTCCGTCAAGCTTGCGATCCCACTGCACATAACTGCCCAGGCCCACCGGCACGTTGCGGGCGATCACTTCAAACGATCCGCCAAGCGTGTCGCCAGCTTCTTTCGCGGCATCGATCGCCGCAATCATCGTCTGCTCGAGTGCGCTGTCGACGCACCTGAGCGGCGCTTCGAGGTCCATCGCCGTGCACGCCTCGAAGGATACGTGGGTGCCAGCCGCGACGGTCACCGCACCGATGCCGGTAATGTGACTGGTCAGGTCGCAGCCGATTGCCGCGAGCAGTTGACGAGCGATCGCGCCAGCCGCCACGCGGGCAGCGGTTTCTCGGGCACTGGCGCGCTCCAGCACGTCGCGAATGTCGTCGTGGTCGTATTTGAGTGCTCCCGCCAGGTCGGCGTGACCGGGACGGGGGCGGACCACCGCCGCGCGATTGGCGCCGGTCGAACCGGCCGGGGCCTGCGGCTCGACGTGCATGGTGTTCTGCCAGTTTTCCCAATCCTTGTTGCGAACCAGGAGGGCAACCGGCGCGCCCGTCGTGCGGCCGCGCCGCACACCCGACAACACCTCGGCCCGATCAGACTCGATCACCATGCGGCGTCCGCGGCCGTAGCCGCCCTGGCGGCGCCGCAGCTCGAGTGTCATGGCATCGGCATCAATCGCCATTCCGGCCGGCAGACCTTCGAGAAGAGCGATGAGGCCCTGGCCATGCGATTCTCCGGCAGTCAAAAAACGCAGCATCCGACGAACATTCTATACGAAGAAACTGCGACGTCTGGTTGGCCGGACAGGTCGTACCGCTCGTAAACCCGCAATCCGCGGAAGGCCCTCTGTTTGCACTGAGAGCGGCATGCTGATGCACGATCGCTACCTGGTGTCGGGAGGACGCGCGCTCGATTTGGCCACGGGTGGGGGCATTCGCTGGCACCTGCGCCGCGCGACCTCGAAGACCCTGCCGTCGTTGTTCGCAACGCGCGCGCACGGGTCGTTGATTGACTTCGACCTGCGCGGGCAGTCACGCATCGAGGTGTGGGAGCGACTGGCCGGAGGCTTTCCAGTCGAGGCCGACCCGACCGCGACGCTCGATGCGTTTCGGGCGGCGCTGGCCGACGCCCGCGATGGCCGCCCCCGGGCGCTCGACCTCGTCGAGCCGTCGGTCGCAAGTTGGGCGCGCCTGCATCGTTTGCTGGCGCGCGAGGCCCGGCTGGCCGGGTTCGTGCCGTTGGCCGCCGATGCCCTCGGCGCGGTGCTCTCACAAGCCCGATGGCGATGGCCATCGTGGTTGAAGGACCGCTCGATCGTGATCTTCGCCACCGACGCCCGCCTCTCACCGGATGCGACGCTCGCGCTGTTTCGACTGGCCACCAAGGACGCTCGTCCGCACCTGGTGGTTCGTACCGCCACCGCCAATCGCACGTGGCGTCCGCGACTGATGCCGGCGGCCTTTCAGGTGCACGAGCGCGGCACAGGCGAGGCGGTGATGGGCCCGGACGAATTGATTGTGCGAGCCCGCGAGCTTCACGCCAATGGCCGCATCGTCGATGCCGAGGCGACTGCTCGCTGGGGCGTCCTGCTCACAACGCCGGGTCCCGAGCACTCGTCGGCGCGATGCGCTTTGGCGCGGTGCCTGATCTCCCAGCGGCGCCTGCTCGAGGCACGCGCGGCGCTGATAGGCGTTGACGGCGACGAAGCCGATCAACTGCGCGGGCAGATCCTGGCGGGGCCCGCCGAAACCGTGAATGACCCCGCCATGGTCGATACGTTCCTGGAGATCCTTCGCGCATGCCAGGAAGTGGAGGACGGCGCCACCACCCTTACGCGCGCATCGACGCTGGTTCGCGAACGGCTGGCGGCGTCAACGGTCGCCTTCGTGGCGCGGCATCGCGACGAGCCGCTGGCCGTGGCGTTCTGCGGCGCCATGGCGCCGCGCGCTGCACAACTCGCGGTCGCTTCCCGCGTCCTCGACACCGGACTTGCGGTAGCGCCGGTCGAGTGTGGCCAGGCGGTCGAGGCCGCCTGGCCCATCCGCTACGGGGCGACCATCGTGGGCGCCGTGTGGTGCCATTGGGCAATTGGCGCACCAGTGGTGGCCCAGGATATTGCGCTGATCCTGCGACTGGCCGCGACCGCGGCAGCACCGGCGATGTGCGAGATGTCGCAGCAGGTGCGCACGCCCGACGAAGCCACGGGACTGATGCCGGAACTGATCGGCCAGAGCCAGGCCATGCAGCAGGTGCGACAGTCCGTACTACGAGCAGCGGTCTCGCCGTTTCCCGTGTTGATCGAGGGCGAGAGTGGAGCGGGCAAGGAACTGGTAGCGCGCGCCGTGCACGCGGCCAGCGCGCGGCGGGGCCGTCGATTCTGCGCGCTCAACTGCGCGGCCTTGACCGATGACCTGGTGGAGGCCGAGCTGTTTGGCCACACGCGTGGCGCCTTCACCGGTGCCATTGCCGAACGACTGGGCCTGTTCGAGGAGTCGCAGGGCGGCACCTTGTTCCTCGACGAAGTCGCCGAGCTCAGCGCGCGCGTCCAGGCGAAGCTGCTGCGAACGATTCAGGAAGGCGAGGTTCGCCGGCTGGGGGAGTCCCACATGAGGAAGGTCGATGCGCGAATAGTCGCCGCCACCAACCGGCCGTTGGCGGCCGAGGTGCAAGCGGAGCGGTTCCGAGCCGACCTGCGCTATCGCCTCGACGTTCTGCGGATTGCCATTCCGCCTTTGCGTGATCGGCTCGAGGATCTGCCGGCGCTCGTACGCCATCTGTGGTCAGTACTGGCGGCGCGCACCGGGAGCCGAGCGGTGCTGTCGCCATCGGCGTTGGCCGCGCTCGGCGGGTACGACTGGCCCGGCAACGTGCGCGAGCTGCAGAACGTACTCGCCTCGGCGATGGTCGCCGGCCCGCCGAAGGGTGTGATCGGCGCGCATGGCCTGCCCGGCCACATCACGCGCTCGACGGCGATCGCGAGACGCGCCACACTGGCCGAAGCGCGGCGGGTCTTCGAGATGCATTTCGTGCGCGCCGCCCTCGCGCGTGCTGGCGGCCGGCCGATTGCGGCGGCGCGCGAACTCGGCGTCTCGCGCCAGGGGTTGGCCAAGCTGATGGCCCGGCTGGATCTGCCCGTGGTCGAGCGGGCTGCCGGCGCCCACGCATTAGAATGAGCCCGGTGACCCGCTTTCTGATCCGGCGCCTGCTGCTCACAATCCCGGTGTTGCTTGGCGTCGCGACGCTGGTGTTCGCGTTGATCCACCTGGTGCCGGGCGATCCCGCGCAGGCCATGCTTGGCGACGGTGCCGCACCGCAAGACATTGCCGAGTTACGGACCAACCTCGGTCTAGACCGCCCGCTGCCCGCGCAGTACGCCGCGTTTCTTGGAAATGCGATCACGGGCGACCTGGGGACGTCGTTTCGCACCGGTCAGCCGGTCACGCTGATGATCGCGGAGCGTGTCCCGGCCACCGCCGAATTGGCACTGGCGGCCATGATGGTAGCCATCCTGCTGGCAATCCCCCTGGGCATCATCGCGGCGGTCTGGAAGGGGACTTTTGCGGACCATGCGGCGATGACATTCTCGTTGGCGGGCATTTCGATTCCGAACTTCTGGTTAGGACCGCTGCTCGCTATTTTGTTCTCGGTCGAACTCGGGTGGCTGCCCGTGTCAGGCCGGGGCACACCGGGCCACCTGGTATTGCCGGCCGTATCGTTGGGTCTGGCGCTGTCGGCCATCCTGGCGCGCATGACTCGCGCCAGCCTGCTCGAAGAACTCGGCGAACTGTATGTCCGCGCGGCGCGCGCCCGCGGCGCGTCACCGGCGGCCGCCGTCCTCGGGCATGCCATGCGCAACAGCCTGATTCCACTCGTGACAATCGTGGCGCTGCAGTTTGGCGCCGTGCTCACAGGCGCCGTGATTACCGAAACGATTTTCGCCTGGCCTGGCATTGGGCGGTTGTTAATCCAGTCGATCGGTTTCCGTGACTACCCGATGGTGCAGGGCTGCATCCTGCTGATTGCGGTGACCTACGTCACTGTGAATCTGGTCACCGACATCATGTATGGCGTATTGGATCCGAGGATCCGCCTCGAATGACCCGGCTCGGCTTTGCCATTGTCGCCGTCGTGGTGCTGTCGGCGCTGTTGGCGCCGTGGCTGCTGCCGTGGGACCCGAGCGCCCAGGACCTGGCGAACCGCTTACAGGGGCCGACGTGGCGGCACTGGTTTGGCCTCGACGAACTCGGCCGAGACATTCTCGCGCGGGTCTTGCTCGGCGCGCGCGTGTCGCTGCTGGTCGGCATCATCGTGGTCGGCGTGTCGTCGACGGTCGGCATGATCGTTGGCGCGGTCTCGGGCTACTTCGGCGGTCGCATCGACCAGGTGATCGGCCGCCTCATGGACGTCCTGATGGCCTTTCCCGGCATGCTGCTGGCCATTGCCCTGGTCGCGATGCTGGGACCGAGCCTGACCAACGTGGTGCTAGCTCTCGCCGTGATCGGATGGGTCGGCTACGCGCGGCTCGTGCGCGGCCAGGTACTTCGCGCGCGAGAGTTCGAATATGTCGTCGCCGCCCGGGCGCTCGGCGCCGGTACGGTTCGGGTGCTCGCGCGTCATGTCATGCCGACGGCGCTGCCGCCCGTACTGGTTCAGGCGACGCTCGGCATGGCCGGCGCGATGCTGTCGGAAGCGGCGCTGAGTTTTCTGGGGCTGGGGGTTCAGCCGCCGACTCCAAGCTGGGGAACCATGATCAACGGCGGGCGAGTGCATCTGCTTGATGCGCCGCACCTCACGATTTTCCCAGGGCTATTCCTGGCAATCGTCGTGCTCGGCTTCAACTTTCTCGGCGACGGTCTCCGTGACGCGATCGATCCCAAAACGTAGGACCTGGGCTAGTGTCACGGCAAGCGTCTTTTCAGCTGCACCAACGAGCGGTTCCCAGGCTCTGCCGCCAGTCCTTCATCGACCACTTGATGCGCGCGCGAAATGTCGCCACTCTTCCAGGCGGCATCGGCCAGTTTCACTTGCAGCGCGGGACTCGGCCCCGACTCGTCGATGGCGCGGTCGAACCAACGCATGGCTATTGCCGGCTCTCCCAGCCGCATCGACAGGTCGGCGATTCGAACGCTGACATCGGCAATTGGTTTCTCGTCGCCAACCAGCGTCGCGTACTTGAGCAGCGCATCGCGGGCATCCTGCACACGTCCGTCCCGTACGGTCACGTCGGCCAATTGCAGGTAGGCCTCAGGCGCGACCGGCAGGCGAGCCACGGCCTGTCGCAGCGCACGCTCTGCCGCCGGCAGGTCTCCGGCCAGGGACCACGCGCGGCCGAGCTCCGACAACGTGTCGCTAGTGGCGTCGGAGCGGCTCGC
>JANMUX010000151.1:0-8109 GCA_031392125.1 Acidobacteriota bacterium | reverse complement strand
GACCTCGCGCACCGACACGTCCGGGTTGAGCTGCAGATGCAGCGGCTTCTCCCACGCCGGATTGAAGAAGTCGAAGAACCTGACGTTGTACGGGCAGGCGTTGGCGCAGTAGCGCGTGCCGATGCAGCGGTTGTAGACCTGCGCGTTGAGCCCGTCCTCGTTCTGATGACTCGCATAGGTCGGGCACACCGCCTCGCACGGCGCGTTGTCGCAGTGCTGGCAGAGGACCGGGCGGAACTTCACGCGCACGTCCGGGAAGTCGCCTTCGTAATAGCGCTCGACGCGAATCCAGTGCATGGCGCGGCCGCGCGCGGCCTGCTGAGGCGACACCGTCGGAATGTTGTTCTCGGCATGGCAGGCCGTCACGCAGGCTTCGCAGCCCGTACACTTGTCGAGGTCGACCGCCATCCCCCATCGATACGCCATTTAGTGCTCGTCTCCCCTGCCGTGCGTCCAGTCGGGCCGTTCACGCGTGGCGCCGCCAAACAGGATTAAGGAGTCGACATCAGGTTCGCCGACCTTGGTGATCCTTACTCGCGTGGCCGACCACGCGAGCGTCCCGGTCTCGGCGATCGTCGCCGGAGCCAGAATCGCAATCGGGTTCACGCCGCGGTTGCTCGCGTAGCGCGTGAAGTTGGTGTGACCCTGGCCGACCGCCATCGCCACCGCATCGGGCGCAATGCCGGGATTGAGAAACGCCGGCGCGCGCACGCTGCCTTGGGTCGAAGTGACCTCAATCAGGTCGCCCTGCGCGATGCCAAGCTCGCGCGCCTTCTTCTCGTTGATCTCGACCGAGCTGCACCACATGCCAGAGGTCATCGGATCCGGCATTTCCTGCAGCCACGGCAGGTGCGCAAGCGACCCGTCGTAAAGACCCTGCGAGGCGTAAGGCATGAGGTGAAACGGATATTGAGACGCCTCGCCATCAAAGACGGGCTCGGTCCAAGCCACAGAACCTGAGGTCCTGAGGTCTTGAGGCCTTGAGGCCTTGGCAGCGCTTTCGGTATTGAGGAACTCCTCGAACGTGTTCGGGAGCGCCGGGGCGATTGGCGTCGCCAATCGGCGCGACACTTCGAGCAGCAGGTCGGGAGTTGCACGCGTATCGTAGAGCGGCCGCATCACCGGTCCGAACTTGCTCGGGGCGGCCTTGGCCGATCCGCTTTCCGGCGCGGCATCCACCCATGATTCGAGGAACGAGTGATCCGGCAGAATCAAGTCGGCCAGCGCGCTGGTTTCATCAACAAACGACCCGAAGCTCACGATGAAGGGCACGCGCTTCAGTGCATCGATCACCTTCCACGACGCCGGCGATGCAAACACCGGATTCACGTCGTCGATCAGCAAGACCTTCGGGGCCGCGTCGAGAATCTCCTGGAGTGGGCGGGTCGCCGTTTGGCTCCCCTGCGGCACGAACGACAGTCCACCCGGTTGGTTCAACGCGTTGGCCGCGAGATTCAACGTATTGACCGCGTGCGCGTGGAACACGGCGTTGGTGTGGGCGAGCGGCGCGCCACCGATGATGGCCACGGCGGGGCTGTGAGCGGCAAACTCGCGCGCCAGGCGCTCGATCTTCTCGACCGGCACGCCGGTCTTCTCGGCGACTCTCGCCGGAGCGTAGTCGCCGGCATCCGCGGTCTTGTTCAACGCCGTGGCAATCGCCATCGCCAGCAGGCCTTCAGTGCCAGGCTTGCAGGCCACGAACTCGTCAGCGTTGGCGCCCGTCTGGGTCAGCCGCGCATCGACGTGGACGAACTTCGGTCTCGCGGCCGGGCCCGCCTGGCGCATGCGCCCATAGGCCACGCTCTGCGCGACGGCAGAATTCCACGTGCCAAGGAAGTCGGCGCCGAAGGAGAGGACGTACTGGGCATTCTCGAAATCGACCGTCGCCAATTGATGCGAGCCGAACGTGACGGCATTCGCGCGCCGCAGCACCTCGTCCGAGAAGAACTCGTAGGTCACCGGCGGCTTGGCGCCGAATCGCTGCAAGAGGTCGGCGACCAGGTCGAGCCGGCGTCCGCGACGCGGCTTGGCCAGGAACGCGAGCGAAGCCTGGTCGTTTGCGGCCGCCAGTTCATTCAGCTTGCCGGTGAGCTCCGTGATCGCGGCATCCCACGTGATGTCGACAAACTGGCCGCTGCCGCGCTCGCCAGACCGCTTCTTCGGTTTGTCGAGACGATCCGGATGGTAGGTGATCTGGATCGCCGCCTGGCCGCGCGCGCACAACTTGCCCTGGCTGATCGCGTCCTCGGGGTTGCCTTCGAGCTTCTTCGCCAGCCCCATCTTGATCATGCCGGGCTGGCCGTTGCGGAACACCTCGGCCTCGCCTTCCATGACCCGGGCGATTACGCCGCAGCCGGCGCTGCAGAGCGGGCAGATGCTTGGCTTCCAGGTCGCGATGCCCGGAATAAGGTCGTCTTCCGGGATGAAACGAATGATCTGATTTTCGGGATTGCCGCAGGCGGTCAGCGCAGCGGTCGTGCCGGTGATGGCGGTGAGCTTGATGAAGTGTCGGCGATCCATGGGGCTCACGCGGTCAGTAATGACACGTCAGGCAGTCGTTCGACGCCTGTTTTTCCTTGTGGCAGTTCACGCAGAACGCCATGTTCATGTTCACGGCGCGGCGGGCGACGGTCTGCTCCGCCTGGTTGCCGTGACAGGTCGAGCACTCGACCTTCGCGCGAATATGCGGGGAGTGCTGGAACCGGACGTGCGCCTGCGGCTGGTAGTCGTAGACGCGATTCCACGCCAGGTCGAGGCCCTTGGTGTGCATCTCGGTCAGCTTCTGGATCAGCGGCCGATCGGTGGCGATCTGCGAATGGCAGACCATGCAGGTGTTGACGGTCGGGATGCCGGCCTGCGGTCCGGTTTCCACCCCCGTGTGGCAATCGGTGCAGACCGCGCCCTTCGACAGGTGAATCTGATGGGAGAAATCGAACGGCTGCTCGACGTTGTCGGGACGCGAGTCGAAGAAAGACGACACGGCGGCGCCGAAGCTGGCGTGCGCGGGCGTGAACACCGCTGACGTGCCCCAGCGGGAACGATCGGCCATGCCAGACGGCTGCCCGGGGCTCGCGAACTCGCAAGCCGCCGTCGCGATCGTCACCACGAACAGGATCGCGAGCGCCCAGTTTGGCCAGGCGCTGGCGCCCTTAGGACTTCGGAACGCCACCGAGGCTACGGACGTAGTGAACGAGGTTCCAGGTGTCGGCGTCGGTGATCTTGCCCTTGAGCCCCTTCATGTCGTACTTGGGCGGGGCGCCGTTCTGGATCACCCAGAAGATCTCACCTTCACTAGACCCGCGGGTCCACGTGGTGTCGGTCAGGTTCGACGGCTGCATGGACTTGGGCGCCATCGTGCTGTCGCCCGCTCCCGTGTTGCCGTGGCAGAAGCGGCAGTACTTCGTATAGAGGACTTTGCCAGCTTCGATCGCGGCCGGAGACGAGGCAAACGCCGCCTTCATCTTTTTGGCCTCGGCCGGTACCGCCGCCGGGCCGGCCGGAGTTGGCGCTGCCTGTGCCCACACGCTGACGCCGGTGGCCACGGTCCATGCCAAGGCCAGGGCGCCAAACACTGCGCTCGATTTGCGAATCATGTGAGAAGTTTCACACAGGGTCGCGTTCGGTGCAACCAAATGTCTTCTTATCGCCCCATTTGCTATTTAAGGACCGTCGCCTTCGCCTCGACGATGATCTTGCGGTCGCCGACCGGGTCGGCGGCCTGCGAAATTACGAGGGGCCTGCCGCTCTGCAGGACAACGGTCAGGCTCTGATTCACCGTTGGCGGCTTGCTGCTGGCGTCCTCCGAGGACGAGCCGAGCGGGCTGTAGGCGATCGTCAGCTCCAACTGAATCGGCCCATCGACCGACACCATTGGCCGCGCATCGACATTCAGGTCCACCACCACCGGCGGACTGGTGCCGGTGACCTTGATGGCTCCAGCGGACCGAATGCGGCCCCATGAACCGCTGCTCACCACCATCGTCACGGTCTTCTTCTCTGCCGTCTTGGCACCGCTCTGATCGGTGATCGTCAGCTCCACTTGAACGTTCGTCAGGGCTCTCACCCAGCGCCCAACCGGCTCCGGCTCGACGCGCGGCTTCGCGCCAGGTTTCTCCTGGGTCGTGACCGTAACCGACTCGCCGGACGAAGTCGTCGCCGTCATCGTCTTGCCAGCAGCGGCTGTACCTGAGCCCGTCGACTGACGTTCTGCATCCTGTGCGGAGGACCACTGCGGGGTCCACAGGGCCAGGCCGAACAACAACGCACCAACCAGAACACTTCGCATTACGACTCTCCTTTAGTTGCCAATGACAGGTCAGTCAGAACAAGCGGTTCGAGCGACGCCGGGGCGTCAAGTTCCAGTGCGGGGGCCGCGATCGCGCCCAGTTCCATGGGTTCAATGACGTCGATCGGTACCAGGCTGCGCTCGTGGTCAGTGCGGTCCATGGCCGACGAAAGACGGGAGACGGGGGTCGCCAGTCGGGAGTCGGCCGTCACGGCCTGAGTGGTGTGAGGCCGTGGCCTGGGCGGCTGGCTCGGGACCGGCGCGTCCACCGCCGCCTGGCGCAGTTCAATCGGCGCTGCTTCGCGCTCCGCTCGCGCATAGATGAAGGCGAACAGCACTAGCGCCGCCGCCGCCGTCAGCTGCACGGGCTTGGCGAGGAACCACGGTGACGCCGGGCGCTCCGGCAGCTGCGCGAGCACTTGCTGCAGCATGCGGTCGTCGCCAGGGGCAGCAACCATCTGCGCGGCTACGCGATCGATCGCCTCGTCCAGCTCGTGACGGGAAGAATCGATCATCGGCGTGCTCCGTGTCCCATGCGTTCCAGCTTGGCCCGCGTCATCCGGCGCGCTTCCGAGATGCGCCATTTCACGGTGCCAATCGGAATCGACAACAACGTGGCGATGTCCTCGTAGCGATGATCGCCGCTGGCGGCCAGCAGGAACGGGTCGCGCAACCGGCGCGGCAGGGCCTTGATTACTTGGGCGATCGCGGCTTCCAGTTGCCGCGCCATCAGGACGGCGTCCGGGGAAGCATCCGACGCCGGATGCTGGAGATGCGGGGTACCGCTGGCATCGATGGTGGCGCCGCCAAAGCGCTCGAACCAGCTACGCAACGAGCGCCGCCGATCCAACGCCTTGCGCCAGACAATGCGCATGAACCAGCCGCGGAAGGCGCCGGGGTCCTGGAGCCCATCAAGGCGTTTCCAGGCCGCGACCGATGCTTCCTGCACCGCTTCGTCGGCATCGCTTGGTTGCCCGACGGCGGCAAGGGCCACCCGTCGCGCCGCGGGAAGATGGTCCTCGATCAACCGGCCAAAAGCGACGCGGTCGCCACCCCTCGCAAGTGTCACCAGGCGAACCAGTTCCGGGTCGGCCACGTCCTGGGCCGGCGGCACAATCAGCATCGGGACCGTGAGCTCAGCCAACGTCACGTCACTAAGACTCTGGCACTCGGCGTCCGGTTGGAAAACAATCGGTGCCGCGGGCTGGTGGGAGGGCAATACTTCGCTTTCGCGGCACAGCTTGACGGGACCACAACGCGCGATGGGATACGAAATACGGCCGGCCGTCAGCGCCGACCTGCCACGAATTCGGCAGCTGCTCCGCGAATACGTGGCATGGATCGCGCTCGACCTCGCATTTCAGGAGATCGATGCTGAAATCGACGGACTGCCGGGCGACTACGCTTCGCCGAGGGGCGTTCTGCTCGTCGCGGGCAAGGCGGGCGCACAGCCCGAGGCAATCATCGCGCTGCGTCCGCTCGACGAATCGACGTGCGAGATGAAGCGACTCTACGTGGCGCCGGCCGCGCGCGGCCAGGGCTTGGCGCGCGCGTTGATTCTCCGCTTGCTGGAGGAGGCGCGTTCGCTCGAGTACCAGGAGATCCGCCTCGATACGCTGCCGATGATGGGCGATGCGCAAGGCTTGTACCTCACGCTCGGCTTCCACGACATTGCGCCGTATTACGACACGCCCATTACCGGCACCCGCTTCATGGCGTTGCGGCTCTGACGGCTGGCGCAGGCGGTATCATGGACGGGTTGAATCTCCGACGTTTCCTCGTCGTGTCGGGCCTTGTGATGGCGACCATGATTGGCGCCGCGCTGATGACGTTCGCTCAGCCCGCTCCCCTAACGGTGTTGTCGCGTGACGGGCGCAAGCCGCTGCCGCTGACCTCGATCAACAACCAGGACTACGTCGCCGTCGACGACGTCAATACCGCGTTTGGCACGACCTCGCGCGAGGATCGCCTGGCGGGCGGCCTGACCATCTCGCTGCGCGGCCGCTCGATCGTACTCACCGCCGACCAGAACGTGGTGTCGGTCGGTGGCCGTCTCGTGTCACTGCCGTCGCCACCAGCGCGCCGTGACAATCGCTGGTTTGTCCCGGTCGAATTTCTACCCCGCGCGCTGTCGCTCATCCTCGACACGCGGCTGGACCTGCGGCGCGCGGCTCGGCTGCTGATCGTCGGTGAGCTGCGCGCACCTCGGGTGGTCGCCCGCGTCGACGCCGGCACGACTAACGTCGCGGTGACCTTTGAAGTGACGCCCCAGACCGAAGCCCGCGTGACCGCTCAACCCGGCCGGCTGGTGGTGCAGTTCGAGGCCGATGTGCTCGATCTCGCGCTGCCGTCGTTGCCGCCCCAAACTTTCTTGCTCGCTCTCACGCCTGGCGACACGCCCAACTCGGTGGTGCTCACGACCGGCCCGCGCTACGCAACCTACCGGGTGACGACCACGCAAGCAGACGCCGGCTCGGCCCGGGTCACGGTCGACCTGCTACCGGCTGCAACCACCGATGCCCCGGCAACGAGCCCCGCCACGCCGGCGATGCCGGTGCCGGACACTCGATTAGTAATCCCCTCACAGGCACCTTCCACCGGACTGCGCACGGTCGTGATCGACCCCGGCCACGGCGGCGACGAGCTCGGCACGCAAGGCGTGAAGGGGACGCTCGAAAAGGACATCACGCTGTCGGTAGCCCGCCGGCTACGCACGCTGATTGAAAGCCGGCTCGGCGCCAAGGTCTTCCTGACCCGCGAGGACGACCGCACGCTTTCGCTAGACGACCGCTCGGCGTTTGCCAACAATCACCAGGCCGACGTCTTTCTCAGCATCCATGCCAATTCGGCGGTACGGCCGTCGCTGAAGGGAGCGGAAGTTTACTTCCTCACCGTGGAACGCGCCGACGCCGAAGCGCGTAAGCGCGCCGGTGACAATGCCACCACGCTGCCGGCGCTCGGCGGCGGGTCGCGCGAGATCGACTTGATCCTGTGGGAAACCGCGCAGGCCCGCTATCTCGAGCAGTCGTCTGCGCTCGCCGGTTTCGTTGAGCAGTCGTTGGCCGAACAGGTGGAGATGAGCCCGCGCGCCGTGCAGCAGGCACCCTTCCGTGTGCTCGTCGGCGCCAACATGCCGGCGGCGCTGGTGGAGATCGGCTACCTCTCGAATGCCGAGCAGGAAACGCAACTCGCCACCGGTGCCCACCAGGACAAGGTGGCCCTGGCCCTGCTGAACGCGCTGATCAAGTTTCGCGGGTTCCTTGAATATTAAGCTGCCCAGGAAGCTGACGGCCCGCCAGTGGGCGGCGATCGCCGGCACCATCGTCGTCACGCTGTTGTTTGCGTGGGCGGTGGTCACCGGCCTGACTCGCCTGCTGAGCACACCGGCTCCGGGTATTGCGACCAGTGATGCGCCTGTCGCCACCACCCCCGCGCCGGTAGATCCCGCCGTGCCGCGCATCAAGGCCACACTCTATTTCGCCTCGGAAGATGGCCTGCAGCTGGTAGCGACCGAGCGCGAAGTTCCGCTGGCGGAAGGCATTGTGGCGCAGGCGCGCTCGATTCTCGAGGCGCAATTATCGGCCGAGGCGCCGGCGCCGCTGGTCTCAACGATTCCCAAAGGCGCCACCCTGCGCGGCGTGTTCATTTCGCAGCGCAACGAAGCCTTCGTCGACCTCGATCCTGCCATCAAGACGTCGCATCCTGGCGGCTCGCACCAGGAATTGATGACGGTCTACACGATCGTCAATGCACTGGTCACCAACCTGCCCAACCTGCAGGAAGTGCAAATTCTGATCGGTGGACAGGAAGCCGACACGCTCGCC
>JANMUX010000130.1:0-3428 GCA_031392125.1 Acidobacteriota bacterium | reverse complement strand
GAAGCCGGACGCTGCTATGAGCGCTTCGCATTGCAGGCGACCGCTCTGGGTATCCGCAATGCGTTCCTGAATCAGCCAGTTGAGGTCTCAGCCTTGCGCCCACAGTTTGCACGCTTCCTGGGTGTGGATAGCCGCCGACCGGACCTCGTGGTGCGGTTTGGTCGAGGACCTGACATGCCGCGCTCCCTGCGACGACCAGTCGAGGCGGTCATCGCTTGAGTATCCGACACGGCTGGTTGCAGCCCTGTGGGTGCTAGCTTTTCCAGCCCATTTTCTCCGCTAACTTGAAGAACCCCGGGTCGACATCCAGTCTCCGGCTCTTGAACTTCCAGCCCTTGGATGTCTTCACGACGACACTATCGTTGTAACGGCCCGAGGCGACGATTGTGGGTATCTCGGCCACTTCAACAACGAGAAGATCGTTAGTGACATGAACTTTGTCCGAGGAGATTGGAACGATCTTTACGTTCGTTGACTGATGTCTCTTTCCGTTGGCCATGCCGCCGGGGCCCACGTGGTGCTTTTCAAAGTCGTACATCTCCTGCCAGGTGTTCATCGTCCCGAATGGTCCACTTTGGTAGCCGCCAAAGTCCGCCTTGTCCACCCAGCACTCCATGAACTTCTCGGCGTCCGCATTGTCCGTCGTGATGCAGTAGTCCGCCACCAGCTGCTGTATTTCGAGGAAATCATCAAAACTGATCTTGGCCATTTCTTCTCCGGGTCTGTTTGAGATACCTAGCAAATCTATTGTTTCGATTCGTTGACCTCGATAGCGAGTAGAGATATTAAATTTCTACATTAGGAAAGATCAATCGATCTGCGGAGGCATTTTCGCCATCACTGACCCAGGGATACGAGGGCGCGGTCCCGGATGACGCTCGCCCCTGTTGATTCAGAAGTCGTGCATGGTCGATGGTGGGAACGCCGCTCGCAGTGCGTTGAGAACGGCGACGACGTCGATGGCCTCCTGTAAGAGCGCGCCGCTGACCGGTGTCAGGTAGCCGGCCGCCGCGAAGCCCATGCCCACCATGCTGACCGCCATGCCACCCACAGCGCTCTGCAGCGCGATCGCCCGCATGCGCCTGGAGATGTGAATGAACTCGTCGACCTTCTTGAGCGAGTTCTCGAGCGCCACGACGCCTGCGGCCTCGGCCGTCACGTCGCTATGCTCGCCGATCGCCATGCCGACGGTGGCCGCCATCATCGCCGGCGCGTCGTTAATGCCGTCGCCGACGTAAAGTGTGGGCGCCCGCGCCGTTTCGGCGCGCACCAGCGCCAGCTTCTGCTCCGGGGTTTGTCCGGCGTGCACTTCGGTCACGCCGACCTCGCGCGCCAAGTACTGCACCTCCGACTCACGATCGCCCGAGACAATCATCGTCCGGCGGAACTGGTGCTTCGGGCCCAGGTGCTGCACGAAGGATCGGCTGTCGGGTCGCGGGGCATCACGAAACCGCAGGGTGGCAGCGTAGTGCTGATCGATCGCGACCAGGCATTCGAGGCCGCCGGCGACGGCCGGGAACTGGCCCGCGGCCGCGGGGTCCATCGCCAGCATCATCTTGCGGCTGGTCACCGCGACCTGCCGGCCCGACACGGCGCCGCGTAAGCCTTCGCCGGGTGGTTCGGTCACCTCCGATGCCTCGGCGAGCACCAGCTGCTCGGCGCCGGCAGCGGCGAGCACCGCGCGGGCCATCGGGTGCTTCGAGTAGCGCTCCACGCTGGCGGCAATGGCCAGCACGTCGGCCCGGGCGAACCCTTCAGCCACGACGACGTCAGTTAACGCCGGCTGACCGAAGGTGAGCGTTCCGGTTTTGTCGAAGATCGCCGTGCGGCAGGTCGCGATCTGCTCGAGCACAACCGGGCTCTTGACGATGATGGCTCTGCGCGCGCACAGCGAGATCGAACCGACGATGGCGACGGGAATGGCGATCAGCAATGGGCAGGGGGTGGCGATCACGAGCACGGCGAGAAAGCGCGTGGGATCACCGGTCGCGGCCCAGGCAGCAAGCGCCACCGCGAGGGCAATCGGCGTGTAGATGGCGCCCAGCTTGTCGCCAAGGCGGCGCAGCTGGGGCCGCGTCGCCTCGGAGTCGCGCATCACGTCCATGATCCGCGCGTAGCGGGAGTCGGCGGCGCGCCGCGTGGTGCGAATCACCAACACCGCATCGCCGTTGATCGCTCCGGAGATGACGGTTGAGCCGCGGGTCTTGGTGATCTCGAACGGCTCGCCGGTGAGGTACGACTCGTCCATCACGCCGTGGCCCTCGAGTACCTCGCCGTCGACCGGGCAGATCTCGTGGGGATGAATCACCAGGATGTCACCCACCGCAATCTCGGCGAGGGCGATCTCCGTGGTGGTGCCCGCCAGACGGCGGTGCGCGACCAGCGGCACACGACGGGCCAGGGCATCGAGCACGGACGAGGCGCTACGCAGGGCATAGCTCTCGAGGGCGGCCCCGCCCGACAGCATGAGCACGATGATCGAACCGGCCAGGTACTCGCCGAGCCAGAGCGACGTCAGGATGGACACACCGCCCAGCAAGTCAGACCCGAACTCGCGGCGAACCAGCTTTCGCGCGAGGTCGTACAACAAGGGGGCGCCGCCGACCACAATCGCGCCGATCAGGGGCAGGTCAGCAGTAGCCGCCGACGCGCCGGTGCCAAACCGAAGCACGAGGTGAGCGGCGAGGGCCGCCACGCAAGCGACGGCGATTGCGGCGGCCGGAGTGGGGACTATTCGGCTGCGGCGCGAATTATTCCCCAACTTCTCGTCCACGCTTCGAACGGGCATTGGGGAACGATTGTGCGGCTGCATCTTTGCAAGATGTGTGCAATCGGGGACAGCGGTCCGGCCCGAGTAGGCAGAGTATCGGACGCGTATCTCGTATGGAGGCTGACGGCATGGCTGGGTCGATTCGATTGAGCGGACTAGTGGCAGTGGCACTTTTCGTTGGCGGCGTGGCGTCTGCATCAGCCCAGGCGGCTGCCGCAGTTCCGATGGAGAAGGGTGCGGCGGTGTATGCAGCCCAGAAGTGTTCCATGTGTCACGCACTGGATGGCAAGGGCCAGGCCAAGGGACCACTCGACGGCGTGGGCACGAAGCTGACGGCCGAGGAGATCCGGCTGTGGATCGTCGACCCGGTCGACATGACCAAGAAGACCAGTGCCACGCGCAAGCCCGCGATGCGCGCCTACCCAAACCTGCCGAAGGCGGACCTCGACGCGCTTGTCGCCTTCATGGTTTCCAAGAAGAAGACATAGCTCAAGACAGTCATGCGCCTCGACTTGCCTTCAGCCGCCAGAAACCCGATCAGCCTGATCGGCGTGGCCATTGCCACGGCGGCGGCGGTCGTCTTCCTTGCGTTGCTGGTGCTCGAGATGGGCGGGCAGATCCGCAATCCTTATTTCGGGCTGCTGCTGTTCGTCGCGGT
>JANMUX010000099.1:0-16583 GCA_031392125.1 Acidobacteriota bacterium | reverse complement strand
AGCAACGTGCGCATTACCAGCCTGTCACAGGAAGTCGAGGCCCTGCGCCTTGCCATTCCCACTATGACAACAGCTGCCGCAGCACCCGTCGATCCGAACGCGCCCCCGGTCCCCGACGTGCCAGCGTCTCAAGCACAGGTTCCGCAAGTCGCCTCGACGCCGGGCATGCCGCCGCAACGGTTGTTCAGCAGTGCGCTCGCAGACTTCACCTCGGGCCAGTGGACGCTCTGCATCCAGGGCTTCGACAGCTATCTCAAGAGCTACCCCCGCAACGACGCGGCTGATGACGCGCAGTGGTACATCGGCGAGTGTCACTTTTCGGACGGTAAGTTTGCCGAGGCGGCCGACGCGTATAATCGCGTGATCACCAGCTATCCCAAGGGCGACCGCGTGCCCGATGCCTACTACAAGCTCGGGGTGGCATTGAACAACATGAAACAGACCGATCGGGCTCGGGAGACGTGGGAGACGTTGATGAAACAGTTCCCCGATTCCGACTCGGCCCGCCTGGCGCGACAGAGAATCTCGAGCATGTTTCCCGGCAAGCCTCCCGTCGAGTAACCTCGCCGGGATTCATTAAACACAACGGCGGCGATCGAAGAGCGACAGCACGGTAGAGAGGCGACCTGATATGGGCAGTGTGAACAAGGTAATCCTGGTGGGCAACCTCGGCAAGGATGCCGAAGTGCGCGTGACACCGGGCGGACAGTCAGTCGCGAGCTTCAGCATTGCCACGACTGAGAACTGGACGTCGAAGGAAGGCGAGAAGAAGGAACAGACCGAGTGGCACCGCATTGTGCTGTGGGGCAAGACCGCCGACACGCTGCAGCCGTACCTGGTTAAGGGCAAGCAGATCTATCTCGAAGGCCGCCTGCAGACGCGCCAGTGGGAAAAAGAGGGCCAGAAGCACTACACCACTGAAGTGAAGGCCGACAAGATCGTGTTGCTCGGCGGCGGCGGTGGTGCCGGCGGCAGCCGCGGCGGCGATCGCCAGGTCGAACGCGGCGGTGACGGCGGCTACCAGGATCCCATGCGCGATCCCGCCCCCGTCACCGACGACGACATTCCGTTCTAGCTAAGTCCCCTTCCGGCCATACCGATCCTCGAGGCGGACCACATCGTCCGTCTCGGGGGTTGAGACTTCCAACACATCCGAATCCTCGATCGCCGTCATGCGGTGCACGGTAGGTGGCGTCACGTGCACGGCTTCGCCCGGGCCCATCTCGGTTGCGACCAGCTGGCCGTCGACTTCCCGCTCGAACAGGATCTTTCCTGACCACACGAAAATCGTCTCGTCCTTCTTGTTGTGGTACTGCAGGCTCAAGGCATGACCCTTATTGATGTGGATCTGCTTGCCGACGTAACGGTCGGTGCGCGCCCACCACAATTCGTAGCCCCACGGCTTCTCCACTCGATGCAACGGTTCGCTCACGACAACGGACTCCTTTGAAAGGCCGACGCGGCCAGCGCGTCGAACAGATACTGCTCAATCTCCCGGGCGGTCGGTAACCGCAACGCGTGACTCGCCAGGCGCCGCGCTTCTTTGGCGCTCAGCTCTTCGATCACTTGCCTGACGATCGGGATGGCTCCTGGTGTCATGCTGAACTCGGTGAGCCCGAGGCCGACCAGCAGGCCGACCAGCGCCGGATCCGAGGCCATCTCACCGCACAGGGACACTGGAATGCCGTGGCGCGCCGCCGCGCGACGCACGGTCCGAATCAATCGCAGCACCGCGGGGTGCAGCGGCTCGTAAAGATCCGACACCCGGTCATCGGTACGGTCGACCGCCAGGCAGAACTGGATCAGGTCGTTCGTGCCGATCGTAAAGAAGTCGACCTCTGGGGCCAGCAGGTCGGCCGCCAGGGCGGCCGACGGCACTTCGATCATCGCGCCGACCTTGATCTGCGAAGGATCGATATGGCTAAAGCCCGCCACGACTTCCGACAGAATCGTGCGGGCGTCGCGCACTTCTTCGACGGCGGTGACGAACGGAAACATGATGCGCAAGGGTCCATGCGCCGATGCCCGGACGAGCGCGCGCAGCTGCGTGCGCAGCACCTCGGGGTTCGCCAGGCCCAGCCGCAGGCCTCGTAAGCCGGGACGCGTCCGCCGGCGTTCCGGCCCCCTGCCTGGCCCCGCGAACTGGCGTTCATCGAGATCGAACGTGCGAATCGTCACCGGACGCGGCGCGACTTGTTCAATCAGACTGCGGTACAGGGCGTACTGGTCGTCTTCGGTGACGCTGGCAATCGGGCGGCCCGACAGCATGAATTCCGAGCGGTAGAGCCCCACACCCTCGGCGCCATGCTCATTCAAGAACGGCAGGTCTTCGAGCAGTTCGATGTTGGCTTCCAGGCGAATCCGCACGCCGTCGGTCGTCAAGACCGGACCAGCTTCGCCAGATCCGACACCGCGACGGCGCGGCCGCGTCGCGCGGCGATGTGCCTCGTCGATCTGCTCGGGCGTCGGCGCGACGATCAGCTCCCCGGTCGTGCCATCGAGTACGACCGGCGTGCCGGCCGCAATACGGAGCGACGCATCATGCAGGCCAACGATGGCCGGCACCTTGAGCGAGCGGGCCAGAATCGCGGTGTGATAGGTGCGGCTGCCAGCATCGGTGGCAAAGGCCTGCACGCGCGACCAGTCCAGTTGCGCCGCGACCGATGCCGTCAGTTCGTCGGCGATCAGCACCGATGGACCGTCCACCTGGCTCAGCAGCTCCTTGGGACCCTTGGCGCCGTGGCGAAGGTTGAGGCGTAACCGGCCGGCGACGTCGGCGACGTCAGTTTCGCGCTCGCGGAGGTAGGGATCCTCCATCGACATGAAGACGTGATAAAGCTCTTCGTAAGCGCGGTGCACGGCCCACGCCGCATTCACCTTCTCGCTGCGGACGATCGCTTCCGCCCGGCCGACCAGCATCGGGTCGTCCAGCATCAACAGTTGCGCGTCGAACAGCGCGGCGAGTTCGCTGCCACGCCCGTGCTCGACCCGCGTCTTGATGTCCTGCAGCTGTTGTTTCGATTCCGCTTGTGCGCGCAGCAGCGCGGCGACCTCCTGCTCCACCCGTTCGGGAGGAATAGGAAAGCGCATCACTTCAGTGCGCTGTGTCAAAACCACAGCGCGGCCCAGGACGACGCCGGGCGAGACGCCAATACCGGTCAGGCGTTCCACAACTCTTCTCCAAATCCGCTTTCGACCAGGTGGCAGAGCGCCTCTGCGGCGTCTGCCTCGTCGCTGCCGTCGGCGGTGATCACGATGCTCGCGCCGGCGCCGGCGGCCAGCAGCAGAATGCCCATAATGCTCTTGCCATCCATGGTGCGGCCGTCACGCGACACCTGAATGTGCGCCGAGAACCGCGTCGCCATGTTGACGAACTTCGCGGCCGCCCGCGCATGCAATCCCAGGCGATTGCGAATCACGCACTCACGAGTGGTCATTCGGTCGGACCGTCACCACTCGCTCCCGGTGCCGCGCCCGCGGCACTTGACTCACCCGATCCCGTCAGCAGATCCGATGCCACCCAAATCGCGTTGCGGCCATGCTCGCGCAGCAGCCGCGCCACGTCGGTGAGGCGTGGACCGTCAGGCAGGTTCGCGGCCTTGATCAGCATGGGCAGGTTCACGCCGGTGACGACCTCGACGGCGTCCTCCCTGAGGAACGTGATGCCCAGGTTCGACGGTGTGCCACCGAACATGTCGGTAGCCAGCAAGACGCCGCCCGGCTGCTTGACCCGTTCGATCGCGGCGACAATTGCCGCGCGCGCGTCCTCGACGTCCTCATGCCAGCCGATTGAGACCGCCGCGAAGTGCGGCAAGTCGCCGACGATGGTCTCGGCGGCATTGACGAGCTCGGTCGCCAGCTGTCCGTGCGTGACAACGACCACACCAATCATCTCAGTCCCTTCGCCAGGTCGCGGTGCGCCACCCGCGCCGACACGCCCTTGAGATCCGACAATTCACGCTTTAACGCCTCGGCCACGTAGACCGACCGATGCCGGCCGCCGGTACAGCCGATGGCGATGGTGAGGTACGACTTCCCTTCGTTGACATACAGCGGCACCATCCAGCGAAGCAGTGACGTCAGGCGCTTGATGGTCGCGCGCGCGATCGGCTGGCGGCGGATGTAGGCGGCCACGGCCGGGTCGCGCCCGGTTTGCGGTCGCAACGCCGGCACCCAGTGCGGGTTCTTCAGGAACCGGACGTCGAAGACCAGATCGGCTTCGGCCGGCGGACCGTTCTGAAAGCCAAAGCTGAGGAAGGTCAGCACCAGCTTCGACGCTTGCTTCTGTCCCGACACCAGCTCACGCAGCTGCTGGCGCAACTCGTGCACGTTCAGCTTCGAAGTATCGACCACCTTGTCGGCCATCGAACGTATCGTGCGCAAGGACATGCGCTCCTCGGACAAGCCCTCTGTCACGGGCCGATCCGGGGCCAGCGGGTGCGGCCGCCGCGTTTCGCTGAAGCGGCGAACCAGTTCAGCATGGCCCGCCTCGAGAAAAATCAACTTGGGCTGCAGGTGCTTGTTGGTCTTGAGCGTGCGATACACGCGCGGAAAGTCACTGACGAAGCGCGACTCGCGCACGTCCATGACGACCGCCACGCGGTTGTGTTCGGTCTGGCGTTCGCTCAGTTCGGCCATCACCGGCAGCAGCGAAACCGGCAGGTTGTCGACGCAGTAGTAGCCGAGATCCTCGAGCGCCCGAATGGCCTGCGATTTACCCGAGCCAGACAGCCCGGTCAGGACAATGAAACGGGACCAGCTGATGGGCGTGCGCGCCTTGCTCACAGTTCCTCGTCTTCTTCCAGGTGCGGCGCCTTCGGTGCTGCGGTGCCGGGGTGCTGCGATGCCGAGGTGCTCAGCAAGAGCCCTGCGTCGAGGCGCTTCACCAGCTCGCGCGCGGCGTTGATGCCGCGCATCCGCAGCAGCTGGTTGCGCGCCGCCACCTCCACGAGGATCGCCAGGTTGCGGCCCGGCGCCACCGGCATGCGGATCACCGGCACCTTCAACCCGATCAAATCGTACGAATCATCGTCCAAACCCAGGCGATCGTACTCGTGATTCGGGTCCCAGCGATCGAGCTGCACGACCAACTCGACCCGTTTCGAGGTGCGCGTCGAGGCGACGCCGAACAGGTCACGGATGTTGATCAGCCCCAGACCGCGCACTTCCATGTGATGGCGCGTCAACTCGGGGCAGGCGCCGATCACAATCGATTCCGCGCGCCGGCGCACCTCCACGGTGTCGTCGGCCACCAGGCGATGGCCGCGGACGACCAGGTCGAGCGCGCACTCGCTCTTGCCGATCCCGCTGTCGCCGACAATCAGCACGCCGAGGCCAAGAATGTCGAGCAGCACGCCATGGATAATCTCGCGTGCGGCCAGCCGGTCCTCGAGAATGGCAGTGAGTTTACCGATGGCCGTGGCCGTCGGCACGGTGGTTCGCAGGATCGGCACGTCCGCGCGCTCTCCTTCTTCGCCCACCTCGTCTGGCAGGTCCGCGCCACCAGTCACCAACAGGCACGGCAGGAGCTCACCGAAACACTTGGCCAGCGCGAGGCAGCGCGCGCCGGGTTCCATGCTCTCCAGGAAGCGCACTTCGCTATCGCCGAACAGCAGGATGCGGCCGGCCTGGAGGTACTCGTGAAAACCCGCGAGCGCGAGGCCGGTCTTCTGAATGTAGGGGCTGGTGATGTGGCGCCCGAGCCCATTGGCGCCCGCCAGCAGCTCGATCGACAAGCCAACCGATTCGGGCCGCGCGTCGAGCAGGCCGCGTACGGTGATGGCCGGGGTAATGGACATCGTCTCGCGCAAGTCCCGGCGGGCACCTGGGCCCGCCTTGTTGACTACTAGAACAAGACCTTCCGCTGGTTGGAGGTCGGAATCTTCAGCTCTTCGCGGTACTTGGCGATCGTGCGCCGCGCCAGCATCAACCCTTCGCGCTGCAGGATGTTCACGATCTTCGAGTCGCTGAGCGGCTTCTTGGGATCCTCGCTCTCGATGATCTTCTTGATGCGATTCTTGATGGTGACCGATGACACCGCGTCGCCGTACGAACTGCTGATGCCGCTGTGGAAGAAGTACTTCATCTCGAACACGCCCTGGGGCGTGTGCATGTACTTGTTCGTGACCACGCGGCTCACGGTCGATTCGTGCATGCCGATGTCGTTGGCGACGTCGCGCAGGACGAGCGGCCGCAGGTGTTCGATGCCGTGATCGAGGAAGTCGCGCTGGAAGGTGCAGATGCTGGTGGCCACCTTGTGGATGGTCTTCTGCCGCTGCTCGACCGACTTGATCAGCCACAGCGCCGAGCGGAACTTGTCCTTCACGTAGGCGCGGGTCTCGTCGTTGTTCTCGGCGGCGCCCTTGTCGAGCAGGCGCCGGTAGGTCGGGCTGATGCGCAGTTGCGGCAGGCCGTCCTCGTTCAACACCGCGACGTACTGGTCCTCGACCTTGATGATGTAGACGTCGGGAATCACGTACTGCGACGGCTGCGGGTTGAAGCGGCTGCCGGGCTTGGGGTCGAGGTGTTGGATGATCTCGACGTGGCCCTTCAGTTCCTCGATCGTCAGCCCGAGCTTGCGCGCCAGGTCAGGCATCTGGTGGTTGTGCAGCAACCGCAGGTGCTCCGAGACAATTTTCTCGGTCGGCGTGCCTTCGAGGTGCAGGTGCTTGATCTGCAGTGTCAGGCATTCCTGCAGGTCGCGCGCGGCGACACCGATCGGGTCAAAACTCTGGATCAGCCGCAGCGCCTTCTCGACCGCGTCGACCGGCCACGGCCCCATCGACGCAATCTCGTCTACCGACGCCACGAGGTAGCCGTCGTCATCGAGGTTGCCGATGATCGCTTCGCCGATTTCGCGAATCGCTTCGGCCTCGGTCTGCAGCGAGAGCTGCCATTCCAGGTGGTCGGTCAGCGACGAACTCGTCGAGAGCGTGTTCTCGATGGGCGGGAGCTCTTTGACTTCCTGAGGCGCCTTGGGGCGATAACCGTCATCGAGGTAATCGCCAAAAAAGTATTCGTAATCGGCGTCGTCCCACGAGTCGGTCTTGTCTGCCTTCGCCTTGTCTTCAGCTTCTTTCTCGGCCGGCGGCGGGGCCTCGGCGACCTGCAGGTCTTCGGTCGGGACCTCTTCCAGCAACGGGTTTTCGACGACCTCTTGATTCAAGAGGTCGGCAAGCTCCAAGGTCGACATTGGAAGCAGCTTGATCGCCTGCTGTAACGAAGGCGTCAGGATCAGCTTCTGTGCGAGCCTGGTCTGTAACTTCTGCTGAATACCCATATCCGGCTCTTACAATCTTAGTCCAGCCGGAAATCGGTCCCGAGGTAAATTCGCCGGACTTCCTCGTCTGCGGCCAGTGCCGCAGGTGTCCCGCTGCGGAAGATGGCCCCGTCGGTCACGATGTAGGCGCGGTCGGTGATCTTGAGGGTCTGGAGAACGTTGTGATCGGTGATCAGGATGCCAATACCCCGATCCCGCAGGTGAAAAATGATTTTCTGGATCTCGGTGACCGCGATCGGGTCGATGCCTGCAAAAGGTTCGTCCAGCAGGATGAAGCGCGGGTTCATCACCAGCGCCCTCGTAATCTCGGCGCGGCGGCGCTCGCCGCCTGACAGCGTGTAGGCGGGCGAGGCTGCCAACGGCGTCAGCCCCAGTTCGGCCAGTAACTCGCGCAGGCGATTGCGTCGATCCGAGGCGTCGAGGTCGAGCGTTTCCAGGATCGCGAGGATGTTCTGCTCGACGGTGAGCCCGCGAAAGATCGAGGGCTCCTGCGGCAGGTAGCCAATACCCTTGCGCGCCCTGACGTACATCGCATCGTCGGTGACGTCCTTGCCGTCGAGCGTCACCCGGCCCGAGTCGGGTGAGGTCAGGCCCACGGTCATGTAAAAGGTCGTGGTCTTGCCGGCGCCGTTGGGACCGAGCAGTCCGACGACCTCGCCCGAGTTGACCTCGAGGCTCACGCCGCGCACGACGGTGCGGCCGCTGTAGGTCTTGGTCAGTTCGTGAGTGCTGAGAGTCGACGACATTGACTGATAGGAATGTTTGCTGGGCGGCAGGGCGGGCTGCTGGAGGCCACTACTTGGGGGTTGCTGCGCATTTGCCGCCGCCCTTGGTCTGGGTGCGCACTTCGTCGTTGCCGTCGACTTGGACTCTATCGGACGCCTTGAAGAAGGTCAACGTCTTGCCACTCAATTCCTGGCACTCGGCGTCGATCATCGTAACCGGTGCCCCGTTGACCACATATTTCTCATCGGCCGGCACGTACGCCAACCGCGCGCCGGTCACGGTGCGCTTGTCGACGATCACGGTGACCTTGTCGGTCGCGTCGAGGCGCGCCAGGCTGTTCTCCGCTGGCTCGAGCACGATCTCGATCTTCTCGGCGCGCAGGTTACCAGTTTCGCCATCGAGCGTGGCGGTCGTGAGATAGGTCGCGCGCCGCGCCTGATCGGTGTAGGTGAACGAGCCGCCACGGCCGATGGTGGCCGGCCCGGGCGCACCGGGCTTATCGTCTTTGCGGACCAGCGCGAGCGACGTTACGACCTTGCCGGTGGCGATCAGGTCGCCCTTGCTCTCGTCGATGGTCAGCGCGTCGGCATTGATCTGGGTCTGTCCCTGCAACAGCCGAGCCTGGCCGGTGTATTCGCCCCGCCGGGTTGCCTCGTCATACGTCAGCGCGTCGGCGATGATGATCACCGGCTCCTTGTCGCCGAGCAGGCCGGGCCGCTTCGCCGCAGGCGCGGCACCCGAAGGCTTGCCTGGCGGCAACAGTGCGCTTCGCACCTTGCCCTTGGCGGCCATCTTCCGTGGGTTGAGTGTGACGTCGATGGCATCGGCCTCGATCGTCAGCGCCTGGGTTTCTATCTTCGGAGCCGTCGCGCCCTGATTGCCACTGAGGGCGAGCGTGCCGGCGCCGATGCGATAGCGGGCAAGGTTGCTCGTCGCGGTGAGCGGGCCATCGGTGAAATGAAAGGCGCCGGTGAACGTGGCTTCCGTCAAGGAGCCGGTCGCCGGATCGAGGGCTGCGTCGAGGCTTTGTGCCCGCGCGACACGGGCTCCTTGCGTCCGGGTGGCCGCCTCGGAGTAGTTCACTCCCTCCTGGAACTTCATCATCGACAGACCTTTGGCACCACCGTTGGCGGTCAGGGCATTCGACTTGATCGAGCGCGCCGGGGTCTCGCTGACCGCGGGCAGTGTCACCACCACCCGGTCGCGCGCTGACAGGACGTCGATGCTGCCGTCGGGCGCCAGGTCGATGTCGAGAAATTCGCCGGCGAGCTGCTGCCCGGCGCTGCCGCCGGTCGGCGCCAGCTGCAGGGAACCCTGACCGGCCAGCGTCGCTTGTCTCAGCGACCGGCCGTCGTCGGCGTAGTCCAGGTTGATGTCGCGCGCGGCCATCGACTGCAGCGCACCCATGCCGGCACCGCTGACCCGCGCGTCGCCCCGCAGCTCGATCAGGTCGGGTTCATCGCGATCGGGAAACAGCGTGACGACCGCTTCGTTGGCGTCGATGATCTGCCCTTCGCGCACCAAGTGCATGACGCGCTCGAGGCGCATGTAGCGGTCGGTGCGGGCGAAGCCGAACGCCCCGGCGGTAATGTCCATCTGGCCGCCGGTGCCTTCCGGCGCGACGGTCACGACGGCCTGGTCGAGCAGCCAGAGGGTGTCGCGCTGCTCGTCGAACGTGAAGCCGACGCCAGTTCCCGACATGCGGCCGCGCTTGAAGCGCACGGGACCCGGCGCCCTGACAATCTTCTCCGCGTCGGTGTAGCTGGCTTGTTCGCTGAAGGCGGTCAGCCCGTCGCTGGTCTCGAGCTTCACGTCGCCCTTGATGTCGTAACTGCTCTGGTCCTTGCCGACCTGCGCTTCCTTGCCGGTGATGGTGTAGTTGCGGCCAGCCCGATTGTCGACTGTCACCTTTACGCCGGTCAGCTTGGTCTCGCCGGTATCGTAGGTGACCTGACCGGCGAACTCGATGCGCGCATCCTGCCGCGAGCCCTTCAGTTGAATGACATCGCCGCCGCGCGTCTCGACCAGGGCCTTGGGATCGAGCCGTTGGATCGGCGCCGGTGCGACACGGGCCTCACGCGGCCTCAGCGTGTAGCCGACCACGCCGATGACGCCGATGGCGACGATCGCCAGCGCGACCTGCGCGCGTTTCTGCCAGGCACTCACCGTCTGATTGTACCAGCCACGCCGCTAGCGGAAGTCCTCTAACCTGAGCTCGAGGTATTTCGTGCCGCGGAACTCGTTCTCCTCCACGGTGTAGGCAATTTCCACCCCATCCTTCTGCGCGGTCAGCTTCACTTCGCGCTCGGCCGCGTTCCACTGAATAGCCCGCAGCACCCGGTTGTCCTGCTTGACGCTCATCTTGAGATGGCGCTCTTTCAGGATGCGCGGGCCGTCAACCACGGTGACCGGGCCGGTGTGAAAACGTGGCTTGGGATTGCTCGGGCCAAACGGGGCCAGGGCCGCGAACTCGGCAATCACCTGGTCGCTCAACTCGCTGAGCTTCAGCGGCCCATCGAGCCAGAGGCGGGGACGCAGGTCATCGGGGCCCAGGCACTGCCCGGCGTGCAGGTTGACCGCGTGCCGGAACTCCTTGATGCGGGCGGCGTCGAGCTGCAGGCCGGCGGCCTGCTTGTGGCCGCCAAAGCGTCCCAGCATGGGTGCGCACGACTCCAAGCACGCCAGCATGTCGAAGCCAGGAATGCTGCGGCAGGATCCGTGCGCGACGCCGTCCTCGATCGACAGCACGATCGCTGGCCGGTAGAACGCATCGACGAGCTTGGACGCCACGATGCCGATCACGCCGCGGTGCCAGCCCTCCCCGGCGACGACCAACACGCTCTGCGCGCCAACATCTGGATCCGACTCGACGATCTTTTTGGCCTTGGCCAGGATGTCCTGGTCCTCGGTGCGGCGGCGCGTATTCTCGGCCTCAAGTTGCTCCGCCAGCGCCTTGGCTTCGTCGCCCATGCTCTCGTCCGCGGCGAGCAGCAGGCGGGTGGCAATGTCGGGTGTGCTCATGCGGCCGGCGGCGTTGATGCGCGGCGCCACCATGAAGCCGATGTGGTAACTGTCGATGGTCTTGCCGGTGAGGCCGGCGGCCTCGAGCAGGGCGCGGAGACCGATCTTGTGCGGACCCTTGGTCAACATTTGCAGGCCAAGCTTCGCGATGATCCGGTTCTCGCCAACCAGCGGCACCACGTCAGCGAGCGTGCCAATGGCGGCAATTTTCACGAACGCCGGCAGCCACGCCGACTTCCCCGTGCGGTGACAAAGCGCCTGCACCAGCTTGAGCGCGACGCCGACACCCGCCAGGTTCTTGTCGGGATACGTGCAGTCATGGCGCTTGGGGTTGACCACCGCGAAACAGTCGGGCAGCTCAGTGTCGGGTTCGTGATGATCGGTGATGATCAAGTCGACACCCAGGTCGCGGGCCCGCCTGGCGGCCTCGGCGCCGCGAATGCCGCAATCGACCGACACGATCAACTTCACGCCCTCGGCGTGGAGTCGATCGACGGTGTTGGGCTGCAAGCCGTATCCGTCGGTGAGGCGCTCTGGGATGAAGTGCCCGACGTCGCCGCCCAACAACTCCAGTGCGCGCCGGAGGATCACTGTCGACGTGATGCCGTCGACGTCGTAGTCGCCGTGGACGGCGATCCGCTCCTTGGCCGCGATCGCAGCAAGGAGCCGGTCCGCCGCCTTGCCGACGTCGGTCAACCGAAACGGATCGAGTAGTTGGTCGAGCGATGGTTTCAGGAAGCGCGAGGCTTCGTCCGGGTCGGTCAAGCCGCGAATAGCGAGCAGCCGCGCGGTGACCGGCGACAGCCCCAGCGCGCGTGCCAGCTCCGTCGCCTGCGCCTCGTCGTGAGGGCGGGTGTTCCAGATTGGAGGGACGGCCACGCTATGCTTCGATAATCCCGACCGAGCCCATTTTCCGAAACTTCGCGTAACGCTGATCGAGCCGCTCCTGAACGCCCAGCGCCGAGACCTCGGCCAGTGAACGCTGCAGGGCGACATCCAGCAAAGCCGCCGCCTGTTTCGGGTTGGTGTGGGCGCCCCCGACCGGCTCGAGCACGATCTCGTCGATGATCTCGAGCTTAATCAGGTCAGGCGCGGTGATCTTCAGTGCTTCGGCAGCCTCGACCTTCTTGGTGGCGTCGCGCCACAGGATGGCCGCGCAGCCTTCCGGCGGGATCACGCTGTAGATCGCGAACTCGTGCATCAGGATGCGATCGCCGACGGCGATGCCGAGGGCGCCGCCGCTGCCGCCTTCGCCGTGCACGACCACGATCACCGGCACTTCGAGCATCGACATCTCGCGCAGGTTCAAGGCGATCGCTTCGGCGACGCCGCGCTCTTCGGACTCGATGCCGGGGTAGGCCGCCGGGGTGTCGACGAAGCAGATGATCGGCCGGCCGAACTTCTGCGCCATCTCCATGGTACGCAGCGCCTTGCGATAGCCGTCGGGCCGCGCGTAGCCGAAGTTGCGGTAGATCTTCTGCTTGGTGTCGCTGCCCTTCTGGTGACCGACAACCATCACGGGTGCGCCCTTGTAGAACGCGGTGCCGGTGACAATTGCGTGGTCATCGGCGAAGCGGCGATCGCCGTGTAACTCGACGAAGTCCGTGAACAGGAATTCGACATAGTCGAGCGTGGTTGGGCGGCCCGGGTGGCGCGCGACCTGGACCCGCTGCCACGGCGTGAGGTTTTTGTACAACTCGCCGCGAATGGTGTCGACACGCGTCTCGAGCCGGGTGATCTCGCGGTCGCGGTCGTCACTGGCGGCGAGCGTGGACAGCGCCTCGATCTCCTTCAGCAGGTCGGCGATCGGTTCTTCGAATTCAAGTAGGTCAGGCATAGTCGGGGATCAGGGATCGGGGAACAGGGATCAGGGATCAAGGACTGGGGCTCAGGAATGCACGGTCACTGAGCCCGGGCCGCAGATGCGTTCCACATCGGCGACAAACTGTTCAGACGTGCGCACGCGAATCGACTGTGTCACCTCAGCGCGGACGATGATGTGGCGCGAGCCGCCGTTCAATTCCACTTCCACCGCCACCGGGCGGTCACCGCGGTGCTTCGGCAGCAGCTCCCACAGCGCCTCAATCGTCTCACGCGGGCAGGTGGCCTTCAACCGGATCCGCACGCCGCGCGACAAGCGCTCTTTCAGCAAGGACAGCGGCATCATGTCGGTACACTGGAAGCGAGAGGTCTCTTCGTCGCGTTCGAATTTGCCGCGGACCAGCAGCAGGGCGCCGTTCTCGATCAGCATGCGGTGCTTGCCGTACATCTCCGGGAAGACCACCACCTCGACCGAGCCCTGGTGATCTTCGAGCGTGAACACGCACATCGGATCGCCCTTCTTGGTCTTCAGGCCGCGGAAGCCACCGACGATGCCGCCGACATACACGTCGTCCAGCACCAATCGCCCCGGAATGCCGTCAACGGCGTCGGGAATGTCGCTCAGCATCAGGTCGCCCACGGTCTTCGCGCCGAAGGCGCGCAGGTTGTCGGCGTGGCGATCGATCGGGTGGCCGCTGAGGTACAGGCCGAGCGCCTCTTTCTCGTGCGACAGCAACCCCATTTCGGTCCACGGTGGCGCGTCGGGCAGGCGGATGATGGAGAGACCGCCCTCTTCCCCACCGCCAAACAAGTCGGCCTGGCCCTGGTCGCGGTCACGCTGCGTGCGATTCCCGTGCTCGATCGCGCTGTCGACCGCGCCGAATAGCTTCGCGCGCCCGGCGATCAGCGCCACCCCGGCTGGCAGCAGGCTGTCGCACGCGCCCGAGCGTACCAGTGCTTCCAGCACCTTCTTGTTGACCAGCCGGAGGTCGAGCGCCTCACACAGCTGATGGACCGACGTGATCCGGCCGGTGCTTTCGCGCACCTCGATCAGGCTGCGAATGGCGCCTTCGCCCAGGCCCTTGATGGCGGTCAGCCCGAAGCGGACGCCTTCGGGAACCACGGTGAAATGCAGCTGGCTCTCGTTGATGTCGGGCGGCAACACCTTGATGCCGCGTTCTCGCGATTCACTGATGTAAACCGCCAGCTTCTCGGTGTTGGCCGCTTCAATGGTCAAGAGCGCAGCGGCGAAGTGACGCGGGTAATTTGCCTTTAGGTACGCGGTCTGGTACGCCAGAAACGCATATGCCGTGGAATGCGATTTGTTGAAGCCGTAGCCAGCGAAGAACTCCATCAGCTCAAAGATCTTGCTGGCCTTCTTCTCGTTGACACCCTTTTCCAGCGCGCCCTTCATGAAGGCTTCGCGCTGCTTGGCCATGACTTTCGGGTCTTTCTTGCCCATGGCCTTGCGGAGCACGTCGGACTGGCCCATCGTGAAGCCGGCGACCACCGAGGCCATGCGCATGACCTGTTCCTGGTAGGCGATCACGCCGTAGGTGTCGGCGAGAATCGGTTCCAGGGTAGGCAGGTCGTATTTCACCGGGCTGCGGCCGGCCTTGCGATTGATGTAGTCGTCCACCATGCCGCCCTTGAGCGGGCCAGGACGATAGAGCGCGTTCATGGCGATCAGGTCTTCGAGCCGCTGCGGCTTGGCGCGCCGCAGAATCTCGCGCATGCCCGAGCTCTCGAACTGGAAGATGCCGTAGGTCTGGCCATCCACGAATAGCTGATAGGTCTTCGCATCGTCGAGCGGCACGTTGTCGATGTCGAGGACGACGTTCTCGGTGCGCTTGATCTCCGACAGCGCATCCTGAATCAGGGTGAGCGTGCTCAAGCCCAGGAAGTCCATCTTCAGCAGGCCGACGCGCTCGACCTCTTTCATGGCCCACTGGGTCGTGATTTCGTCGCGATTGCTCTTGAACAGCGGTGCGTAATCGGTGATCGGGCCCGGGGCGATGACCACGCCGGCCGCGTGCACGCCGGCGTTGCGCGACACACCCTCGAGGCGCTTGCCCATTTCGAGCACGTCGTTGACGCGGGCGTCGGCTCTCGCCATGTCGCGCAGGACGGGGTTCTCGGCCAGCGCCTTTTCGAGCGTCATGTCGAGCGCGGGCGGAATCTGCTTGGCAATGCGGTCGACGTCCGCATAGGGCATGTCCATCACGCGGCCGACGTCGCGAATCACCGCCTTGGCCTTCATGGTGCCGAAGGTGATGATCTGCGAGACGTTCTCGCGGCCGTATTTGGTGGTGACGTACTCGATTACTTCGCCGCGTCGGCGCTCGCAGAAGTCGACGTCGATATCGGGCAGGGAGACCCGTTCGGGGTTCAGGAACCGCTCGAAAATCAGGTCGTAGTGCAGCGGGTCAACGTCGGTGATGCGCAGCGCCCACGCCACCAGGCTGCCGGCCGCCGAGCCGCGGCCCGGGCCGACGGGAATGCCGTGGTCGCGGGCGTAGCGGATGAAATCCCACACGATCATGAAGTATCCGGGGTACTCCATCTTCTTGATCATGGCGATCTCGTAAGCGAGACGCTCGTCGTACTCGGTAAGCGGGTGGCGCAGCTCGCCCCGCTCGTCGCTCTGCCGCAGCCGCTCGAGGCGGACCTGGTAGCCCTCGCGAACGACATGCTCGAAGTACTCGTCGAGCGTGAAGCCTTCCGGAACGGCGAACCTCGGCAGGTGATTCTGGCCGGAAGGAATGGTGACGTTGCAGCGCTCGGCAATCAGCAGGGTGTTCTTCATGGCTTCCGGGAAGTCGCCGAAGACCTCCGCCATCTGCGCCGCGGTCTTCAGGAAGAACTGATCGCCGTGATACTTCAGGCGATTCTCGTCGTTGACCGACTTGCCGGTGCCGATGCAGAGCAGGATGTCATGCGGCTTGTGGTCGCCATGCCGCAGGTAGTGCACGTCGTTGGTCACGACCAACGGCATCTCCAGATCACGCGCGATCGGGATCAACCCGTTGTTGACGATCCGCTGTTCCTCAATGCCCTGGAACTGCATCTCCAGAAAGAAATTGCCCTTGCCGAGAATGTCGCGATACTGCGCCGCCGCTGCCAGCGCCTTCCCCGCCTGCTCGGCGCGAATGCCACAGGCCACTTCGCCCTTGAGGCAACTGCTCAGGCCGATCAGCCCTTCGGCATGCTGAGCGAGGATTTCTTTATCGATGCGCGGCTTGTAGTAGAAGCCCTCGGTGTAGCCGGACGACACCAGCTTGATCAGGTTCTTGAAGCCGGTCTCGTTTTCGGCGAGCAGCACCAGGTGGTTCGCGGTTTCGCCGGGCGTGCCGCTCTTGTCCCGCCGATCGCCGGGTGCCACGTAGACTTCGCAACCAAGAATCGGATTGATGCCACGCTTACGTGCCGCGTCGTGGAACACCACCGACGAAAACATGTTGCCGTGCTCGGTCACCGCCAGCGCCGGCATCTTCAGCCGTTGCGCCTCGTCGAGCAGTTCGTCAATCCGGCACGCGCCGTCGAGCAGCGAAAACTCGGTGTGCAAGTGAAGATGGACGAAGTCTTTCACCGCGCGGTCACTCCCACTCGATGGTTGACGGAGGCTTCGAGCTGATGTCGTAGACGACCCGGTTGATGCCGCGCACCTCGTTGATGATGCGCGACGCGATGCGCCCCAGGACCGGCCACGGCAGCTCGGTCACCGACGCCGTCATGC
>JANMUX010000068.1:0-12827 GCA_031392125.1 Acidobacteriota bacterium | reverse complement strand
ATCGTAATCACAATGGAATTCGAGGCCCTATATCGACAACACGCGGGCTCCGTCTTTCGATTTGCGTTGAGCGTGACGCGGCAACGGGAGCTGGCGGAGGACCTTACCTCCGAAGCGTTTCTGGCCCTGCACCGGGAGCTGGCAACCATCGATCCCGCCCAGTTACCGGCCTGGCTGCTGACCGTCGTGCGCAATCGGGCCCGGGATCTGTGGCGACACCGGCTGGTCGAGGAGCGCTATGCCAAGGAGAACTGGCAGGCCGAGCCGATGGCGGCGCCGGAGCCGCCCGAGCTCGAGGCCTGGATCCTGGAGTGTGCGGAACTTAAGCCCGTGCACCGTCTCTGTTTGGTGCTGCGGTACGTGGCCGGCATGACCCGGACCGAGATTGCCGCCGAAACCGGCTTGAGCGAGACGCAGGTCAAAGGCCACCTGCAGTACGCGTTGAAGCTTTTGCGTAAGTCGCAGGAGGTGCGAATATGACGAGCGCCCTGTCAAACGACTGGGATGAGGACGAGCGTGAGACGCTGGCGAACTTTGCCGGTGAACTCGAAGCGATCCGGAAGCGGCATCAGCTCGATCCCCCGCGCGACCTGCTGATCACCGCCTCGGCCGACGCCCTACCGGCCGACGCGCAGGCGCTGGTGTCTTCTCACCTTGAACGAAGCGCCTGGAGCCGCGCAATCGTCGACGGACTGCGACAGGCTGGCGCCGAAGCCCAGTTCGATACGGTCACGGCAGAACGAATCCTCGGGCGCGTCAGGCAAGCGCAGCGGGCCTCTTGGGCCATGACCGTGCGCCGGGCGTCGCTAACGTCGGGCGGACTCGCCTTGGCGGCCACCGTGTTGATCGCCGTTGGGGTGTCCCGCGGCCGCACGCCGGCAGAACCAATCCCAGTCGATCCAGCACCGGTCGCCAGCAGTTCACGCGCGACGGTTCCGCCGCCGGCAACGGCCGCGTTCCAGATGCCATTCGCAAAGCCCGACGTCAAGCTGAGCGCCGGGGCCTTGACCTGGCGCGGCGCGCCTTCGGATCAACCGTTCTTGCGGGATCTCGCGCCCGCATTCGCTGCCTACCGGCAAGGCGACTACGCGCAGGCGCAGTCCGTGTTCGACAAGCTGGCGGCAAAGTATCCGCAAGCGATTGAGGTCTTGTTCTATCAGGGCGTCACTCGCGTGCTCCGCAACGACTTCGCTGGCGCCCTGGCGCCGCTCTCCGCCGCTTCGAGCCTGAAGGACGACACGTTCGCTGATGACGTGTCGTGGTACCTCGCGGTCGCGGAGCAGCGATCCGGCAGGGTCGGCGAAGCGCGAACCAGGCTGTCGGACCTCTGCGGCGCAGGCGGCAGCCGTGACGCAGATGCGTGTGCAGCCGTCGCGCAGCTGGATGCCGTTACGCCGCCGGCACCACCGCGGGCGCGATGATCGATACGAGTAGCCGCGTATGTGCGGTGAGCCTGTTGCTGCTGTCGCTGATGGCGACGGCTGCGTCGGGCCGCTCAACGCCCGCGGCTGCGCAGGTTGTCGAGCAGATGAGCGCGGCCGACATCGACCGCCTGCTTGCCAGCGCCGAGGCGCTGCTGGCCAGCCGGTCGTTCGAACTGGCAGCACCCGAACTCAACCGCGCGCTCGAGGCGGCCCGGCCATCGCTGTTGGAGCCGCAAACGGCGCGGGCACTGCTGGGTCTGGCCGAGCTGCTCCACGGCCAGAGGCAGTCGGCGACCGCGTTAGCCGGCGCCGAAGAGGCCCTGGCAATCTACGACCGGCTCGATCAGCAACCGGGCGTCGCGCGCGCGCACTATCTTCTCAGCTTGATCGCGCGGGCGGGCCGCGACCGGCCGTTGGGCCTCGTCCACGCACAACGCGCGTTCGACACCTACGATCGCCTGCAGGATCGGGGTGGGGTCGCCAAGGCGGCCTCGCTGATCCTGGAATTGGGCGACCTCGGCGTCGAGCAGGCCGCGGCGCTGACCGAGCGCGGCGCCTCAGAGGCGCGCGCCTCAGGCAACGTGACGCTGTCGGGTCAGCTTTTGCACGACATGGGCGATCGGCTGTTCAACGCCGGCCGCTTCGAAGAGTCGATGCAGTGGCTGACCCGTGCGGCCGCGGTCTTCGAGTCGGTGCCGGCGCTGGTTGATCTGGGCACCGTCTACAACAGCATCGGGCGCGTCTATCGCGCTCACGGCCGGCTCGACGAGGCGCTGAAATTCCAGTCGGCGGCGCTTGAGATCCATCGGAAAGGCGGCGATCAGTTTGCGCTGATGCAGAGCCTCAACGCGGTGGCGGTCGTCCAGCAACTGCTCGGCGAGGTGGCGTCCTCGCGCTCATACCTGGAACAGGCGCTGGCGATAGCCGAAAAAATTTCGGCGCCACGGACTCAAGATTTCCTGCGCGCCAACATGGCGACCGTGTTGAACAACCTGGGCCAGCCGGCGGCCGCGGCCGAGGCGCTCGAACAAGTGATTGCGCGGGGGTTGGATTCCTTCACGGCCATTCGCCACGTCGCGTTGTCACAGGCGTACCGCGATCTGGGACGCTCGGGCGATGCGCTGGCGGCCGCCGAGAAAGGCCTCGCCGGTTGCGGCGTCGAGATCAACGTGTGTGTCAGCGCCTACATCGCCCGCTCGGAAGCGCACGCGTTACTCGGCAACTCCGCCGCCGCCCTCACCGATCTATCGACCGCGATCGGCCGCATCGAGGAGCTGCGCACGCGGCTGGTGCCCGCGGACTTCTTCCGGCAAGACTTTCACCGCTATTACCAGCGAGCCTACACCAGCACGATTGCCCTCCAGGTCAGCGAGGGCCAGGGGACCGGCGCTCTCGAAACCGCCGAACTGGCCCGGTCGCGAGCCTTCCTCGACTTGCTGGCGAGCCGGTCGCTCCCGGCCATGCCGACTCGGGTCTCAACCCCCATCCCGCTGCGGCTACGTGGCGGCGGCACGGCGACGACCTCCGAGGCTCCGGCCACTTCAGGATTGGCAGTGCCGGCCGGGGCCGCCGATCTCGCCGCCACGGCCGCTCGACTCGGTTCCACTCTGTTGCTGTACTGGGTAGGTAGCGACGAGACATTCATCTGGGTGGTGAAGTCGGACGGCACGGTGCATACCCGGCGCGTCAAAGTACGGCAAGCAAGTCTCAGCGCCCTGGTTCGCGCGACTTCACCATTCGTGGCAGCCACCAGTTCGGCGGCGGATCGAGGAAAGGCCACGGCACCCGCCCAGTCCGCCGCGAGTCCCACGACACTGCGCAATGCGTCGGCGGCCTGGCGCGAACTGTACACGCTGCTCATCGCACCAATCAGGGAGACGTTGCCGGCCTCGCCGGGCGCGCTGCTCACCATCGTGCCGCACGACTCGTTGTCGACGCTCAGTTTCGCGGCGCTCCAGAACAGCCGCGGCCGCCACCTGCTCGAGGACTACACGCTGCATTACGCGCCGGCCGGGGCCATGTTGCACTTTACGGCGCCGCGGGCACGGCCGCAGGCGGGGCCGGGGCCGGCCAGCTTGCTGCTGGTGTCCGACCCGAAGCCGCGACAGCAGTCCACGCTCGACACGCCGCTGCCTCGGCTGCCCGGCGCACGGGCGGAAGCAGCGGCGATCGCCCGGCTCATGTCCGCCGCCCAGGTGACCCGGCTGCAAGACGAGGCCGCCACCGAGACGCGCGTTCGGGATGAGGTGTCCAGCCACACGATTCTTCATTTCGCGACCCACGCCGTGGTTCGAGATGACGATCCGTTCTCGTCGTACCTGGCGCTCGGCTCTTCATCCGCAGTGGCCGATGCCGACGGCGTGCTCACGGCGCAAGAAGTCTACGGCCTCGACCTGCGCGCCGACCTCGTCGTGCTGAGCGGCTGCCAATCGGCCGCGGGCCCCGTGACCGGCGACGGCATGGCCACGTTTGCGCGCGCGTTCTTGTATGCCGGTACCACCTCGTTTGTCGCGAGCGTCTGGGATGTGGCCGATGAGCCCACTCACCGGCTGCTACGGGATTTTTACAACGCCTGGACGGGTGGCGCCAGCAAGGCGGCGGCGTTACGCCGCGCGCAGCTGCGACTGCTCGCCGATCTGCGGGCGGGCCGTGTGCGGGTGCAGTCGCCGGTTGGCGAGGTGCCCATTCCTGAACACCCGGTGTTCTGGGCGGGCTTCGTGCTGTTCGGCGAGCCGCGCTAAGAGCAACCCGGCGGGTGCGCTCCGCGCGGGCGGGCCTACTTCTTCGCAGACTCCGCCGACGCAATCAGTTCGCACATGTCAAAGTCCAGGTGCGGCGGCTCGCCGACGGCGTTGCGCAGCTTGAATGTGACAGTGACAATCGAAAGACAGCCCCACCCGGTATAGCCGACTCTGAACCCGCTGGGCCGGTCCCGGCCGACCTGCACCTTGTCCTTGAAGGTGGGATGGTTGAACTGATACTCGACGCTCTCAACTTCTTGGATGGCGTCCGGAGGCCCCTCCACCCACGTGGTGAACCGATACGAGGGCAAGTCCGTCCCCGCAATTTGCCGGCCCGTTTCCTGGCGAGCGGCGCGGACGTTGAGCTGCGCCATAATGCGCTCGGGATTTACCGCGCCACCGGGGCCCGTCTTGCCAACGCTGGCCGTGGCGCGGTCGAGTGCAGTGGGCGGCACCGGTTCCGCCACTGCAGGCGCAGCCCCCGCGATCGGTGGCGGATACGCGGTGGCAATCGGTGGCGGCGGCGACTCGGCCTGCGCCGGCCGCGGCGCTGATTCATCGACCACCACGCCCTGGCCTGACATCAGCACTTCAACGGTCTGCTGCTTGCGCACCGCTTCCCGCCGGGATCGCTCGGCGGTGATCCAGCCAGCGATCGCCGCAATCAGCACCAGCACCATCAGCCCGGTCATGGTGCGAAGGTCCTGGTTCTTTTTCCTCAAGGCCGCGGCCGCGAGTGTCTGCTCGTCGGCCCGGTGCTTCTGCTCGGTCGCCAGGGTCTTGGCGTATTCGAGTTCCCGGTTGTGAATGCGCTGGTGCTCGAGTACCGATTCCGCGGCCAGCGCTGAACTGGCCCCGACGAACTCCTTCTCGAAATCCGTGAGGTCCGAATAGGTCCGGGCCTCTTCGAGCAAGGACCCGCCCAGCAGGCCGCCCGGGTCTCGGCCGTGCGCTCGCCATTGTTCGGCCGCGGTGGTCAGCCGCACCCGGCGGCGGGTGGCGACCCGTTCTTCGTCGAGCCATTCCACCATCCGGGGCCAGTTCGACACGAGCGCGCCGTGGGCCAGTTCGATTCGTCGGTCGGCGACATTGCTCGGGACGATCCGGACCAGCCGCGCGGCGATCATCGACCCGAGGACGTGGTCCACCGTCGCCCGGTCGGCCTTGGCATACACGTCGGAACGCCGAACGCTCGACGTCACCACCTCCATGCCGGCAGCTGGCCGAACCATCATCAGCACGAGAATCTTGAGTGTGGCCTGCTCGTCGGGCGAGAGCTGGGCATAAACCTCGTCGGCCGTGCGCGCGAGCGCTAAGCGGCCGCCGCCAATCTTTCGATAGGCCTCGAGCGTCAGCCGATTGCGGTCGCGCAGGTCCCACAGCTTCAACAGCGTGAACTGCAGTAGCGGCAGGCCAGCCGGTTCGCCGAGAATCTCCTTGACCAGCCGCTCGACCAGCCCCGGCTCGAACTTCAATCCGACAATCTGCGCTGGTTCGACAATGGCGTCGTGCAGTTCGCTCGCGCTAAGCGGCGGCAACCGGAACTGCGCGCTGCCAAACGCGGCGTGAAGCTGGGGCAACGCGGCGATCTGCGCCTCGAACTCGCTGCGCAGCGTGGCGAGGACGATGTGCTTCTTTGCCGAAGCGACCAGTCCAAGCATGACATCGGCGAAAGCTTCGCGCCGCTCCGGCGAGGGACACATCGTGAACAGTTCCTCGAAGCGGTCGACAATGATGACGGCGGGTTCCTCGCCGGCGCCATCGATGAATCGAACCAGGTCGTCGGCGCTGAGCGGTCCGCTGTCGTCGGCAAACGGCGCCCCGACGGCCAGCGCGAGAGACGCGAGGGGATCGGCACCGGGGTTGAAGGACGGGTAATAGCGCCAGCGCTCACTGCCCGGCAGCGCGCCGGACCTGAGGGCTGGCACCAGCCCGCCAAGCACGAGCGACGACTTGCCGCTGCCGAGAGGCCCCATGACGGTGAGGAACGGCTGCTGCCGCACGTGCTCCACCATCTCGTTCAACACCCGCTCGCGGCCGAAGAACAACCGGCGGCGCGACTCGCCGAACGATTCGAGGCCGACATACGGGCAGACATCGTCGGGCAGGATCGGCGCGAGCGATTCGTCGTATTCCTCCAGGAAGGCCTGCGTCGGTGGCCGCTCGGCGCGGCTCAACACCGCGCTCCAGTAATCGAGCAGGCTCTGCGCGCCCATGCGGTCTTCGTCGAGGTCGATGAGCGCGCCCGTCCTGGAGCCACGCGCCACGAAGGCGTCGGCCTCATCGAGCAGATCGGGAGATGCCCCCTTGTCCCGGTAGCTGCGAAGCAGCTCCGTGTGCGCGGTCCTCATCGCCGGGAACGAGGAGAAGCGCTCCTCACCGGATGGCAGCGGGTCGGCGGGCTCCGTCATTTCATCATCCCCAGCAGAGTGGTCAACGGTTCGGCGATCGTGCGCAGGCTTTCGCATACCCGCTTTAGCGTGGTGTCGACCCGATAGAACCGATCCGAGGCCTGCGCGTGGAGGCGCTGAAAGGCCTGCCGTTCCCGGGCCTGATCCTGGGCGGCAACGCCCTCCCCCACCTGATCGCAGCTGATCCGCAGGGCCGCGGCCCAGGCTTCTTCCACATTGCAGAGGGGCGTGATCATGATCAGGACGCGGTCCCAGGACAGTTCCAGTTCGAGGGCGTCGGACTTCAAGTTCTGCTGAATGCGGCGCAGGTCGAGGTCGAGCGCCTGCCAGCGGTCGTGTTCCACTACCAAAGCGGTCAGGTTCTGCTGGAGCGCCACCATGTTGCGGATGCTGTCGCTGAAAGCGCGGATCTTGGCCGCGTCGAGGCCACCGCCCTCGAAGCGATCGCGGAGCAGCGTCAGCGCATTGACCAGGGCCGACAGGCGCAGCGCACGCGCGGCGGCGTTCAACCGGGTGTTGACGTGTGACGGCTGCACGGCCAGCACCCGGTCCATCAGCCACACCGCCCGGTTAAGGGGCTTGACGGCGCCCTGCTTGATCGCCGTTTGGAACTCGCTCTGCGCGTCGCGCAGGTCCTGAATCCAGACCAGCTCGGCGCCGAGGGTAGCATCGCGGCCGGCGACGTCTTCGAGCTGTCGCAGCAGGCCGTCGAAAGTGATCTGGTGATCGGCCAGGATCTCGCGTGAGATCGCATCATCGGGAAACCGCCTGGCTTCAAGGGTGATGCCGCGATAGCACTGGAACTGCAGGGTGTGCAGCAGGTCGTGCACGTCCTTGTAGAAGGTGAGAAGCTCGATCTGGAGCACGGCCGCTTCGAAGTCGGATTGAAAGTCGCCGACCGCCTCGCGCACCTCGGCGTTCTGCATGAGCTGCTCGAGCGTCTCGAGTCCCCGCGCCGCCGCCACCGCCCGGTCCGGAGCCTTGGCGACAACGACCGGATCGGGGTGGGTGGCCGCCAGTTCCTCAATCAGTGTCTGCAAGGACGAGTTGCCGGGATTCTGCTGCCGGGCCTTGTCGATCAGCACCGGCAACTTGCCTTCGCTTTTGGCCCACTCGATCACACGGAACATAATCTCGCCCAAGCCGACGTCGCCGGCCAGGGCATTAAGGTTCTGATCCAGCGCGTACCGCATGAACTGCTCAACCGCGAAGCGGCTGGGGAAGGCATTAACCAATGCCGCCTGCAGTTGTGCCTGTTGTTGTCCAGAGAGTTCCATACACTACGGATGAGCATGGCCTTGAAGTTTCGCGCGACTGGTCCGGGCCGCAGACTCGGCTGCAGTGTATCGCAAGTATTTAGGCGATTCGCAGGATCAACTGCGTGATAATGCGAAACCAAATCATGGGCAATGCCGATCCGTTCCTGACGCATTTGAAGTCGTTCGGCTACAGCGTCGTCCGCCTGCCGCGGACCGACATCAGGCCGCTGCAAATCCTCATTCGGGAGGACACGCGGCTGACCCGCCTTGGTGATCTCGTTACAGTACTGTTGCCGGGAGACCGCATCCCCCTGCCGGCGCTGAAAGAGAACATTACGGCCGCAAATATTTCCGGGGAACGAACGCGCGACCTCAGCATTGGTGTGGGCTTGACGATTCTGGGCAGCGTCATCGGGGCTATGGGCGGGTCGAAACTTGGCCTCGATGTCGGTTACAAGAGTGCCAAGACCGCCACCTTCGAGTTCGCGGACGTGCTCGAGGACCGCGTCGACCTGGCGGCGATCGACCAATACCTCAGCGACGCCGACATCAGCGCCTTCAGCAATCACATGGCGCAGCTGCTCGAGTCCGACGCGGTCTACGTGACCACCTCGACCATCAAGACGAACAAATTTATCGTGCAAGCCAAGGACAGCAACGGCGTCACGCTCGATGTGAAGATCCCGGACATCCAAGGCGTCGTTGGCGGCAATGTGAAAGTTTCGACCGCCAGCGGCGGCGCATCGAAGGTGGCCTACGAAGGCACGGCACCACTCGTCTTCGGATTTCAGGCCGCGCGCCTCTATTACGAAAATGGGCGCTACACCGCCTTCAAGCCGCTGGCGCCCGGACAAACAGCGCTCGAAAGCGTCACCGGCCCGCGCGATTTGCGTGCCGATTACCTCGTGACCGAGAGCCCCTTCATCCGCCTCGACGGATGACCTTCCAGAACCTGGACGAGGTTGTCAGCGGTCTGGCGGGGTGGGAGGAAGAGTTCCGGCGCCGGCAGGATCGCCGGTGTATTTTTCTGACCTTGTACGGCGTGGTGTCGAACGAAATGCGCGAGCGCGTCGGCCGCGGCGCATTTGAGGATCCTGATTGGGTTCATCGCTACGCGGTCGCTTTCGCCAATCTCTACCGCCGCGCCCTCGAGGATTACGATGCCGGCCGCGCTCACCAGGTCCCCACCGCGTGGCGACTTTGTTTCGATGCTGCCAGGGCCGGGCGGGGCCTCGTCCTCCAAGACTTGTTTCTTGGTGTGAGCGCACACGTCAACAACGACCTTCCCTTTGCGCTGTCGGCGGTCTCGATTGAACCTGACCGCGCCGCCCGTTACCGGGATCACTCTGCCGTCAACGAAGTGCTCGGCGCAGTCACGGAGCGAGCCACCCAGAGGCTCGCGGCGCTATATGCCCCGGGCCTGACCGGCATGGACGACTGCGCGGGGGCACTGGATGAGTGGGCCAGCCAGTTTTCGCTGCAGGTCGCGCGCGACAGTTCGTGGGAGTCGGCGGTCTCGTTGTCCAACGCGAGGAACACCCTGGAGCGGGCACTGGTCACGAAATTGATTGGCTCGCGCGCCACCGTGCTCGCGCGTCTGCTGCTGGCGCAGTCGCTTAACCCGGCCGCGATGGCGGTATGCGGCAGCCTCGAACGAGGATCGGGCTGGCTCTCACTGGCCGCCGCGATCACATAACGATGTCGGCGACCGAGGACAGCGGCACGGCGTGCGAGGCCGACTCGAACGCGCCAGTCTCGAGAGGATCCGACTGTTTGAGGTCGGCAAACCTCAGCCCGGTTCGGCTCTCGATTGCCCTGACCTTCATTTGATACGGCCGATACGGGCCGGCGACAAAGGCCTCGAGCGGAAGGTCGGCAATCAGCGATTCCTGGCTGAGCACGAAAGCCAGTGCCTTCACTTTCCGAGTCCCCGGCGCCACGGAAACCACAATTTTCCAGAACTCGCGTGGTACGCGCAGCCCGCGGTGAACCCGGTCCGAGGTCCGCAGTACCGGACCGTTGAAAATCGACACGCGCTGCCGGTCGGTGTCGGCATGCGCGGCAATATACTCCTCGATATTTCCCCACAACAGCAGATCCTGCTTCTGCGCCTTGCGCGCCTGGTTGAAGACCTCGTGTTGCGGCGAGCAGTTGGTGAAGTGGAACGTATCTTCGTTGGCGGCCGCCGCGGCGGCCGCCGTATCGCCCCACGCCGCGTCGGCGCGACGAACCAGGTGACCCCGGTCGAGAGGATTGTCGCTGTAGAACTCATTGCCGGCCTGGAAGGCTTCATCCAACCGCGGGTCGCGGAACCAGCGATCCGAACCTTCGCGCGTCTGGCGGAACTTCGCCTGGGCGTTCAAATTGACCGCCGCAACGAAAGCCAGCCTGGCCTCGCGGTTCATGATGACGCTGAAGTTGTGGTACTTCAGTTCGAACGCGGCGGCACCAGAGACGCCGTCGAACTGAAACGCCTTGTCGCGAGCCGCCGCGGACAGCGTCGGCAGCGGCACCGGCACGCCCAGGAAGCCTGGGTCGTAGCCCCGCCGGTTGGTGTAGGACGTACGCGCGGTCATGACGTCGCCACCAAATGGTCGAGAATCTTCGGGTAGACATCTCGACTGGCGTGCTGGCCGATGATGCAATCGACGTGGCCATACTCCGGGATCACCGTACGGGAGTACCAGGAAGGGCCATTGGCTTTCGTCAACTGCTCGAGCGTGATCTCGGTGGCGCGCGGGAGTACGCATTCGTTCTTCCCGCCATGCACGAACAGGATCGGCAGGGCCATTCGACTCAGGTGAGGCAGGTAGGCTTCGTCACCGCTTTCGTTCACGAGGTGGCCGGCGCGCCCGAGCGTGGCCAGGTGGCCGAACGCGCGAACGCTGACCACGCCGAATAGCTCGTCGAGCGAGGCGTGCGTCGCGGCCGACAACTGTGCATGCTGGTAGAGCTCCCCGTACATGACCGTTATGCGCCGGCAGACGGCGCTGTCGCAGCGCTCTTCGGCATCAACCGGGTGCAGGCGAAGCAGATGGTCGTAGATCTCTTCCTTTAACTCCGGCGCTGCCGACACGTCAGCCGTCATCGTCGTGATACCGGCCGCCGCCGCCAAGGTCGTGAGCCTCAGAGCTGCCTTGGCCCGCGATAACAGTGGCAACTCCAGGTGTGCGGAAACCTGTGAGCACACCGCCGCGCGCACGCCAGTCAACCCGGCCAACAGCGCCATCGTCAGCGTCGATGAGCCGACGCCGTGCGCCACCACCTGCAGGGACGGGCGACCCGTGAGCCGCAGGACAGCAGCGACCGCCGCCGGGTAGTCGCGCGTGGCCACATCGTCGAAGCAATGGGCGACCGCGGCGTCGGGCAGCAGGATGCTGAAGCGGAAGTCGAGCAGCCACACGTCGTAACCCGCCGCGTACAGGAATTCCAGCAGGTTCGTTTCGACCGTGTCCAACGAATACATGTCGCTGGACACGCCAATGCAGTGGACCAGCATCACCGGGCCACGCTCGCCGCCGCGATACCGCGTCAAGCGCAAGGCCACGCCGTCGTTGGCGATGGCCTGATGGATCTCCGGAGGCGCGGTCCGAAGCGGGCGCCGGCCCGCTATGACGTCCTCTTCGGACCGTAGGAGTCCCAGAGGCTGCCCATGAAGAAGCCGCCAAACGTGGCCAGTGCGCGCGCGTGATCACCGATGTGCGCGGCATTGGTGACGTGAATCGTCGACGTGAGCTTGGCGAGATCAGGAATCCCGAGCTTGAGGATGCCGGCGCCCACAACCGGGCCGTCAGGGCCGGTCCCCTTGTGGAGCCGGGTCAACAGCGTCGTGGTGTCGTTCCAGAGGTCGGTGCCCTTCTTGTCGTTCTGGACTTCCTTCCGGCCGGCCAGGTAATACTGCTGATTGTCGTGCTCGAAGGCCAGCTCGTACACCATGTGCCGCAAGGCCTTGTTCTCGGTCGGCGAGAACAGGCGGAAGACGCCACGCGAGGCCGGAATGTTCTTGCCGAACGGGGTGAAGTCGACGTGCCCGGTAATGACACCGGTGAGGGTCGAGTCGGCGACGAACTGGTCGAGGTCAGACACCTCGACGTTGGCGTGCATTGCCAGCGTCGTGTCGGCTTTCTTGCCGGCGGCTTCGCCGGCCTTCGGGTCGGTTTCGCCGAGGGCGAAGGACCCGGTCATGGTCTCGCGGAACGTGAGGCCGAGTTTTCCGTCTTTCATTGCCGTTGCCTCCGGGGTTAAGGGCACACCTTCGTCGCGCCGCTGCGCCAGGTAGCGCCGCGCGTCTCGATAGCCCATGTCAATCAGGGTCGGTGAATCGACGTTGTTGAAGTAGAGATCCGGATCGAGCGGGAGTGGTCGTTCAGGGGCGATCACATGGACGCGGACGGGTGTGGTGCGGCCATACAGGCGCTCGCCGTTGGCGATGCGCTGGTTGATCTCGGCGATGCGTTCGAAATCCTCGAACAGCGCGCCGTTGGCGCTCATCTCGAGCATCTGGATGTATTGGCGGAACACGCCGGGCCGGTATTCGGGACTATTACCGAGCGTCCAGACAATCCAGATCTCGTCGGCGCCCTGCCGCACTGCCTCCATGGGATTGGCGTCGCGAATCCAGGCCGAGTCGGTATACCAGTAATCACCGCGGCGCACGGGCGGCATGAAGATCGGGAGCGACATGCCGGCCACGATCAGATCGATATCGACCTGATCGTGACGAAACACTTCGTTGACCTTGCGGGTGTAGTTGCAGACGTTGAAGGTTCCCAACATACCGTCAGCACGATTGATCTTCGCGATATCGATGCCAAGGTGCGGAAAGACCTTGTTGACGATGCCGTCGGAGCCGCCCATGGCCATGGCCCCGCTCATGTTGAGGTAGCTGGCGAACGGCATGAACGAAACAAAGTCTTTCACGCGCAGCGTGCGCCAGCGGTCGCACATCTCATCCGGGGTGAGCCCGGACAACATCATCGCCAGGGTCATGCC
>JANMUX010000039.1:0-10706 GCA_031392125.1 Acidobacteriota bacterium | reverse complement strand
CCCCGGCCTCGCGGGCGCGAATGCGCACGGCCTCATTCGCATCCGCGGCGCGCGCACGCACAACCTGAAGAACATCGATCTCGACCTGCCGCGGAACCGGCTCGTCGTGATCACGGGACTTTCGGGCTCGGGCAAGTCGTCGCTGGCCTTCGACTCCCTCTACGCCGAGGGGCAGCGCCGCTATGTCGAGTCGCTGTCCGCCTACGCCCGCCAGTTTCTCGAACAGATGGAGAAGCCCGACGTCGATCTCATCGAGGGCCTGTCGCCGGCCATTTCGATCGAGCAGAAGACCACCGGCTCCAATCCGCGCTCGACCGTCGGCACGGTCACCGAGATCTACGATTACCTCCGGCTGCTGTTCGCCAACATCGGCGTGCCCCACTGCCCGAACTGCGGCCGCGAAATCGCTTCCCAGTCGATCGACCGCATCGTCGACCTGGTGATGACCTACCCGCAGGACACGCGCATCAACGTGATGGCGCCGATCGTCCGCGGGCGCAAGGGCGAGTTCAAGAAAGAACTGCTGGCGCTGCGCACGCGCGGCTTCACCAAGGCGCGGGTCGATGGCCAGACGCGCTCGCTCGAAGAGGACATCGCGCTCGATCGCCGCCGCAACCACGACATCGACATCGTCGTCGACCGCCTGATTGTCCGCAGCGGCATTGAAAAGCGCCTGGCCGAATCGGTCGAGGTCGCCTTGACGATGGCCGACGATGTGGTGGTGATTAATTCGCTGGATGCGGGCGACCGGCTGTTCTCGCGCAAGCTGGCGTGCGTGGTGTGCGGCATCAGCGTGCCGGAAATGTCGCCGCGCGCGTTCTCGTTCAACTCGCCGCACGGCGCCTGCCAGTCGTGCCAGGGCCTGGGTGCGAATTGGGATTTCGACCCGCTGCGCATCGTGCCCGACGAGTCGCGGTCGCTGGCCGCCGGCGCGATTGCCCCGTGGGGCAAGGGCGACAGCCGGTTGGTAAACGAGGCGGTGGCGTCGATCTCGTCGTACTACGGCATTGATCCGGCCGTGCCCTTCGGCAAGTTGCCAAAGAAGCACCGCGACCTCATTTTGCAAGGCCCGTCGGCCGCCGCTCGCGAGAAACCTGAGGGCGCGCCAGGAGGGCGGGACTCCAGTGCCGCCGCTAAGGCAGCAACCCGAAAGACCGTCAAGAAGAAGCTGGTGACGCCCGACCCGTTCGGCCGCGACTTCGAAGGCGTGATCCCGAACCTGCGGCGCCGCTTCGAAGAGGGGTCGTGGGCCCAGCAAGAGGAGCTCGATCCGTACCGCGCCCTGCGCCAGTGCCCGGTGTGCGAGGGCAACCGGCTGCGGCCCGAGAGCCAGTCGGTCACGCTCAAGGACAAGACGATCGCCGAGTACGTCAACCTGCCGATTTCCGGCGCGCTGGCGGTGTTCGAGGCCCTGGAGTTGCGCGACCGCGAAGCCATTATCGCCACCCGCATCCTCAAGGAGATTCGCGATCGCCTGCGGTTCCTGAACGACGTCGGCGTTGGCTACCTGACGCTGGCGCGATCGGCGGCGTCGCTGTCAGGTGGCGAGGGGCAGCGCATTCGACTGGCGACGCAGATTGGCTCGAACCTCACCGGCGTCCTGTACGTGCTGGACGAGCCGTCGATTGGCCTGCACCAGCGGGACAACCGCAAGCTGCTGACCACGCTCGGCCGGTTGCGCGACCTGGGCAACACGGTGGTGGTCGTCGAGCACGACGAAGAAACCATTCGCACCGCCGACTACGTGGTGGACCTTGGGCCAGGGGCCGGCGATCTGGGCGGGCAGGTGATTTTCCAGGGCACGCCGAAAGACCTGATTGGCAACGGCAATGGTTCGCTGACCGGCGCCTACCTGGCCGGCCACAACGGCATTGAGACGCCGAAAGCGCGACGGAAAGAAGCCAAGGGCGAAATCGTCATTCGTGGCGCCCGCGCCAACAACCTCAAGTCCGTGGACGTGAAGATTCCGCTCGGCCGACTGGTGGCGGTGACCGGCGTCAGCGGCTCGGGCAAGAGCACCCTGGTCAACGACATTCTCTACAAGTCGCTGGCGCGCGAGTTCTACCGCGCGGCCGACGAGCCGGGCGCCCACGACAAGATCGAGGGCATCAACCTGATCGACAAGGTGATCGAGATCGATCAGTCGCCGATCGGCCGGACGCCGCGATCCAATCCCGCGACTTACACCAGCTTGTTCACCTTCATTCGCGAGCTGTTCGCGATGGTGCCCGAGGCGCGCACGCGCGGCTTCAAGCCGGGCCGCTTCTCGTTCAATGTCAAGGGCGGGCGCTGCGAGGCGTGCCAGGGCGACGGCGTGATCGCCATCGAGATGCACTTCCTCCCCAACGTCTACGTGACGTGCGAACAGTGCAAGGGCCGCCGGTATAACCGCGAGACGCTCGAGATCAAGTATCGCGGCAAGTCGATTGCCGACGTGCTCGACCTTACCGTTGACCAGGCGTTGCCGCTGCTCGAGAATTTCCCGCCGCTCGCCATCAAGTTGCGGACGCTGCAGAGTGTCGGCCTGGGCTACATCACGCTTGGCCAGTCGGCGACTACGCTGAGCGGCGGCGAGGCGCAGCGCGTGAAGCTGTCGCGAGAGCTGTCGAAGCGCGGCACCGGCCGCACGCTGTACATCCTGGACGAGCCGACCACCGGCCTGCACTTCGAGGACGTGCGCAAGCTGCTCGACGTGCTGATGCGGCTGGTCGACCAGGGCAACACGATCGTGGTGATCGAGCACAACCTGGATGTGATCAAGTCAGCCGACTGGTTGATCGATTTAGGACCCGAGGGCGGCGACGGCGGCGGACGGGTGGTCGCGCAGGGCACCCCCGAACAGGTCGCGAAGGCCAAGAGCTCGGCAACCGGCCAATTTTTGGCCGAGATGCTGAAGTCGTGAGGCCGTGCCGCCTATCCGGCGACGCCGCCACCGGGCCGCCGGCGAAGGTGGAATGGCAAGATAGCCACACTTCGGACGTTTGCCGCTGTGGCTGCAGAAACACAGCCGTAAGGGGTGCGTGAACACCGAGATCCGTTTAAACGTTGTAGACAATAGCCTTAACCCATTCCGTTTGACCGGCGCATGGTAGGCATCGACTTTGCTTCTCTGGGCATCGGAACCGCAGACTGAATGGACGCACAACGGACGCTTAAACGACAGATTTCGTGCGCTGGCATCGGGCTTCACTCGGGCCAGAAGGTGACGTTGACGCTGAAGCCCGCGGCTGCGGACACCGGCATCCGGTTCCGCCGAACCGACCTCGGCGTCGAAATTCAGGCCTCGGTTTCGGAAGTCTCCAGCGTGCAGCACGCCACGGTGCTTGGCAAGGCCGGCGCCACGGTCGAAACGGTCGAGCACCTGCTCGCCGCGCTGGTCTCGGCCGGCATCGACAACGTCATCGTCGAGCTCAATCACAGGGAAGTGCCGATCATGGACGGCAGCAGCGCGCCGTTCCTGTATCTGCTGCAGGAAGCGGGCGTCAAGAAGCTCGCCCCGGCCCGCAAGTACTTGAAGATTCTGAAGCCGGTGCAGATTGCCAACGGCGACAAGCGCATTGCCATCTACCCGTCGGATCACTTCAAGGTCAGCTACACCATCAGCTTTGACCATCCGTTGCTGCGGCACCAGTCGCGCACCGAGCGCATTACCGAATCCACCTTCGCCGACAACATCGCGGCCGCGCGCACCTTCGGCTTCCTCAAGGAAGTCGAGTGGCTGCGCCAGAACGGCCTGGCGCTCGGCGGCTCGCTCGAGAACGCCATCGTCATTGGCGACACCGGCGTGCTGAACGCGCTGCGGTTCGAGGACGAGTTTGTTCGCCACAAAATCCTCGACGTGGTGGGCGACCTCGCGCTGGTTGGCCGTCCGATTGTGGGCCACGTGGTCGCGCATCGCGCGGGGCACGCCTTGCACACGCAGCTGGCGGCCGAGATTCTCAACGATCAAGAGGCGTGGTGCCTGGTCGAGGCGCCGTTCGCCGTGCCCGAAGGGGCCTTCGATGCCGTGGGCTTGCCGTCCGCGGTGCGCGCACACTAGCTCGTCAGACTCGCTCAACCTCCAACGTGAACGCATTAGGCCGCGGGGCGCCCCGCGGCCTTCTTTTTTGCCGCCCGCCCGGTGTCATCACGCAGCAGGCAAGTGGTGGGGTGGCATAATGCCAGACCGACCGCCATGCCAATCACCACTGCCCCCACCCTGCTGACGACTGACGAAATCCTGACCGGTCTCCGTACGCTGCGCGACCGGCAACCCGTGAAGTACTGGGCGTTTTACTCGAGCCAGTTGGGCGGCGTCGTCACCGACCCGGCGCTGATGGTGATCCCGTTCGACGATCACATGGTTCACCGCGGCCACGGCATCTTCGATACTGCCAGCATCGTCAACGGCAAGATCTACGATCTGGAGGCGCACCTCAATCGCTTCGTTGCCTCCGCCGCGCGCTCAAACCTGCAGTTGCCAGGCACGCGCGAGCAGATGCGCGACATCATCGTCCGGACCACGGCGGTCAGCGGCAAGCGCGAGGGCGCGATTCGCTATTGGTTGTCGTCGGGACCGGGCAGTCTCGAACTGAGCCCCGCAGCCGGAGCCGAACCGGGGTTCTTCGTCATGATTTTCGCCGGCCTCTCGTATCCAGACCGCTGGTATACCGAGGGCTTGAAGGTGATGACCACCACCTTTCCGATCAAGCCGCCGCTCTACGCCATCACCAAGAGCACCAACTACCTTCCCAACGTGTTGATGCAGATGGAAGCCAAGCAGGCCGGCCTCGACAACGGCGTGTTCATCGACGCCGCCGGACATGTCGGCGAGAGCTCGAACATGAACGTCGCCTTCGTGACCGAGGACGGGGTGTTCCGGCATCCGAATTTCGATCACATTCTGTCGGGTTGCACGTCGCTGAGACTGCTCGAGCTGGCGCCCCAGCTGGCGGCGCAGGGACTGATTGCGGGGGTCGAGGTGTGCGATGTCCCGGTTGCCCAAGCGCGGGCCGCGCGCGAGATGATGCTGATTGGCAGTTCGATTAAGGTGGCATCGATCGTCGAGTGGGACGGCGCCAAGGTGGGCGACGGCCGGCCCGGCGCGATTGCGAAGGCGCTGCTCGGCCTGCTGGACGAAGACATGCGCAGCGGACGCGATCGGCTGATCGACGTCCCGTACTGAGGATGCCCCATCAACCGGGTTCCGACAGGCTGTGATGATGTAGACTCGCCCGTGCGAGACGCCGCCCCCCGGCTTGCGGAATCGTCTCGCCATCGCCCGGGTGCGTCCGGGCCCAAGGACTCCGAATGCAAATCACCGAACGCACGATTGGCGACATCACCGTCCTCGACCTTCAAGGCAAGCTCACCGTTGACGATGGCGCGGCACTGTTGCGCGACAAGGTCGCCAGCGTGGTGTTCCAGGGCCGAAACAAGGTGCTGCTGAACCTGGCGGGTGTCGGCTACATGGACAGCGGCGGCCTCGGCGAACTGGTGCGCTGCTCGATGGCCGCTCGCAAGGCCAACGGCGCGGTCAAGCTGGTGAACCTGACCAGCCGCATCACCGACCTGCTGACCATCACCAAGCTGCTCACCGTGTTCGACACCTTCGACACGGAAGAGAAGGCACTGGCCAGCTTCACCGCCTGAGTTGCGAGGCAACCCCAGTGCGGGGTTGCCTCCTCCACGCGCGTCAGTAAGTGACGCGCACGCGGTATTTCAACACCGCCGTGCCGTCGGCCGCCACCGGCACCTTGAACTGGGCGGCCCACGCCGCGGTTTTCGTCCACTCGTGCGACGAGCGAATCATCCGCCACGTGCCGCCGAGAGGCTCGTTGACTTCCACTGAAATCGCCGTCGCCTTGTGGTTGCGCACAGTGACCGCATACTCAAACTCATAGACGTTGCCGGTAATCTTCTGGAAGTCGACCTGGTTGCGCTCGCACACCACGTCGAACGCGTTGCCAATCTTCACGTTCAGCGTTTCGTCCTTCGGCGTGTGCGCGATGCGGTCTTCTCCCACAAACTGCACGCCGCCCTTTGAATCCTGCTGATAGACGCGCAGCACGCCGGCCGGCATCGGAATGCCCAAGCCGCCCTTCTGTTCGTTCTTGAACTGGTAGTAGACCTGCACCGGATCCTTGATCGGCGAGCCCGGGTGCTGTTGATTGTGGTAGTAGTAGTTTTGCCCTTCGACGACGTAGCGCTTGATGACGGGCACGTCGGTGCCTTCAAGCAGGCTGACCTGCTTGGTCTGGTTGTTGTTGATGGTCGTCTTGCGCCCCATCGTGTAGAGGTGGTAATCAGAAAACGATTCTTCCGCCATGATGGGGGCTGGCGCCGCGGCCACCCGGGAGTCGCGCATTTCCATGGCCATCTTGCCCAGCTGCTGGCGCACGCGATTCAGATCGCCGGCCACTAGCTGCAGCTTCGCGTTGCGGAACGCCGTGCCGCTGCCGTTAGTCAGCGTCACCCAGCCATTGAGGTCGGCGGCCTTGTCGTCGCGGCCCACGGTCAGCACGTAGTCGGCGTTCCAGGCCAGCTTTCCCGCCAGGTACGATGCCTCCACCCGATGGCTGGCCGCGCCGTCGTTGGCGACCGTCCAGATCAGCGTCGGGCGCGAGTAGAGCGTGGTGGGCAGCTCGGGAAAGCGGATGTGATCGGCGCCGATGCCGGTGACAATCTCGTTGCCAATCTTCCACACCGGCGCGGCGTTGTAACTGAGCAGCAGCGCCTTCACTTCTTCCTGCCGGCTGGTGCCGTTCTCCTGCCGCGTCCGCACCAGGGTCACTTCGCGGCCGACATACTTCCGCAACAGCTTGTCGGGTTCGAGCAGGTCGTACTCGTAGTTTTGTTCGAGCACCCTGACCCGTGACGGTTCGGTGAGCGAGCGGAAGTGCACGGTGGCCGGGTTGACGGTGGCGGCAATGTCCATGAAGCGCAGGTTGCCGGTGCCGCGCGCGAGTTGCAGGTTGCGGACGTCGCGGATGAGCGCGATGTCGGAGTTGTAGACCGTGATCGCGAGCTCAGCCTGATCGTCGAGCGTCGTGGCCGGGTCTTGTTCGCCGCCTCCAGGTAGCGGCGCTTCGCCGACGACCTCGGGCTCGGCCAGCAGCGTGGGCTGCGTCTCAGGACGCATCAGCAGCGCGCCACAGAGAACGGCGAGAGAGGCGAGATACGTGCGTGCAGACATGGGAACCGCTCCTTGAAAGCGGGGCCGTGAATGGCCCCTTTCCCTTAGAACGGGGGAGGCGGGATTTCTTGCAGCCACGAACGAAGTGAGCCCCAGGATGCGAGCGGTAGCGAGCGACCCCCTACGAGAGGCGCGGGACGCCGAGCCCTACGGCCGACGCCAGGTCCGGCCGCCATCGGCCGTCTGGAACACTCGGCCGTCGGCGGTCGTGACCGTCGCGCGGCGCTCGTCTGTCGCCGTCACGGCCGCAAGGTCTACGGTCTCCGGAAACGGCAGCCGCAAGAAGGTTCGGCCATCGGTCGAGAGCATCACCACACCCGCGCGGCCCACGGTCCAGATCACGTCTGGCGATGGAGACGAGCGCGCCGTGACCTGCGCATCCGCAAGCAGGCCGGCCTGCTCGCGCACTTGTGGTGCGGCTGGGGCCGGCGGAGCGGGTGAGATCATGGCTGGTGCTGCGACTGGCGCCGGCATTGCGGCTGCCTCTGGGGCTGGCGCTGCCGCGGCGATGCGGCCGCCGATCGCATTGTCGGCGAGCTTGGGCGCTTCCGCCTTGCGTTCCGGGGTCTCAAGGGCCTCCGCATCGCGCTGGTTCGCCCTGGACTCGGCCCGGCGAGGTGCGGCCGCGTCTTGACGATCGCGGGCGGGTGGCGTCTGGGGCACAAGAGGTTCGGGTGCCATTTGAGGCAGCGATGGCATTGCCTGCGGCTGAGCGTGCGCCTCGCTGCTGTCCGGCCTGCTCACTGAAACCGTGACCGGTGGTTGGGGCACCACCATCCACAACGTCACGGCTGCCGCGGTGGCCGCAACGGGTGCCAGCCACCATCGCCACAGCCAGGCGCCCCGGGGCTCAGTTACAGGCGCCGCCGGCGCCGAAATAACCACCGTGCCGAGTAGTGCCTGGCACCGTGTGCAATCCGCGGCGTGTGCCTCGGCCAGGGCAAGCGACGAGCCATCAAGTCCGCCGTCCATCCAGGCAGCGATGGTTTCGGCGTCAAGACACGAGTCGGTCGCCGGCGCCATTTCCGCGGCCCGCAGCTGGCGGGTGAGCACGTCGTCCAACAAGCGATCGCGATCGCGGTCTGCGTTCACGAAGGGTCCTCGAGGTTAGAACGGGCGGCGCCAGGTTTCTTGCGGCCTCGGCCAGGGTCCAGCCAATCGCCGAGATCCATCGGCCCGGCGTCGGCCGACACACTGGCGAAGCACTCGGCAATTTCAACATCGCCAAACTCGTGTTGCTCGCGCAAGCGCCGCTCCACCGCGGTCTTGATGTCGCGCCGCGTCCGGGCGAGCTGGCGCGACACCGTCGCTTCATGTTCGCCCGTGAGCCGGCCGATCTGCGCCAGCGTCATCTCTTGCGCATAGTAGCAGCCGAGGCGCAGGCGGTCGCGAGGCGCAAGCCCGGCAATTGCGACGCCCAAGACCACGCGCATGACCGCTGCATATCGCGTCTGGTCGGGAGTGGCGGTGTCAGGTGGTGCGGCAAGGACGGCGGACGATGCCTCATCCGGCAGGGGAGTGTGCCGCCGCGCCTCGCGAATCCGGTCAACGTAGCGTTGAGCCACCAGCGAGCGAAGCCAAGTGGCGAGACTGCTGCGGCCATGAAAATAACGGAAGAGTGATTGCCGGTTGCCATCGCGCTGTTTCACACCAAACAGTTCGGCGTGCAGCGCATCGGCCACTTCGCGGGCGCCACCGCGTGGGTCCACCGCATCAGCGGCGCGGTAGAGCGCCGGACGGAACTGGGCGACGAAGTGGTCCCACGCGCCCTCGTGGCCTTGCGCGCAAGCCGTGGCCAGCGCCAGGTCGGGCAGGTGCAGTGACCCGAGGTAGCGATCCAGTTCCGCGGGCGACGGAGAGCGGCCGGCAAACGCCTTGGCCGCACTCCGTTCCAGCGCCTCGGCCAGCGCCTCGTCTGCCAGGCCCCAGCGGGCGGGGTCGGCCTCTCTAAATAGCTGCGCTGCCCGTCCCGTCCAATCGCTCAAAAACTGTAGGTCACGCCGAATCTGAAGATGCGCGGCGCGACGATCTGCGTGGCGTAGCCAAACGTCGGGCCGGAGGCAAAGCTGATTCCCGGAACACCGCGTCCCCACGCCACGTTGGTATTCAGGGCGTTGAGGGCGTCCAGTTCCAGGCGCACCCGCTGACCGCGTCCGATGTCAAAGGGCCGGGCGATGCGGAAGTTCAGGTTATGGCGCGCCGGGCCTTCGCGGTCGCCAAACGGCTCGAGCCGCAGCGTCACGGTGTTGAAGCTACGCAGCGGAGTGCCACCGTCCGGATCGGTTGCGCCGAAGATGTAGGTTCTCTGGCCGCGGTCGCCGTTGAAGATGTCGTAGAGCGCCGACGCCTCGATTCGAGCGGGGAGCGTGTAGCTGCCGGCCAGCTTGTAGGCCCATTCGAGGGTCTCGTCGAGCGGAAAGAACAGGTCGTTGGGGCTCTCCGCGATCGCATCGATCCAGCGATGGTTCCTGGTCAGGTTGAACGAGGTAATCACGCTCCAGCGATCCGACCGCCGCTTGGTGAACGTCACCTCGAAGGTGTTGTAGTGGTCGTCGTTCTCGCGGGTCTGGTACTTGGCGGCCACGAACGTGGCTCCGCGAAATGCGGCGTCGTAGTCGTAGAACGTGACCGCCGCACCGTTGTCCGCCGCCGTCGCGATATTGCCGTCGGGACCGGGGTCGCGGCGCTGGATCGGAATGTTGTAGGCGCCGTACGGCCGCAGCGGGTTGACGGCTTCCCAATCGTCGCTGGTCTTCTTGAACACGTAGAGCAGGCGCAACGACGCTTCGCGGCCGACCTCGCGTTCGAACGACGCCGTCACCTCGTTGGTGTGGGGCTGCTTCAGGTCAAGGTTCGCGATGTTGGTATTGCCGCCGGTGGTCGTCACGAAGTCGGTGCCGGTCAGGCTGAGGTCGACCTCACCCGGCGTGTAGTCGTTGTTGCCGTCGCGATCGATCCATCGGTAGGAAGTGGCTTGCGGTCGCACCCGGTTGAAGACCGACACGAACCCGGCCGCCGAGACCCGGAAGTTGTACCAGCCGTAGGTGGCCTTCACGACCGACTTGCCATTGCCGGCCAGGTCCCACGCGGCCGCGGCGCGGGGAGCCACGGCGTTCCACTTGACGATGTCTTCGGCGGGAAAGGTGGCCGGTCCACCGAAGGTGCTTGGCTGCTTGGACTGCTCGGGTGCGTAGCCGCGCACGGTCTCCCACCGCAGGCCCAGGTTCAGGGTGAGCCGTGAGCCGACGCGCCACTGGTCCATCACAAAGCCAGAAAATTCGTCCATGCCGTCGCGCGCCACCACCGGGAAGTCCCAGGTCTGGAATTGCAGCGGCCGTCCCGCGTCGTAGATCAGCCGGTAGTTGCCGCTGGTGCGGTCGTCGAACTGCGAGCGCCGGTTTTCGATCCACGCGCGGAAACCCACCTTCAGCTCGTGAGAGCCGCCGAGAAATTCACCCGGATACGCGCTGACGTTGGCGTTGATGGTGTGGCGTTTCGACTGGCTGCCGTAAATGTCGTCGCGTCCGCCGGT
>JANMUX010000497.1:0-7923 GCA_031392125.1 Acidobacteriota bacterium | reverse complement strand
GAAGCCGTACTTCAACGACTTCGTCGTGCACAAGGGCAGCGCGTACGGATTCGACGGCAACATTCTCTCGAGCATCAACCTCGAAGACGGCAAGCGCAACTGGAAAGGCGGTCGCTTCGGTAATGGCCAGATGGTGCTGCTGGCCGATCAGGACCTGCTGCTGGTGCTGTCGGAAGACGGCGAGTTGGCGCTGGTGTCGGCGACCGCCGACAAGTTCACCGAGATGGCGCGGTTCCCGGCGTTGAACGCCAAGACCTGGAATCACCCGGTACTCGTGGGTGATGTGCTGCTGGTCCGCAACGGCGAAGAAATGGTGGCGTTCAAGCTGGCCCTCGACAGCGCGACTACGCGCTGACCAGAGCCGGCTCATACGCAAGGACCGGCCGCAGCCAGCGTTCGACCTCGCTCGTGGTCATCTCTTTGCGCCTGGCGTAGTCGGCGACCTGATCCTCACCGATCCGCTGAATGGCGAAATACTTGGACTGCGGATGCGAGAAATAGAGGCCGCTGACTGACGCCGCTGGCGTCATGGCGAACGATTCGGTGAGGTCGAGACCAACGGACCGCGCGCCGAGCAACTCGAACAGCGTGGTCTTCTCGCTGTGGTCGGGACAGGCCGGGTAGCCGAATGCCGGGCGGATGCCCTGGAACTTTTCATCGATCAGGTCGTCGTTCGACAGCCGATCGACGATACCCCAGTCCTTGCGGGCTTGCGCATGCAGGTACTCCGCGAACGCCTCGGCGAACCGATCGGCGAGCGCCTTGACGATGATGGCGGAGTAGTCGTCGTGCCTGGCCTCGTATTTCTTCACCAGTTCATCGACACCCAAGCCGGCGGTGACCGCGAACGCGCCAATGTAGTCGGTGACGCCGCTCCCGACCGGAGCGATGAAGTCGGCGAGCGAACGATTAGGCTTGTTGTCTGCAATCACTTCCTGCTGCCGCAACATCGGGAAGCGAACGCCGTTCTCGAGCACGATGTCGTCGCCGTCGCCATTGGCCTTCCAGAACCCATACACGCCACGCGCGCGAATCAGCTTGCCGTCGACAATCTGCTTCAGCAGCGCCTGGGCGTGTCCGTAGAGCTCGGTCGCCGCGGCGCCAACCGTCGCGTCCTTCAGGATGGCGGGGAAGCGGCCCTTCAGCTCCCACGCCGCGAAGAAGAACTGCCAGTCGATGAACGGCACCAGGTCTGACAACGCCACGTCCACCTTCTTGAGTCCCGTAAAAGAAGGCCTGGCTGGGCTGGCGAACTCGAGCTCGAGCCGGTTCGCACGCGCCCTCTCGATCGACAGCGTCGGCCGCTCGCGCTTGTTCGCGTGCTGCTCGCGCAGCTTGACGTGGTGAGCGCGGTTCGACTGGTCAAAGGCGCCCTTCAGCTCAGGGTTGATCAGGCTGGCGACCACGTCGACCACCCGCGACGCATCGGGCACATGCACCGTCGGCTCGTCGTACTCGGGCGCAATCTTGACGGCCGTGTGCTGCGGACTGGTCGTCGCGCCGCCAATCAATAGGGGAAGCGTCATGTGCCGGCGCTGCATCTCCGAGGCTACAAACACCATTTCGTCCAGCGAGGGCGTAATCAATCCGCTCAGGCCGATGATGTCGACCTTGTGGTCAAGCGCCGCCTGCAGAATCTTGTCGCACGAGACCATGACACCGAGGTCGACCACCTCATAGTTGTTACAGCCGAGCACGACACCGACGATGTTCTTGCCAATGTCGTGAACGTCGCCTTTCACCGTGGCGGTGAGAATCTTGCCGGCGTTACTGCGCTCAGTAGCGCCGCCCGCGGCCAGCCGCTCGGCCTTCTCGGCGGCCATGAACGGTTCCAGGTAGGCGACCGCCCGCTTCATGGCGCGGGCGCTCTTCACCACCTGCGGCAGGAACATCTTGCCGGCGCCGAACAGCTCGCCGACCACCTTCATGCCGTCCATCAGCGGCCCTTCGATCACCAGCAGGGGACGACCGAATTTTGCGCGTGCCTCCTCGGCATCGATTTCGATGAAGTCAACGTTGCCATGCACGAGGGCATAGGAGAGCCGCGATTCCACCGAACCCTCGCGCCACCTGAGGTCATTCTCGCGCTTGGTGCCAGACCCCTTCACCTGCTCGGCAAATGCCACCATCCGTTCGGTGGCGTCAGGCCGGCGGTTGAAGATGATGTCTTCGACGTGCTCGAGCAAATCTTTCGGAATGTCCTCGTAGACAATCAGTTGTCCGGCATTGACGATGCCCATGTCCATGCCGGCCTTGATGGCGTGAAACAGGAATGCGGAGTGGATGGCCTCGCGGACCACCTCGTTGCCACGGAACGAAAACGACAGGTTGCTGACGCCGCCGCTGATCTTCACGCCCGGGCACGCCTGCTTGATCAACCGGGTCGCCTCGATGAAGTACTTCCCGTAGTCGTTGTGCTCCTCGAGCCCCGTCGCAATGGCGAGGATGTTGGGGTCGAAGATGATGTCTGATGGAGCGACGCCAGCCTGCTCGGTCAGAATCTTGTAGGCCCGTGTGCAGATCTCCAGCTTGCGCTCGACGGTGTCGGCCTGGCCCCTCTCGTCGAAAGCCATGACGATCATGGCCGCGCCGTAACGGCGCACCGTTCGCGCCTTGGCCAGGAAGTCGGCTTCGCCTTCCTTCAGGCTGATCGAGTTGACGATGGCCTTGCCCTGCACGCACTTGAGCCCGGCTTCGATCACCGACCACTTCGAGCTGTCGATCATGATCGGCAGCCGGGCAATTTCGGGCTCGGTGCCGATGTAATTGAGGAACTCGGTCATGCACGCTTCCGAGTCGAGCATGCCCTCGTCCATGTTGACGTCGATGATGTTGGCGCCGCCGCGCACCTGGTCGAGCGCCACGGTGACCGCGCCGGCCCAGTCGTTCGCCTTCACCAGCCGTTCGAATTTCTTGGAGCCGGTGACGTTGGTGCGCTCACCGATCATCTGGAAGTTGCTGTCTGGGCGAATGACGAGCGGCTCGAGACCAGAGAGCGTGGTCAGCCCGATCCCCGATCCCGGATCCCCGATCCCGGATCCCTGATCCCCGATCCCCGATTCCTGATCCCCGATCCTGGCCACGCGCGGGGCGACGCCTGCGACAGCTTTTGCGATCGCGCGAATGTGGTCGGGCGTAGTGCCGCAGCAACCGCCAATGATGTTGACGAAGCCGCTGTCGGCGAAGTCCTTGACCTGCGCCGCCGTCTCGTCGGGCGTCTCGTCGTACTGGCCAAAGGCGTTGGGCAAGCCGGCGTTTGGATAGCAGCTGACATGGCCCGGGACGGTGCGTGCGAGCTCGGCGAGGTAGGGCCGCATCTGCCGCGCGCCCAGGGCGCAGTTCAGGCCCACGCTGAACGGCTTCGCGTGTTCGATCGAAATGTAGAACGCGTCGAGCGTCTGGCCCGACAAGGTGCGGCCGCTCAGGTCGGTGAGCGTAGCCGACACCATCAACGGCAGCCGGATGCCCGACTCCTCGAACGCCTCCTCGACCGCCACCAGCGCGGCCTTCGCGTTCAGGGTGTCGATTTGGGTTTCGATCAACAGCAAGTGAGAGCCGCCGTCGATCAACCCGCGGGCCTGTTCCTTGAAGGCGTCCTTCATCTCGTCGAATGTGATCGCCCGGAAGGCCGGGTTGTTCACGTCGGGCGAGATCGACAGGGTCTTGGTGGTGGGGCCGATCGAGCCGGCGACAAAGCGAGGCTGCCGCGGCGTCTTCGCCGTCCACTCGTCGGTCACCCGCCGGGCGAGCTTCGCGGCTTCGAAATTCAGTTCGTACGAGACCGCCTCGAGGCCGTAGTCGGCTTGCGACACTCGCTGTGCGCTAAAGGTGTTGGTCTCGATGATGTCGGCGCCGGCGTCCAGGTACTCCGCGTGGATCTCGGCAATGACGTCGGGGCGCGTCAACACCAGCACGTCGTTATTGCCCTTGAGATCGTGCGTGTGCGACGCGAAGCGCGAGCCGCGGAAATCGGCCTCCGTGAGCTGTCGCCGTTGCACCATGGTGCCCATGGCGCCGTCGAGGACGAGAATGCGTTCGGTGAGCAGGCGTTCGAGGGTTTCGAGTGTCGTCATGCTTTTTTCCGCGTCTTCGCGGGCCTGGTGCCAATGGCGAGGAGCACTGCAAAGGGATCGTGGGTGCGGCGCGCGCCCAGGGCGACTCGCACGTCGGTGAACCCGGCGCGCGTCAGCAAGCCGGTGAGGTGGTCGTCGCTGAAGCCGAACCACTGGTCGCCCAGCTTCTCGCGCACCCAGGTTTCGCCGTGGGAGCGCAGGTCGAGAATCAACAGCCGGCCGCCCGGTTTCAGGATGCGGGCAGCCTCGGCCAGCGCCGCCGCCGGCTGACCAGCGTGGTGCAACGCCTGCGACAGCAGCGCGACATCCATCGAGCCATCGTCGAGCGGGAGCTTCTCGAGCTCGCCCTTCTTCCAGGTGATATTGACCAGGCGCTTGCGCGACGCCAGCGCCTTGGCGCGGTCGAGCACGCCGGTGGAGCGGTCGATGGCCACCACGCGCCGCGCCCAGCGTGCCGTTTCCACGGTGAGGTAGCCCTCGCCGCAGCCGAGGTCGGCAACATCGAGCGGCGGCAACAGCAGGCCGAGCGCGCGTGACCACGCCGCCCAACTGCGGCCCGGCACCAACTGCCGGCCATCGCGTGTGTCTGGGCTGACATGCTCGAAGTTCTCGCGCCGCAAGCGCAGCACTTCCTGCAGCCGCGCTTCGTCGGCCTTCACGAGCGGCGAACCGGCCGCCTCGGTAAATTGCACCTGCAGCACGGTCCACAAGGCGCCCTTGCGTTCGTCACGCACGCTGGGGGCGAGGCGATAGAAGCTGTACGACCCATCGCGCTCTTCGACGACCAGGCCGGCTTCCTTGAGCAAGCCGAGGTGCCGCGAGACCCCTGACTGCGCCAGCCCGAGTATGCCGGTCAGCTCCTTGACGTTGAACCGGTCGCGGTCGAGCACCCGCAGGAGCCGCAGCCGGGCTTCATCGCCCAGCAAACGGTAGAGCGCGGAGGCCTGTTGCACATCCATCAATGTAGATTAATGGATGAAAGATTGCAACTGACTGTCTTGAAGTGTTGGGGTCTTAAGGTCTTGAGGACTCGGATGGGCTCGCGAATCGTGGCCTTTTCGAGACCCCAAGATCCTAAGACCCCAAGACCTTCCAGTCCGGGTTCCCTGTGAGATAATGCCCGTCTTATTTCGTGCGACGCGCGCTCTGAATGAGTCATGGGCGCCTGACGTAAGACACAAGCAAAAGGAAAAGGCACCGGCCGGCTCACGCCGAGCCGCCGGGGTCTGAAACACCCAATGGGAATTCTCGACAGGCTTCGCCCGCAATCCAAGTCCAGCCACCCCGACCCGAACATCCGAATTGAAGCGGTGCACGAGACCGATGGCGGCGACCTCGCCGCCCTCAGTGCCTTCGCGAAAGACGATGCCGACCCGCGCGTCAGGCGGGCGGCCGTGTCACGCATCACCGATGCGGCCGTGCTGGCCGACATTGCGCGCAACGAATCGGACGCCGGCGTGCGCGAGCACGCTGTCAGCCAGCTGGTGGAGCAGGGCACGAAGCACGACGCCGATGTCGCGTCGCCCGCGGTTGCCGCGTTGGCCTCGCTCGGGCGTGAGCGCGAACTGGCCACGGTGGCCAAGGGTTCGGGGCCAGAGACCGTGCGTCGCGCCGCGATCGCGGCGGTGCGCGACCAGAAGTCGCTCGGCAGCATTGCCCGCCACGCCAGTGAGGGCAGCGCGCGGCTGCTCGCCGTGGAACGGCTGACTGATGCGGCGGAGATTGAGGGCGTCGCGCTGCGCGGCGAACATGCTGACGCCGCCGTGGCGGCGGTCGATCGCCTCGTCGACCCCTCGCCGGAGACGCTGGCCGGCATCAGCCAGAAGGCGCGCGCCAAGGCGGCGCAGAAGAAGGCGCGCACGTTGATCAAGGCGAGCGAACCGGCGGCTGCGATTGCCGAGTCGGGTCCCGCATTCAAGGAGTCCGACCAGCAGACAGCCCGCGACCTGGTCGCGCAGATGACCGCGTTGTCTGGCGTCAGCGACTTCACGCAGTTGCGCGAAGCCTATGCCGCTGGCCGCGTCACATGGGTCGAGCTGCTCGCTGACGCCGACGTCCAGGACAACATTCAGGCCGATTTTGAAACTGCCTCGGAAGTGGTTCGCCAGCGCCTGGCGGCCGACGAGGCCGCGCGGGCCGATGCCGAGCGCCAGCGTCGCGCGCTCGAGCAGGAACAGGCCGACCGCATTGCGGTGTGCGCGACCGTTGAAAGCCTCGACGGCGAGGATCTCGCCGATCGCATCGCCGAGGCGCGCGCCTCGTGGGAGGGCATGCCCGCCATGCCGCCGGCCTGGGCGGCGGAGCTCGATCGCCGCTTCGGCGAGGCGTGCCGCGCCGCGGAGAAGCGGCACGAGCGCCGGTTGCAAGCCAGGCAATCGGCCGAACGCCTGCCGGCCCTGGTGCCCGAAATCGAGGCGCTGTCGGCCAACCCGTCCTACGCCGACGTGCGCAGCCAGTGGTACGCGCTACGCAAGCAGTGGCAGGCAATTGCGCGCGAGGTCGAGATCGACGAGGAGTTGAAGGCGCGCTTCGAGCGCGCGTCGCAGGTGCTCGAGACGCATGAGCAGTCGTATCGCGACACCAAGGGCCAGCAGCAGACCCAGAACCTGCAGCGGTTACAGGCGATGCTGCAGAAGTTCGAGACCCGCGCGTCGGCCGAGAACCTCACGCTCAAGCAGACCGACCAGCTGTTGAAGGACGTCAAGCTCTCGGTCGGCACCATGGGCCCGTTGCCCACCAAGCAGGACCGCGAAGACCTGATGGTGCGATTGCAGGCGGTGCGCACGTCGCTCACGCCGCGGATCCAGGAACTGCGCGAAGCGGAGGAATGGAAGCGATGGGCCAACGTCCAGGTGCAGGAGGAACTGTGCACCAAGATGGAAGCGCTCATCCCGCTGGCCGACACCGACCCTGAAAAAGCGTCGAACGAAATGCGCACGCTGCAGGAGCGCTGGAAGCCGGTCGCTGCGGCGCCGCGCTCGCAGGCCGAAACCCTGTGGACGCGTTTCAAGGCCGCGCAGGAACAGGTTTATGACAAGTGCAAGGACTTCTTCGCCACCCAGGCGACCGAGCGCGTCGAGAACCTGAAGCAGAAGGAAGTGCTGTGCGAGCGCGCCGAGTCGATGGCCGATTCCACCGACTGGGTCAAGACCGCCGACGCCATGAAGACGCTGCAGGGCGAGTGGAAGGCCGTTGGCCCGGTGACGCGTGGCAACGAGAAGGCCGTGTGGGAGCGCTTCCGCGCCGCCTGCGACAAGTTCTTCACGCGCCGGCAGGACGACCTCAAGCAGCGCAAGCAGGACTGGACCGAGAACCTCAAGCGCAAGGAAGCGCTGGTGGTCGAGGCCGAGCAGCTGTCGCAGTCAACCGAGTGGGAACAGGCCGCCTCGCGCATCAAGCGGCTGCAGGTGGACTGGAAGACGATCGGTCCCGTCAAGAAGAGCAAGTCCGACGCGATCTGGAACCAGTTCCGCGCGGCCTGCGACCTGTTCTTCGAGCGCTTCAAGAACCGCGACTCGGTGGCCCTGACCGGCAAGATGGCCGATCGGGAATCGGCGGTCGCCGAACTCGAAGCACTGGTGCCGGCGGCCGATGCCACCGACGCGCCCCAGCCCGATGACCTCTACGCCAAGGTGCAGGCGGCGCGCGCCCGTTGGGTGCAGGGGCCCGAGCTGCCGCGGCATACGCTGGCGCCGCTGTCAGAGCGCGTCAACACCTCGCTGTTCGCGCTGGTCACGCGCTGGCCGGAGGGCTTCAAGGGCACCGACCTCGATCCCGAGCTGACCAAGGGCAAGATGGAGAAGCTGGTCGCCAAGGTCGAGAAGCTGTTGCCGACCGAGGCCGCCGAGCC
>JANMUX010000380.1:0-27452 GCA_031392125.1 Acidobacteriota bacterium | reverse complement strand
CCAGCGCCGCGATGACGACCGACCGCGTCAATCTCGTCGATGAAGATGATGCAGGGCGCGTTCTTCTTGCCCTGCTCGAACAGGTCGCGCACGCGCGAGGCGCCGACGCCGACGAACATCTCGACGAAGTCTGAACCGCTGATCGAGAAAAACGGCACGTTGGCTTCACCAGCCACGGCCCGCGCCAGCAAGGTCTTGCCGGTGCCGGGGGGGCCCATCAACAGGACGCCCTTCGGAATGCGGCCGCCGAGCTTCTGGAACCTCTGCGGTTCCTTGAGAAACTCGATAATCTCCTGAAGCTCGCTCTTGGCTTCTTCGGCGCCGGCGACGTCGCGAAACGTCACCTTCTTTTGTGCCGACGAGGAAAGCTTGGCTTTGCTCTTGCCGAACGACAGCGCCTTGTTGCCGCCGCTCTGCACCTGGCGCATGAAGAAAATCCAGAAACCGATCAGCAACAGGATGGGCGCCCACGACAACAGCAGCGCGGCCCACGGCGAGGCCGTTGGCTCCTTCGCCTCGACGATGACCTTCTTCTCGATCAGCCGATTGACGAGGCCTTCGTACTGGAAGGGAATGTAGGTGCGGAAGTTTTCTTTGCCTTGGGTCAGGCCGGTCAGTTCGTTGCCGGTGATCTTGACGCGCACCACCTGGCCCGAGTCGACCCACGAGACGAACTCGCTGAAGCTGACCGCCGACTCGCTGCGCTGGAAGCGCGACGAGAAGTTCCAGACAAGGGCGACCAACACGATCATCGCCACCCAGAAAACGACGCTCTTTACTGTCGTGTTCAACACAGCCTCCAGGCGCTACTGGCGCCTCAGGGTCAAGACTACCACGGTCATCGTGAGCGGGGTCACCCGAAACGGGGCTGCCAAAACCTGCCCCGCCACCCACACAATCCTGCCCATTTCGTCGGTCACGATGGGCTCACGGTCGCGGTCGTCGCGCGGGATTTTCCGGTCCACAAACACGTCCTGCACCTTCTTGGTGCCGCGTGCTCCTAATGGATGTAGACGGTCCCCGGGGCGACGCGGCCGGACGATTAATCCCGGGCTCAAGGTGCTGGCATCGACCATCACCTGCCCGGCTTCGGCAGTCTGCGCTTCCGCGCGCGGCATGGGACCCATCGCGCTGAGAGTCCAGCGCCCGTGCGGTGCATGAACTGATCCGGGAATCTCGAGCTGGAGTTCAAATTGATCGGCGCTCGGAACGCCCGGCACCGTTGGCACCTCAGGCACCCTAGGCACCTTCAGCACCCTGTTGTTTACTAAGACAACGTTCGCGCCAGAACGTTCCATCGCGATGCCGGCGAGGCTGGCATCCACACCCCCTGCTGCCGCTTCGCAGAGGAGTCGGGCCTCTTCTAAGCCATACGAGCGCGACGGGTTGGCGGTTTCCATCGCTCGAATCGCGACTCGCCACGCAAGCGCCGGGGGCAATTGAGCCAGCCCGTTAGCATCAACCGTAACGCCCGCGTCGGCCTCCCGAATGCTGATGAGTCGGGTGGCCTCGTCGGTGGCAAGGCCATCGAGAAACGCCGCGTCAGCCCTGAAGATGTCGGCCGCGCGCGCCAGCGCTGCGTCGGCTTGACTGTTCAATTCTCGCAGGCGCGGCAGCACCTGGTGGCGAATGCGGTTGCGCGGAATGTCACAGTCGATGTTGGTCGCGTCCTCGCGCCACTTCTGCCCGATGCCATCGAGATATTCCTGAAGCTCCACTCGCGACAGCTCGAGTAGCGGACGCACGAGGTGGCCGCGACGGGGCGCAATGCCCGACAGTCCCGCGGGTCCCGCGCCACGCACCAGCCTCATCAAGACCGTTTCGGCCTGGTCGTCCCGCGAATGCGCCACGGCAACGCACGTGGCGCCCAACGCTGCTTGCGCTTCGAGGTAGAACTGCTGCCGGGCGTTGCGCCCTGCCACCTCGTGCGACACGCCGTCGCGCCGAGCGAGCGCAGGCACGTCGGCGTCGCCAATCACCGCCGGCACTCCAGCCCTTTCGGCCAGGTCACGGCAAAACAGCGCGTCGCCGTCGGCCGCGCCGCCGCGAATGTGGTGATGCAGGTGAGCAAGGCCGGCGAGCTGGCAGTCGCCGTTGGCCGCGGCTTGCTGAAGAAGTGAAAACAGCGCGACCGAGTCTGAGCCGCCCGACACGGCGGCGACCACGCGCGTGTCTGCCGCCCACAGCGCGTGCTGCGCAACGTAACGGCGAACACGCTCGATCAGCCGCATTGGATCACGGATTCGTGGTGCCGGAGGGCAGACTCGAACTGCCGACCCCGCGCTTATGAGACGCGTGCTCTAACCGGCTGAGCTACTCCGGCACGAATCTTTGATGGTACTTCAGGCCCGGCGAGCCCGGCAAGACTTCATGCCGGGCGGCGCCTTATTCGCCCTCGATCAACGCCGCAGCCAGCAGCGGCAACATGAGTTCGTGATGCCCGGTCAGGGAATAGCCCTTGCCGGTGCCGGCGGTCGGCCTCGATACCACGTTGGTCAGCGTCCGGTAGTGCCGCAGGAAATCCAGGTTTACCGTCGTCAGGCCCTCGAGCGTGCGCCCGTCGTTGCGAGCGACGGCAACCGCTTTCAGGAACACTTCGGGCAGGACGACGGCGGAACCGCAATTGAGGAATACGCCGCCCTCCAGCCGGGCCACCGCCGAGGTGAAGTACTTGAAGTCGCGGAGGCTGGCTTCGCCAATCGCGGCGCCCGAGGCGTTCGGGTGCATGTGAATAATGTCGGTGCCAATCGCTACATGGGCGGTCAGCGGAATGCCCAGGCGGTGGGCGGTGGCGGCGACGCTGATCTGCGCGAACGGCGCCTTGCGCTCGGCCAGGAACCGGCCGACAGCCTGTCCCAGTCCCAGGCCGGCGGCGGCTCCGTCGGTGATGGCCTGGTTCAACTGCGTGCCGGTCTCCTCCGCCATGCCGAAGGTGCCGGGGCCAAGCGTCGCATCGACGTCCTCGGAAGTAGCGCCGGCCAGCGCGATCTCAAAGTCGTGAATGATGCCGGCGCCGTTGGTGGCGATGGCCGAGACGAACCCTCGCTCCATCAAGTCAACAATCACCGGAGACAAGCCGGTCTTCAGCACGTGGGCGCCGAGGCCCCAGATGATGGCGCGTTCGCCCTTTCGAGCGGCGAGTATGGCCCGCACCACCGCCTTGAAGTCACTCGCGGCGAGCAGCGACGGCAGGGTCTTCAGCAGCCCGTCGACGCCGGTGCCTTTTTTGTACGGGGTGGCAAACTGCGCAAGCGAAACCTTGCTCTCGCGCGAGCGCAGCGGGTAGGTCTTCACACCCGATAGATCAAACTCTTCGTACGGCAGCTTCATAGGACCACCATCGCGTCTCCGTAACTATAGAACCGATAGCGGTGCGTGACCGCGGCCTCGTATGCGGCCAGCACGTGCTCCCGGCCGGCCAAAGCCGACACCAACATGATCAGCGATGACCGCGGCAGGTGAAAGTTGGTGACCATGCCCGAAACCAGGCGGAACTGGTGGCCAGGATGAATAAACAGTGCGGTTTCGCCGCGTCCCGCACGGACCGCTCCGTCATCGTCGATCGCCAGTGACTCTACCGTCCGCGTCGAGGTCGTGCCGACGGTGATAATCCGGCGGTGTTCGCGGCGCGCTGCGGTCAATGCCGCCGCGCTGTCCTCGGTTACCTCGTAATGCTCAGCTTCCATCTGGTGGTCTTCGACACGATCGACCCGAATGGGCTGGAACGTGCCGTAGCCGACGTGCAGCGTCACAGCGGTCCGCTCGATGCCGAGCCCGGCCAGCGAATCGAGCAAGGCGGGAGTGAAATGCAGGCCAGCCGTCGGCGCCGCGATTGAACCGCGGTTGCGCGCGAACACTGTTTGGTAGCGGTCGCGATCCATCGCGGCATCGTCGCGCTTGATGTAGGGCGGCAGCGGGATGTGGCCGATCGCGTCAATCGCGTCGCGCACGGGCGAGCGGTCGTCGGTCCACAACCGCACCGTCCGGCGGCCATGAAAGTGCATCCCTACGACCTCGGCGTTCAGGCGGAGGGGACCGGCGCCAAACACCATGCGCGCGCCCTCACGAAGCCGCTGGCCAGGATGCACCAGGGCAACCCACTCGTCGGTCACTCCGGTTGGACGTACCAGGAAGCACTCGGCGGCGCCACCCCCGGGCAGGCGGTGGCCAATTAGCCGCGCAGGGAACACGCGTGTGTCGTTGACGACCAGCAGGTCGCCAGCACGCAACAGCGATGGCAGGTCGGCAAACCGGTGATGTGACACCCGGCCGCTGGCCCGATCGAGCGCCAGCAGCCGCGATGCGCCTCGCTCGGCGGGCGGGTCCTGAGCAATCAGCTCGTCGGGAAGGTGGAAGTCGAAATCGCTGACGTTCACGGCCGGAACAAAAAAATAGCCCGAACACCCCTGGAGGCGTCCGGGCCCTAACGTATAACGGGAGCCGTCGTTTTAGTGAACGATAACCGGCTGCAGACCCAGACGCTGCAGGCGCCAATCTTCGGCGAGAATCGACCACAGCACCTGGTCGTGGTAGTGGCCGTCGCGCAGGAACGACCGGCGCAGCACGCCTTCCTGCACCGCGCCAATCTTGCGAAGGGCGCCGTTACCGCGGCCATTGGCGACGGCGGCGCGCGCCTCGAGGCGCTGCGCGCCAATTACGTCCACCGCGAAATTGACGACCAGTCGCGCGCCTTCGGGGAACACGCCGGTGCCCCAGAACGACGACCCGATGGCGAAGCCCCATTCGCACGAGGCAAAGCCGGGTTCGAGGGAGCGCAACTGAAAGAGCCCAACCGCGTGCTGCATGCCCTTGGGGACAATGCCGAAGCAGATGTAGCTGCCGGCCAGGCGCTCACGTTGCGTCCACGCGATGAAGCGCTCGAAACCCTCGACGGTCGTCGGCGGGGGCGAGATGAACCGCGCCACTTCTTCGGTCGTGAGCATCGCCAGTAACGACTCGGCGTCGTCGCTGCGCAGTTCGCGAAGCGTGAAATTCGAGCCGGCGAGTACCGGCAACCCGGCGCGCCAGTCAGAGGTGACCACGCCAGTCGCGGATGTCGCCGTCGTGCGGTCAAGTTCGGGCTGGTAAGGCATCTTTTCCATCGCTATTGTCCCCACCCAGTCAGAACCGCGTTGCCCCACACAATGTTTTCGCAATTGCCCCAGACGATGTTCTCGACGTCACCGCGCAGCGCGCCGGCGCAGTTGCCCCACACGATGTTGTCCCAGGCGTCGCCCCACACGATGTTTTCCAGGTCGTCGTGGCTGACGTTGCCCCACACGATGTTGTCGTCCCAGAAGCCCCACACTACGTTGGCGGCCCAGTAGCCCCACACGATGTTGTTGCCCCAGACGATGTTGTTGCCCCACACAATGTTGTCGTCGTGCAGGCTCCCCCACACGATGTTGTCATCGGCGCTGTTGCCCCAGATGGTGTGGTCATCGTCATTGCCCCACACGATGTTGTCATCGCCGGTGCTGTTGCCCCACACGATGTTGTCGGCGAGCGCGTCGTAGCCCCACACGATGTTGTCGTCCCAGCGCCGCATGTGGACCTGGACGCCGGACGGCGCGATGTAGCGGTCGCCGTAAATAATCTTCTTGCCCCACTTGATGGTCTGGCCCGACGCGTCGGTGTTGGACACCGGCAGGTTGCGCTGACGCAACCAGAACGATTCGTGCGCCGCACGCGGGTTGATGAGCTGGGCGAGGCGAACCGCACCAGCCGTATTCAATACACCGGCGCCCTGCGTAAGCGGGTCAGTCTCGGTCAGTTGCCGAGCGGTGTACTGCAGCGCGAGCTTGACCGAGTTGGCCGACAGCAGGCGATTCTCCTGCAGCAGAAGGGCCGCGGCGCCCGCCACCATCGGCGATGCCATGCTGGTGCCCGACAGCGTGATGTAGCCGGCCGGCTTGCCCGCGCCTTCGTTGCCGCCAAACACATGCAGGCCCTGGTTCTCGACGAACAGCTTGCTGCCGGGAGCCGCCAAAGACGTGATGCGAACACCCGGTGCCACCACGTCAGGCTTCGCCAGCAGGTCGAAACGGGTCGGACCGCGTGAACTGAACGCGGCCACGGTGTCATCACCGAACGCGGCGGTCGCCTTGCTGTCGAGCGCACCGACACATACCGACGAAGGCGCGTTGCAGGGAACGCCGACGCCGCCGTAACCCGGCAGGCCGTTGATGGGGTTGGTCCCCACGTTGCCGGCCGCAGTCACCACGACAATGCCCTTACGCGAGAGGCGTTCAACCGCCTGCACCATCGGGTCGGTGGCGATCGATTCGAACACCGCGTGGCCCAGGGAGAGGTTGACGACCCTGATCCTGTAGGCGGTGTGGTTACGGGCAACCCACTCGAGCGCGTCAATGACGTCGCTGGTATTGCCCGAGCAGTCGTCGCCGAGCACGCGCAACGCGACGATGTCGACCGACGGCGCCATTCCGGCGAACTCGCCCGCCGACGCCAGGCCGTTGCCGGCGACGATGCCGGCGACGTGTGTGCCGTGACCGCACTTGTCAACCGGGGTCGTGCCGCCGGTGACGAAGTCCTTGAACTTGCGGACGCGCGAGGCCGGCAAATCGGCATGAGGCTTGAAGCCGGAATCGATGATGGCGACGGCAATGCCAGTGGTGACGGCGCCGTATCCCTGCGCGGCGAACGACCCGCTGGAGCGGCGCGCGCTCGAGGCGCGAGCCGGCGTCGATGTTACGGCGACCGCAGCGTCAATCGACACCTGCGACGCCGATGCGAACTCGGCGCTGAGCGACGAAGCGTTGCCGAACACCACAAGCGCGGGACCTGCTTCCGTGTCGGTGACACGAACAGCGGCCCCTCGATCGAGCAATCGGTTGAACGCGGCATCGCGCGCAGTCGTGCTCGCGAACTGCATGATCACTCGCGCGGAAGACCCCGACGAGACCGCGGCTCGCACCGCTTCATCGGTCGCCTGTGCGAGGGCCGGGGAAGCCGACCACACGCTCATCGCGAGCGCTGCAGTTGCCAACCTCCGGCAAGCCCTGCCGAATAATTTCATTTCGATCCCAAGGTTACACAGTTTTAGTGCAAAGGCCCGCGCGGCGGAAAGCCGGGCGGCAAACGAGGGCAGTATAGCACTCCATATGACAGGGGCAACCTCTATAAGCAAGGAGAGCCGCGGAATATGCAGAACTGTAATGTGTTGCGCAGACTCCCGGCCGCATCGGTTGGGTGTCCGGCCGGAGACCGTAAGCGTCTGTAAACAAGCATGTTAACTGCAGTCATGATGCTCGTTTGTCGCGATTCTGAGTCAAAATGAAACATCGCAACGTGACGAATGCCCTACAGGCCCCACCGCACCAGCAACGAACCTACCGTGAAGCCCGCACCGACCGACGTCAGCATGATGAGGTGACCCTTCTTCAGCCGCCCGCTTTCCACTGCGTCGTTTAGCGCGAGCGGAATGGTCGCCGCCGTGGTGTTGCCGAAGCGGTCGATGTTGATCACGACCTTCTCTTCCGGCATCCCGATACGCTCGGCAGCCGACATGATGATGCGCTTGTTGGCCTGGTGCGACACGAACAGGTCGAGGTCGTCGCCGGTTAGGTTGTTCCGCTTGAGCAGACGCTCGCAGATCTCTCCGGTGTTGCGCACGGCAAACTTGAATACCGTCTGGCCGTCCTGCTTGACGTAGTGCAGGCGCTGGTCCACCGTCTCGTGCGACGCCGGCATGCGGCTGCCGCCGGCCGGCATGCACAACGCGCCACCACCGCCGCCGTCAATCATGTGCTCGAAGTCGAGAATGCCGACATTCGGGTCCGACGACGGCCCGAGTACGACGGCGCCGGCGCCATCGCCGAACAGCACGCAGGTGGCGCGATCGGTGTAGTCGATGATGCTCGACATCACGTCGGCGCCGATCACAAGCGCGTTCTTGACGCCTCCGGCGGCCACCAGCTGGCTGCCGACTGTCAACGAGTAGGTAAAAGCCGAGCACGCCGCAGACAGGTCGAACCCCCATGCCTTGGTCGCGCCGATCTTGTGCTGCACCAGGCACGCCGTGCTCGGGAACAGCATGTCGGGCGTCACCGTTCCGACGATGATCAGCTCGATGTCTTCCGGCTTGAGGCCGGCCCGCTTGATCGCCTCCTTGGCGGCCTCGGCGGCCAGGTCGCTCGTCGCCACGCCCGGATCGACAATATGGCGCTGGCGAATGCCGGTGCGCTGCATGATCCACTCATCGGTGGTGTCGACCATCTTCTCGAGATCGGCGTTGGTCAACAGGCGTGGCGGCACGTACGTGGCCAGGCTCTTGATCTCTACTCGGCGGACGTTCAAAACAACCCCCTCCCGGGCATGGTGCGCCCGAAGTACTCGTAGGCGCGGGCCGTGGCTATACGGCCGCGCGGTGTGCGTTCCAGAAAGCCGACCTGAATTAAATACGGCTCATACATGTCTTCGATGGCGTCGGCTTCTTCGCTGAGCGCTGCGGCCAGGCTGCCCAACCCCACTGGCCCGCCGTTGAACTTTTCGATAATCGTCAACACCAGCCTGCGGTCGCTCTCGTCGAAGCCGTATTTGTCGACATCAAGCAGCGCCATGGCCGCGCGCGCCACTTCTACCGTGATGCGGCCGTCGGCCCGCACCTGCGCGTAGTCGCGGACCCGGCGCAGCAGGCGGTTGACAACCCTCGGGGTGCCGCGAGAACGGCCGGCGATCTCGGTGGCCGCCGCATCGTCACTGGGCACATTGAGAATGCGGGCCGAGCGCCGCACGATCTCTTCGATGTCGCGGACCTCGGAGAAATCCAGTCGATGGACGATGCCCAAGCGCGCGCGCAGTGGCGACGTCAACAGTCCTGCCCGGGTCGTGGCACCGATCAACGTGAAAGGCTCAACTGGCACCTTCACCGAACGGGCGCCCGGTCCCTGCCCAATCACGATGTCGAGTTCGAAGTCTTCCATCGCCGGGTAGAGAATCTCTTCGATCGCCGGTGCCATGCGGTGGATCTCGTCGATGAACAACACCTCGCGCGGCTGCAGGTTCGAGAGAATGCCGGCGAGGTCGCCCGGCTTCTCGATCACCGGGCCCGAGGTGGTGCGAATGGCGACCCCCAGTTCGTTGGCGATCACGTAAGCCAGCGTGGTCTTGCCCAGGCCGGGCGGTCCGTAGAGGAGCGCGTGATCGAGGTGCTCGCCACGTTGTTTGGCTGCGGTGATCGAAACGTGCAGCTGTTCGCGCACGCGATCCTGGCCGATGTACTCGTCCAGCCGGCGCGGGCGTAGTCCGGCTTCTTCCTGCGCGTCTTCATCGACGCGCGAGGGCGTCGTCAAGCGCTGGTCATCCACGGGACAGGTCCTTCAACGCGGAGCGCAGCAAGTCCTCGAAGCGTGGCTCGCCGGTGTGCGTTACCAGCTTGTCGAGTGACTTGTCGATGTTCTGCCGATGGTAGCCGAGATTGATCAGGGCCGACACCAGATCGTCGCGCAACTGGTCGCCTGCGGCCGGCGTCGCCTCACTCAGCATCGCCTTGGGCATGCGGTCGCGCAACTCCACGCACATGCGCTCGGCGGTCTTCTTGCCGACGCCGGGAATCGCGGTGAGCCGGGCCAGGTCGGTTCGCTGAATGGCACCAACGAGATCCCGCGTTTCGATGCCCGACAGCACCGACAGCGCCAGCTTCGGGCCAATGCCACTTACCGCGATTAACCGCTCGAACATCGTCAGCTCGAGACTGGTCGCGAAGCCATAGAGCGACAACTGATCTTCACGAACGTGGGTGTGGATGCGCAGCGCGATGGGGGTGCCCGGCTCGCCGGCGGTATAGAACGTTGAGAGCGGCACCTGGACGTCGTAGCCAACACCGGCGACATCAACGATCAGGCGGTTGGGATGCTTCTCGAGAATGTCGCCGCGAAGGTGCGCAATCATCGAACGGCCCGCACGACGGGCTTGTAGTGGCGCCAGCTGGTCGCTGCCTTGGCACCCTTGGTCGCGGGCAGGCCTTTCGGCGTTCCCTTGCCTGAATGCAGGTGACAGATCGCGACCGCCAGCGCATCGGCCGCGTCATGAGGCGTGGGAACAGCGTCGAGACCAAGCAACAGCTTCACCATCTGCCCCACCTGCGCCTTCTCGGCACGGCCGTAGCCAACGACTGAACGCTTGATTTCTGCGGGCGTGTATTCGATGACCTGCACGCCCGATTCGGTGGCAGCCAGCATGGCCACGCCGCGCGCATGCCCCAATTTCAGGGCACTGCGCGCGTTCACGGCATGAAAAATGTTCTCGATGACGACGTAGTCGGGTCGCTGCGCGGTGATGAGAGCAGAAAGCTCCCGGTAGATGATCGAGAGCTGCTCGGGAAAAGTGCCGGCGACCCCGGCGCGGATTGCTCCGCACAACACCAGCTGGTGGCGCCGGCCGTCGCTGTCCACGCAGCCGTAGCCCGTGCACTGAGAGCCGGGATCGATGCCGAATACTCTCACGCCAGCGAGGCCTCGATCTCCTTTTCCTCGATGTCGAAGTTCGACCACACCTGCTTGACGTCTTCGTGGTCGTCAAGCGCGTCCATCAGCCGAATCATCTGGTTGGCCGGACCGCCGGTCAGCTTCACGTAGTTCGCCGGCAGCATGGCCACCTGCGCGCTCGCCGGCTCGACGCCCGAGCCTTTAATTGCGTCGCGAACCGCTTCAAACGCCGCCGGGTCGCTCAGCACTTCCCAGCTCTCGCCTTCGTCCTGCACGTCATCCGCGCCGGCTTCGAGGGCGATATTCAGCAACTTCTCTTCGTCGGCCTTGGCCTTTTCGACCACGATCAGGCCCTTCTTGGAGAACATCCAGGCCACTGAGTTGGTGGCGCCGAGATTGCCGGCGTGTTTTTCCAGCATGTGGCGCAGTTCGCCCACCGTGCGGTTCTTGTTGTCGGTCAGGGTTTCGATGATCAGCGCCGAGCCGCCGGGGCCGTAGGCCTCGTAAGTGATTTCGTCGTAGATCACGCCGGGCAGCTCGCCGGTGCCGCGCAAGATCGCCTTCTTGATGTTGTCGGCGGGCATGTTCACCTCTTTGGCCGCCGCAATGATGGTGCGCAGGCGCGGGTTCATGCCGGGATCGCCGCCGCCGCTGCGGGCAGCCACGGTAAGTTCCTTGATCAGGCGCGTAAAGATCTTGCCGCGCTTGGCGTCGGCAGCGCCCTTCTTGTGCTTAATCGTGTGCCACTTGGAATGGCCGGACATGCAGGTGCTCCTGGGAAAGCTGTAGGGACAAACCTTAGGGCTTGTCCGAGATGGCAAACGGGCATTTTACCCCCGCCGGGCCAGGATGATCCAGACTTCGGCGCGAAGGTCCCATGGCCCGCCCCGGTAGTCGCCGAGCAGTGCCGACACCTCGAGGCCGGCTTTTTCGAGCCGCCTGACCATCTGCGGCACCGTCAGGGTGCGGAAGGCGAGGCCAAACTTCTTGCGCACCGCGCTTTTGCCGCGGCCTTCGACGAACTCCTGCTCGAAGCGGGTGATCTGGCGGGCGCGGTCCTGGATCACCGACTCGACCAGCGTGATGGGCTTGCCGTTGGGACCACGCTTGCCGCGCATGCTGATGCGCTTCGAGTACTCGTCCCAGGCGGGAAGGTCGGCGACCAGTTCCAGCCCGAACGTCCCCTTCCTGGTCATCACCCGTGACACGGCGGCGAGCGTTTTGGTGAGATCGCGCTCGACCAGCAACGATTGCAGGATGCCGTAGGGCGCCATCACCAGGGGAAACGACTTGTCGGGAAAGGGCAGATGGCGAATATCGCCGCGAACCAACTGCACCTGCGACTGCAGCCCAGCCCGCTTCACTCGCTTGCGCGCGCGGGCCAGCATGGGCGCGGAGCGGTCGATGCCGACCACCGTCGCACCCTGACGTGCCACCGGCAACGCCACCCGCCCGGTGCCGCAACCGAGTTCGAGCACCGGCCCCTTGACGGCCGACGCCATGCGTTGCCAGAAGGCGATGTCACGCCGCCCTACCGTCTGGGCATTCTCCCAGTCGTAATACGCCGCGTATTCGTCCCAGCCGTGCCAACCTTCCATGCGGATGGCTAAGAGTTTACAGTTAACGCCATGCCGAGCTTCTTCCAGATTCGCAAGAAAGTACATTGGTCCGACACCGACGCGGCCGGCGTGGTGTGGTTTCCAAACTTCCTCCGCTGGTTCGAGGACGCGGAAGAGGAACTGTTCGCGTCGCTCGGGCGATCGCGACAGTCGCTGCTCGACTCGCACCAGTTCGGCATGCCGCGAGTCGAGGTGCATTCGAAGTTTCGCGCGCCTGCCCGAGCCGGGCAAATCGTTCGCGTCGGCATCAGCACGACCGTCGAGAACCCGAGGCGCCTGCATCACGCCTTCGAGATTCGCGATGACTCGACCACGCAACTGCTGGCCGAGGGATTCGTTCGCGTCGCCTGTGTCGATTCGTCGACCTGGTCGGCGCGAGACCTGCCAGACGATGTGCTGAGGCTGGTGTCGGGCCTGCCCGACCTGGCCGAACGCCAGGCCCGCGGAGCCGTTGAGCTGCCTTGGACATAAAGCGTCTCCTCTCACTGGCGATCGCGATCGGCGCGTGCGCGAGTGTCGGGGCGCAATCGACAAGCGATCCCTGGCCCAGGACCGTCGCGGAATTTCGCGCGGCCGCGCAAAAGGTGCTGGACGAGACGGGGGTCCCCGGCGCCGGCATTGCCCTGGTGCGCCAATCGGGTGTCGAGTGGGCCGGGGGCGTGGGCCTTGCGGACCGCGACCGCCGCACGCCGGTTACCGCCGACACGCACTTCCGCGCCGGCTCGATCAGCAAGACCTTCGTCGCCATGGCGCTGGTGCAGCTGTCAGAAGACGGCGATCTCGATCTCGATACCCCGATCGCGGAGATCGCCTCGGAAATACCGTTCAGCAACCCTTGGGAGGCCGGCGATCCCGTGCGGGTGATTCACTTGCTGCAGCACACCGCCGGTTTCGACGACATGCACTTCAACGAGATGTACAACGTGCTGGATCCACCGGATCTGCCGTTGCTTGACGTGTTGCGCCGCAACCCGCGCTCCCGCGACGTGCGCTGGCGGCCGGGCACGCGCGTGGCCTATTCCAATCCTGGTTATGCAGTCGCCGGCTATCTCGTGGAAAAAATTAGCGGCAAGCCGTACGAAGACTTCATCACCGAACGTACCTTCACGCCGATTGGCATGAACACCAGCAGCTTTCACCTGACGCCTGCCGACGAAACGCTGCTGGCGAGGGGTTACCGCGCGGCCACCGGCCCTGCCGTCGGCTATCCGCAGATTTACCTCCGCCCGGCGGGCAACCTGCACACCTCGCCGCTCGAGCTCGGAAAGTTCGTCCACGTCCTGCTCAATTGGGGCGAGACGTCGGAACAGCTGGTGATCGATCCTGAATACTTGAGCAACATGGAGCATCCGCGGACATCGCTGGCCTCTGACTCGGGTTTGCGGGTCGGCTACGGCTCCGCGATCGCCGCGTCAGCCACCGAGGGCTTTCCCATGCTTGGGCACGCCGGCGGCATCGACGGCTTCTCTTCGCTCTACGCTTACTCAGCGGGGCGCGACATCGGCTACGTGGTGTTGCTCAACTCGACCCATTCGCCCGAAGCGATGCGGCGCCTCTCGCAACTCGCCGTGCGCTACCTGAAGGCGGATGTCGAACCGCCGGCCAAGCCTCGCGCGACGTTCGGTGCCGGCGCGCTGCAGCGATTCGAGGGCTACTACCACCGCGCTAATCCTCGCAATCAGGCGTTGGCGTTCACCGAGTGGCTGATGTCCGGGGCGACCGTTGTGGCAACGACCGGGGGCCTGCAAATCAAGCCGCTGTTCGGCAACGCCGAGGACCTCATTCCGGTTGCCGAGAACCTGTTCAGGATCGAGGCCGATGCCGAAGCAACGCGCGCGTTTGCCGAAGACGAGGCGGGCACGATGGTGCTCACCGGCGGGTTTCAGTACGCCGAGCGGCGGCCGCGCTGGCAAGTGGAGTCCGTGCGATGGCCGGTCTTGATCTCCTTCGCATTGGCGCTTACGCCAATCGTGATGCTGGTGCCATGGGCGGTTCGCGCCACGCGGGCTGAACCGTCCGGATTCTGGTGGACCAAAACCGCGTTGATCCTGGGCAGCGTCGCCCTGGTGCTGCCTGTGCTGGGCATCATGAAGGTCAGCGACGTCAACCTCGGCACGCAGAACATCTGGACGGCCGCCATCTTCTTGGGAACGGTGCTGCAACCAGCCGCTGCGGTCCTCTCGCTGCTCTTCACGATCGATGCGTGGCGGCGCGAGGCAGGTCCGTGGCTCCGCGCCTATGCCCTCACCATCTCCCTCTGCGCGTGTGTGCTGACGGCATACCTTGCCTACTGGGGGATGCTCGCTTTCCGTCCCTGGGCGTTCTAGGCGCGCGAGGTTACCGGTCCGCGATACTTCATCGTCGCAAAACCCACGATCAGGCCAACGAGCGTCCCGGGAATGATGATCTCCCAGAAATAAGGATTGGCGAGCGTCACCAGGTAAGCGAGCAGCGCCCCGACCACCACGCCAACCGTCAACACGACCGCCATTGACTGCGTGCGTTGCGCCACCAACCCTATGATGGCGCCGGCGATGACGCCTTTGAACGTCGAGCCGACCACGATCGAGGCAATCTGCGTCTGGGTTTCGGGGGCCGAGATCAGGGCGCTCAAGCCATCGAACGTACCCAGAACTCCCCCCAGCAACATCGCGAACACTGGCTTGTTCATCAATTCCTCCTGAGTATTAGCTTCAACGCTCGCGGGAGTCGTCTGTACGGGCTTCTAGACGCCAGCCCACACCAGCAGAACCAGCCGCATCACCACGTAGGCCATCAGCAACAGGATCGGTAGTTCGTAACGGCGGTAAATGCGCAGCAGCTGTTCTGCCGCCGACTCGCGATACGCGCTGACGCGCTGCTGGTTGCGAAACCGGGACAGTTCGGCCGCCAACTGCTCCACGGTTTGGTAGCGCGCCTGAGGTTCTGGATGTTGCGCCTTGGCTGCGATCGCCGCCAGTGCCGGCGACGGCTCGCGGCCGGCCACCAGCGCCAGTACTGCGCCGAGGGCAAAAATGTCGGCGCGGGCATCTACTTCGCGTGCGCCGGCCTGTTCAGGTGACATGAACCCGGGCGTGCCGACAATCGCCGGCTCGGCGTCGGCGCCGTCTTGCGCGACGCCCCAATCCATCACGAACACCTCGCCGAACGCCCCGGCCATGATGTTCTCGGGCTTGAGGTCGCGGTGAACCACGCCGTGCGCATGGGCAAAGGCGACCGCGTCGAGCACCCGGGTGAACAGGTCGAGGCGGAACGCGCGTGGGGCTTCACCCGCCAGCACCTCATCGAGGCGGCGCCCGCGCACCAGCTTCATCACGTAAAACGACCGGCCATCGGGCAGCACTCCCGCGTCATGAACTGGCACGATGCCTGGATGATCCAATCGCGCCAGAATGTGGGCCTCCCGGATCAGCCGGGCAACCCGCGATCCCTTGTGGTCAGCAAAATCCACCACCTTGACTGCGACATCACGGTCCAACTTCTGATCGCGGGCGACGTAGACCGTGGCCATGCCGCCGCGGCCGGCGACGCCGGTGATGAGATATCGCGCGTCGAGCTCCGGCCACGCGGCCGCATTGCGCAGCCGGTCGACACCGCGGTCGGATATCCAGTTCACCTGCGACCCCCGAGCAGGCGCGCCGCTTCCATTTCGAACTCGTCCTCGCTCGAGGTGAGATCGCGCAATCGGGTCAGGATAATCTGCCGGAACTGGCGGCGCATCGCCGCAAGATGGTTCGTGACCGTCGCTGCCGTCAGGCCAAGGTCACGCGCCAGGTCGGCATAGGTCGGCCGCACACCGCCCTCGTCTGCCAGGTCGTAACGGGCAAACACTTCGAACATAATCGGCCGCGCGCTCGCGTCGGCGAACTGCTTCAGGTCGGCGACCGATCGTTCGAGCAGCGCGCGCACCCACTCCTGGTAGAACATCTCGTCGACATCGGCGTCAACCGAACCTTCGTGCCGGGCCATCTCGCCTTCGGCGGTCTGAAAGTCCAGCGATACGATCGTGACGTCGCCGCCGCGCTTCAGCCGGCGTTCGGCCTTACGGGCGTTCGAGGCAAAGCCGTCCAGGCACAATCGCAGGTAGGTGCGGAAGCGCGCGCGTGCCGGGTCGTATCGTTCGACCACGTCGTTCTCGAGCTTGGTGGTGAAGAACTCCTGCGTCAGGTCGGCGGCCTCGTCCGGCCCGAGCGACCACTTCAGGCGCAGATATTTGTAAGCGGGCTTCCAGTACGCCTCGATGATCGTGGCCCAAGCCACGCGCCGCGTCTCTTCATCAAGGCTGCGCGTCCGTTCGACGACGGAGAGACGAGTGGCTGGAAACGACATCGGCAACTCGGAAGGCTACACTAGGAGGAGTGACGGAGTGGAATGCGGCGTCGTATCACAAGGTGTCTGCCCCCCAGACGACATGGGGGCAGAAGGTGTTGTCGCGGTTGTCGGTCAACGGCGACGAGCGCGCGATTGACGCCGGCTGTGGCAGCGGCCGCCTGACCGGCGAATTGCTCGAGCGGTTGCCGCACGGCCGGCTCGTGGCGATCGACCGGTCGTGGAACATGCTGATGACGGCGCGCGCCAACCTGCGGCCAGTTTTCGGTGATCGGGCCGCTTTCGTGCAGGTGTCATTGCCAGGTTTGCCGTTCTGCAACTGGGCCGACCTGGTGTTCAGCACGGCGACGTTTCATTGGATTAAGGATCACGACGCGCTGTTCGAGGGCATCCGGCAGGCGCTTCGCCCGGGAGGACGGCTGCTGGCCCAGTGCGGCGGCGGTCCCAACCTTGCCCGCGCACATGCGCTGGCGGAACAACTGATGCACGCCGAGCCGTTCGGCCGCTACTTCGGCGACTGGCCAGGGCCGTGGGAGTTTGCCGACGCAGAAACCACGGCGGCCAGGCTGCAGCGCGCCGGGTTTGCCGCCATCGAAACCGGCCTCGAGGAAGCGCCGACCACGCTCGCCACAGAAGCCGACTATCGAGAGTTTGTCACCACGGTGATCTATCACCCGCATCTCGAACGGCTGCCCGACCCGGGCTTGAAGCAGGCCTTCATCGATCGGGTCACCGAGCTGTCGGCGCGTGAGGATCCCCCGTTTACCCTGGATTATTGGCGGCTGAACATCAGCGCGACGAAGCCCTGACACCTTGCTACTAGCCGTGCCGGCACCTTCACCTGTAAAGTCGCGATCGTGAAGACGCCCTCATTCGCCGACATCGCCGCCCGCTATCGCATCACCAACGGCTCGCGGTTTCGTCTGGCTGACATCGACCCGGCCGACCCCTGGGGTGCGTCGCTCAAGGAGTCAGCCGACGGCCTCATGTCCGACGGCATCGCGCGCCTCGCTGACCTGCAGGAACGCCTGTACGCGCAGGACCGCTGGTCGATATTGCTCGTGTTCCAGGCGATGGACGCGGCCGGCAAGGACGGCACGATCAAGCACGTCATGTCGGGCGTCAACCCCCAGGGGTGCGAGGTCCACTCGTTCAAGGCGCCTTCGCACGAAGAGCTTGACCACGACTTCCTGTGGCGCACGTCGCGCTTCCTGCCGCGGCGGGGTCATATCGGCATCTTCAACCGTTCCTACTACGAGGAGACGCTCGTCGTGCGGGTGCACCAGAACATTCTTGCCCGACAGCAGCTGCCGCCGGCGCTGGTGACCAAGAACATCTGGCGCGAGCGTTTCGAAGACATCAACGCCTACGAGCGCTACCTGTCGCGCCAGGGCGTGGTGATTCGAAAATTCTTCCTTCATGTTTCGAAGGAAGAGCAACGGCTGCGCTTCCTGCAGCGGCTGAACGAGCCCGACAAGCACTGGAAGTTTTCGGCCGCGGATGTTGGCGAGCGCGCGCACTTCGCCGAGTACATGCAGGCTTACCAGGACACCATTCGCCACACCTCAACCGAGTGGGCGCCCTGGCATGTCATTCCCGCCGACCGCAAGTGGTTCACGCGGCTCGCGGTGGCGGCAGCGATCGTCGACACCATCGAGACGCTCGATCCCCGGTATCCAGAGGCCGACCCCAGGGTGAAAGCCGAACTGAAGACGGTAAAAGCCTCGCTCGAGGCCGAAGCGAAGACCGTGAGGACCAAAAAGAAGGGCCGCAAGAAATGACGCGCTGCTCGTGGCCGGGCGAAGACCCGCTCTACGTGCGGTACCACGACGAGGAGTGGGGCCGCCCGGTTATTGATGACACGCGGTTATTCGAGAAAATCTGCCTGGAAGGCTTCCAGGCCGGCCTCAGCTGGATCACCATCCTTCGCAAACGCGAGAATTTTCGCGCGGCGTTCAGGGGATTCGATCCGACCGCGGTCTCGCGCTTCACCGCGAGAGATGTGCAGCGCCTGCTCAAGGACGAAGGCATCGTCCGGCATCGCGGCAAGATCGAATCGACCATCAACAACGCCAGGCGGGCGCTGGCGCTGATCGACGAGAAGGGCTCGCTGGCGTCGTACTTCTGGTCGTGGGAACCGGCGCCTGCCGACCGCCCTCGCACGGTGACGCGCGAAACCGTGATGAAGATGCCGACCACCCCGCAGTCGGTCGCGATGTCAAAGGACCTGAAGAAGCGCGGCTGGTCGTTTGTCGGTCCGACCACCAGCTACGCGTTCATGCAGGCCATGGGATTGGTCAACGATCACGTCCACGACTGCGGCGTGCGGTCGGACGTCGAGAAGGCCCGCACTCGCCTGAAGCGCCCACGCTGACTACTGCTGCGTCACCTTGTAGCCCTTTTTTGCGAGCAGGGCAGGCAGGCCGTCCGGGCCAACCAGGTGGGCGGCGCCAACCACGATAAAGCATCCGGAGTTCTGCTGCAGGCAGCCTTCCACGTGCGGCACCCAGTTGCGATTACGCTCCACCAGCAGGCGGTCGTAGAGCTCGCGCGACTCCGCGAATGAGACGAGCAGGGATTTCTCCAGGGCGGCGACGTCGCCGGACGCCCACTGCTGCGCCATCTCCTTCACGTTGCCGACCTGGGTGTCGAGCTCTTTCATGCTGGAGGCCAGCATCTCTTCCTGGAGCTTCGGCGACAGTTGGTCGAAACGATCAATCTGATAGGCGAGCGTCTCAAGCGACTGCCGCTTGAGTCCCGCGGCTTTCGCGCGATCGAAGAAGTGCTTGTCGACGCCAAGGTCGGCCTTGAAGCCGGCGGCCTGCAAAGTCGGCCCCATTAGCGTGACCGCGACCAGCCAGGGCTTCATGCGCTGCAGAGCCATCATCGGCAGGCCCGTCTTCTCGGCGCGCTTCGTGACCTCGGCAAACGTGGCTGGCGCCACCAGCTGCTCGAGCGTCCGGCCATCGGTCAGCATCGCCCTGCCGAGCGCGTTCATCAACTGGGCCGGGTCGTTCATTTCGTCGAAGTCCACCTCTTCAACCAGCGTCTTCGACGCCGCAAACGCCTGGTTGATGACGGGACTGAGGGGATAAAACTCCGGCGTGAGCACGTGCAACGAGCCCAACAGGTAGGCGACCGAGGTGCCGGCGCCCTCGACCTTCCACAGAAAATGTTTCTTCGCGTCTTGCGCGGCGAGAGTGCCGCAGGCGAGGCCGATTGCGACCATCGCGGCCAGGATTGGTCGTCGAAGCATTCCAAAGGCTAACATGCTGGGGATGGACCTTCGCGAAGTGCTGACAGGGGCGGTGGTAATGGCGCCTATGACCAAGGGGTCTAACCTGCCCTATCGCCGGTTGTGTGTGGAAATGGGGGCCCGCGTCACAATCAGCGAGATGACCGTGGCGCGTCGGCTGAAGCAACGCAAGAAGGGCGAGTTCGCGCTGATCCGCAAGTTCGAAGGCGAGCCGTTCTTCGGCGTCCAGCTCGCCGGCACTAATCCCGAAGAGATTGGCTGGGCCGCGGCGCTGGTCGAGTCGCGCGGCGTTGACCTGGTCGACCTCAACTGCGGTTGCCCGATCGATCACTTCACCCACAAGGGCATCGGCGCAGCGCTCGGCCGCCAGCCCGCCCGCATCCGCCGCATCGTCGAGTGCATGAAGAAGTCGGTAACGAAGATTCCGGTCACCGTGAAACTGCGCCTCGGGTGGAACGACGAGATGCGCAACGTGCTCGACCAGGCGCAGGCCGCGGTCGATGGCGGCGCCGACGCCCTCTTCGTCCACGGTCGCACGCGCAATGCCCGCTATCGCTTCGCCGCCGATTGGGACGCCATCGGCACAGTCGTCGCCGCGGTTTCGGTGCCGGTCGTTGGCAACGGCGACGTGCTGTTTCCCCACGAGATTGCCGAGGCGCGAGCGCGCTCGGGGTGCGCGGGCGTGATGAGCGCGCGTGGTGTGCTCATCAAGCCCTGGCTTTTCCGCGAGGCGACCGAAGGCTACCTTGATCTATCGGGCGAAGACCGCGTGGCGATCTATCGACGTTACGTCGCACTCGCGAAGGAACATTGGGGGGCCGATGCGCATGGCCTGGAGCGCGTCAGCCAGTTCACTCGGTGGCACACGGACTTCTGGCATCGCTACGTGCGCCAACGGCCAGACGGCACGTTCCCAGGGTTGCAGACACGTGAACAGAATCTCAACCTGCGCACGCCACTGGAGGCATTTCTGGCGCGACCAGACGGTGAGGCTCACGACTACTTGACGACGTGCCTGGTGCACGATCGCGAGATCGATCCGGCACAGGCGCCGGAACCGGTGGTCGTGGAATCGCGCGAGCGGGAGCGCGAGCTGGTAGAGACCGAAGGCTGACGTATTCGCGTTGGTGCGGGTCTTCAGACCCGCCTGTTGGCCTTGAACTGCTCTAACTCTTCGAGCGTTTTTGGCCAGTCGCCTTTGAGCAATCGCGATAAGCCTCGATCGGCGAGCAGCTTCCCGCCGGTTTGGCACGCGGGGCAATAGTTGGCCTCGTTCGACGCGTACTTGATTCGCTGAATCGGCGTGCCGCAGGTCGGGCACGGTTTTCCGAACTTGCCGTGGGCGGCCATCTCTTCCCGAAACGCGGTCACCTTCTCCGGAAATGCTTCGCCGGTCTCGGCGATCAGGATGTCGCGCCACTTGGTCAGAACCGCAATGACGGTCGCGTGGAGGCTGGCGATCTGTTCTTGGCTGAGCCGGCTCGTGAGCTGCATGGGCGACAACTTCGCGGCGTGCAAGATCTCGTCGGAGTAGGCATTGCCGATCCCGCTGAAAATGTGGGGGTCGGTGAGTGCACGCTTCAGCGTATGGCTCTCGCCAGTGAGTGCGTCTGCGAAAGCGGCGACCGTGGATGTCAACACCTCGATGCCGCCTGGATCCAGATCGGCGAGTGCCAACTCACCGCGCACCAGATACATCGAGGCGCGCCGCTACGAACCAGCTTCGGTCAGCAGCAGGGTGCCGTTGGGAAAGTCGAACGCGGCCAGCCCCACCTTACCAGGGACCTTGGTATCGGCAGTCTTCCAGCGAAATCGGCCGGCAATCATCAAGTGGATCACGAGGAACAGCTCGTCTTCCAGTTGCCACACCACTCGCTTGCCAAGGCGGCGGATGCCGGTTACGAGCTTGCCGTCAGCGAGTTGGATGTGGGGATCGACGGAGCGAACCAGGAACGGACTGGCGAGGCGAATGCGCTGCAGGCGCTGGCCCACAATCCGGGGCCGGAGCGCGTGCAAGTAGAGCTCGATGTCTGGAAATTCCGGCACCTACCAGGCGTTGACGAGCGATTGCCATGCCGAGACCTGGCGTTCGTCGACGGGTCGCCTCATGACGCGGCTGGTGACATCGGAGCGAGCGCTGCACGCGCCCGCGCGCAAGTAGCTCAAGGCTTCTGCCAACGAGCCTTCAGCGGGATCGCCCAGTTGGCGGGTGCTGTCGTCGGCCGCCACGCAGGTGGGCGGAATGCCGTCGAAGAAGTCGCCCTCGTTGTTTACGTTCTTGATGGAGAACGACACGGGCGCCAATACTTTCTCGCAGAACGTGAAGCCGTACTGACCCACTGGTTTGCCGTAGGTGGTGTCACCGATCACCGCCACCGGCATGTAGGGCCGCAGCGAGTTGATTAACAGCTCGCTGGCCGACGCCGACGAACGCGTGGTGATGACGACGAGCCTCGAGAGCGTCAGCGCCTGTTCTGGATTGGTAAAGCGCGTGGTCTTGTTCAGCGTCGGCCCGACGCGATCGTTGTGAACGTAATTCAGCAGCACCTGGCCATTGGTACGCGTTCCGCCGATCAGGCTGGCCAGATGCACGGCGACATCGACCAGGCCGCCGCCGTTGTAGCGCAGATCCAGCACCAGCTCAGTGGCACCGGCCGCCTTGAGCGCGGCAAACGCATCGTTGAGCGCCGCTTCCGAGGGACGCACGAAATTGCGGAAGAACAGGTAGCCAATCTTGCGGCCGTCGCTATCGATCACACGGGTCAACGAAACGGTGGGGATGGTCACCAGGCGCTTGACCAGGCGCGCCGTCCTCCGGTCGCCGTTCGGCTTTTCGAACACGATGTCTGTGGTGACGCCGATGTCGGCCGCGCCGAAGGCGCCGCCGACCGTACCGGCCGCAACCATTACCGCTACGCTCTGCCCGTTGACCTGTGTGATGCGGTCGCCGCGCTCGAGCGTAGCTTCAAGCGCCGGGCTGGCCTCGAACACCTGCAGCACGCGCAAGTCGGTGCTGGTGGTCTGCGTCGACAAGCCGTAACCGATGAACTGGCTGTCGCTGTAGAAGGCATCGTTCGCGGCCGCCGACGTGATGTAGCTGTAGCTGTTGTCGATGGGCCGGTAACGAACCGCCTCGAGGTAGGCCTCGGGCGAGGTGTAAGACGTGGGGCTGACGCCCGTGGGGAGGAACTGGTTCCAGTAGTAATAGGAGGTGAGGACGTCGCGAACGTACAGGTTCTGCGACGTCACCGAGCAATTGCTCGGCCCGGTTTGCGCTGCCGCCGTCCATGGACACAGCAGCGCGCAAGTGAGCGCGAGAGAGGACAAAACCCGCTTCATTGGCTTCACGAACTTCCTATTGTGCAATGTTTGAGCCGTCGCTGCCAGCAAAGGTGTCGCGATGACGGCCCTCCCGAGTCGGCACCAGCATGTTATCGGCCGAGAAGTCGCGGCGCATCACTGCATTTTGGCGCAATTCCGGTAACCAGGCAGCCGAGCGCTGGCCCTTCGGCACTAGTGAAGATTCCAGCTCAACGAGGGCAAGAGCCAGCGGTTCACAGCACGCTCGCCGCAGACGAGGGTATCCTTCGAGCGTGATTCAACGCGCCTGCGTCATTCTGGCACTCGCACTTATCGCGCCGCTCGCTGGATCGGCTCAGTTGCCACGGCCTGCCGCGCCCAGTCTCGTCCTCTACAACGCCAGGGTCATCACGGTCGATCCAAGCTTCTCGGTCGCAGAAGCGCTCGCTATTTCCGGCGATCGTGTGCTGGCAGTGGGCACCACCGCACAGATGCGGGCCGTGGCCGGCCCCGCGACGCAGTTGATCGACCTGAAGGGACAAACAGTCCTTCCCGGCCTGATGGACAACCATCTTCACGGCGCGGGCGGCGGGCCCGGCGTCGACCTGTCTCGAGCGCGCTCGCTGGCCGACGTGGCGGCGGCAGTTTCCGCTCGCGTCAAGACCATCAAGCCGGGAGAGGTCGTGCTCTCAAACAGCGACTGGCACGAGGCGCAGTTGAAGGAGCAACGGCTGCCACTGCGCGACGATCTGGACCGCATTGCGCCAGGCAACCCGGTGATCCTTGTCCGCGGCGGACACGAATACATCCTGAACTCAGCGGCGCTAGCGCGATCGAGTATCAACGAAAAGACCGCAGAGCCGCGCGGTGGCCGCATCACCCGGTATCCCGATGGCCGCCTGAACGGCGAACTCGTGGATTCGGCTCGGGCCCTGGTGCGCCTGCCGGCACCGCCGCCGCGCACGCCAGACGAGGTGCTCGCCGCCCGCGTCAACGACTACAAGAAGCTCAACTCAGTGGGCCTCACGACCGTGCGCCATCCGGGCGTGTCGATAGCCGACTACCGCATGCTGCAGGAGCTTCACAAGCGCGGCGCGCTGACAATGCGGCTTAACGTGCTGATGAGCAACGCCACCAACCAGGACAGCACCTCTCCTCCGCCGCTACTCAGTTCGGGCATCGAGATGGGCGAGGGCGACGAGTGGCTTAGGGTCGGTGGCGTGAAACTGGCGGTGGACGGTGGCTTTGAAGGCGGCCTCATGCGCGAACCCTACGAGGAGCCTTGGGGAGAGCAGAAGTCGTTTCGGGGCCTGCAAACCGTCGACACCGAACGCTTCGTGTCGGTGGTGCGGGCTTTCAACCAGCAGAACTGGCGTGTCGCCACGCACGCAGTGGGCGATGCGGCGATCGATCTGGTCCTCGGCGCCTATGAGAAGGCCCATGCCGAGCAGCCGATCAACGGTCGTCGCTGGTCGCTGGAGCATGCCTTCATTGGCCGGCCCGAACACCTGCCACGGATGAAGGCGCTGGGCCTGGCCATTTCAGCCCAGAATCATCTGTATCTGGCTGGCCCGAGCCTGGTGAAGTACTGGGGCGCTGACCGCGCCGGCCTCACGACGCCGGTCCGCATGTATCTGGATGCCGGACTGCCGGTGTCTTCGGGAACCGATGCGCCAGTAGTGCCGTATCCGCCGCTATGGACCATCTATCATTTCGTCACTCGTGACACGATCACCGGGGGCGTGCTCGGCCCCGGTCAGCGTGTCAGCCGCGAGCAGGCCATTCGCATGGCCACCATCAACAACGCCTGGCTGATGATGGAGGAGCAAGACAAGGGATCGATCGAACCTGGCAAGCTCGCCGACCTGGTCGTCATCAACGAGGACCCGCTGACGTGCCCAGAGCCGCGGCTCCGCGACGCGCAAGTGACGATGACTATCGTTGGCGGCAAGACCGTCTTTCAGAGGTAGGGTGATGATGATGCGAGCACTTCCCGCGGCGTTGCTGCTCTTGATTGCGACCATCGCCTGTGCGCAGCCGCAGGCTCCTGCCGCTCGCGAGCCGAGGCCGGATCCGTTGCCAGGGACGAAGTTGACGGTGGACCAGCTGAAGGCGCAGATGTTCCACGTTAGCGCCGGCAAACGCCTCAAGGCGACATGGCCTAATGGTGCGCGGGTCGCCGTCGGTCTGTCGTTCGATGTCGACAACGCGACTGCCACGCTCTCAACCGGCAACTTGGACTACGAAATACTGTCGCGCGGCGAATACGGCGCTATCGACGGCCTGCCGCGCATTCTGCGGATGCTCGATCGTCAGCAGGTACCGGCATCGTTCTTCATACCGGCAGCGAGCGCCGTCCTTCATCCTAAAGTAATCAGCGACATTCAGTCGTCGAACCTGCCGCACGAGATCGGCGTCCATGGCTGGATCCACGAACGGTTACCGCTCTTGGCCAACGAGAGTGAGGAACAGCGCCTGCTCGACCTTTCCATCGACACCCTGACCAAGATGGTTGGCAAGCGCCCGGTTGGCTACCGCGCTCCCTCGTGGAAGTTCAGCGGCTGGACCATGGGCCAGGTGAAGGCCGCCGGCTTTCTCTACGACAGCAGCCTAATGGCAAGCGACGATCCGTACGAGATCCTCCTTGATGGCAAGCCGACCGGCGTCGTCGAACTGCCAATTGAGCGAATACTTGACGACGCGCCGTACTTCGGCGGCAACGCCGACGGCTCGAATCCATCGCTCGGCGATGTCTACGAAGTATTCCAGTCGGAGTTCGATGTCGCTTACGAGGAGGGCGGACTCTACCTGCTGACCATGCACCCACACATGATTGGGCATCGATCGCGCGCCGCGATGCTGGAGCGGCTGGTGCAGTACATGAAAGGAAAGCCCGGTGTCTGGTTTGCCACGCACGAGCAGATTGCCAACCACGTGAAACCGCTGATCGCGGCACATTGAGGCGCACCGATGATTGCTAACGAGGCTGCCAGGCTCAAGGCCCTGCGCGCGTATCACATTCTGGACACTGACCCGGAACAGGCGTTCGACGACCTGACGCTGCTGGCGTCGCAGGTGTGCGGCACGCCGATCGCGTTGATCACGCTGGTGGACGAGAAACGCCAGTGGTTCAAGTCGAGAGTCGGCATCGACGTGCAGGAGACTGCCCGCAATATCTCGTTCTGCGCGCATGCGATCGAACAGCCCGGCCTGTTCGTGGTTCCCGACACCTTGACTGACGGGCGCTTTCGCGACAACCCCATGGTGGTCAACGACCCGCACATCCGGTTTTACGCCGGCGCCCCCCTGCTGACCCGCGACGGCGATCCGCTTGGCACCATCTGCGTGGTCGACAACATGCCGCGCACACTGACCGAGGGTCAGCGCGCCGCTTTGAACGCGCTACGGCGGCAGGCCGAGTCGCAGCTCGAGCTGCGTCGCAAGCTGGACGAGCTGCGGGTGGCGATCGATGGCCTCGAAAAACTTGGTGGACTGTTGCCCTACTGCTCGAACTGCGCCCTCAACATCATCATCCCCGCGGATCCCGCTGCCATGACTACCGTCGGCGACGGTGTGACTGAGTTGCTCACCAATAAGGGCTGGCCTGAAGAGGAAGTCATTAAAGTCGAGCTTGCGCTGCAGGAAGCACTTGCCAACGCCATCCGTCACGGCTGTAAGAACGATGCGTCCAAGAAGGTGCAGTGCTCGGTGAACTTCGATGCCGCCGGTGAACTCGTCATTGTTATTCGCGACCCTGGGCCGGGCTTCGACGTCTCGGCGGTGCCCAACCCGCTGGAAGGCACTAACGTATTGAAGCCGAGCGGCCGCGGAGTGTTCCTGATCAATGAGCTGATGGATACCGTGGAATTTTCCGAGGGTGGCCGGCGGGTGGTTATGCGCAAGAAGATTGACGGCGCAGAGCTCGAGGGGTAGGCGTAGTAGGGTACAAAAGAAAAGGCCCAAGTCTTTTGGACTTGGGCCTTGGTAATTAATCCCCGGCAGCGACCTACTCTCCCACCCACCTGCGCGGGCAGTACCATCGGCGGTAGCAGGCTTAACTTCCGTGTTCGGAATGGGAACGGGTGTGACCCTGCTCCTATGGCCACCGGGAAACTTGGTGCCTGGGATTCCACCTTCGGAAGGCGGGTCATCTTGTGACCCGCCCTCCGTAGCGCCGTGAGGCGCGCAGGAGGGTCGTCCCAGAGCATATTGTGACTTGACGCTTCAATCGTTCGCTCGCTACTTAGAATTTCCAAGCAATTCGATCAATCGAAACATCAAGCTGCCAGCCGTTCCTGTTTGGGGAACGGTGGCCGAATATTCTGCAATGAGTAATTTTTCTGACCACACATTCACAATCAAGCGAAGTGAATAAATGGTCAAGCCTCACGGCTGATTAGTATCGGTTAGCTGAACGTATCGCTACGCTTCCACACCCGACCTATCGACCACGTAGTCTACGTGGAGCCTTTAGGGACTTGCGTCCAGGGAAATCTCATCTTG
>JANMUX010000311.1:0-2942 GCA_031392125.1 Acidobacteriota bacterium | reverse complement strand
CGTCGACGTTGAGCAGTCTTACCTCCCCCGACATAGCAGCACCGCTCGCCGTCGTTGCCCTCCCGATGATGTTGCCACTGCCGATCACGATGTCGGCGTTGGCGGCTTGACCGGCCGCGATGGTGACGGTTGCCGAACCGTCGACGGTGTCATTACTGGCGTGCACAGTGTGAACGCCAGGCAGGAGGCCTGTCATCGTAAACGAACCGTCGGCAGCAGTTAGCAGGATCGGGTCGTAGAAATACGAGTAGCGGAAGACCCTGATCCCGGCCTGAGGCACCCCGCCGCGGGTGACCACACCAGTGACGAGGCCCGTGTTGCTGAACACCACATCGCGCTCGGCCGTCACCTCGCCGGGCACGAAGTGGCCCTCGACTACCGGAGATGTGACCAGCGTAATCGCGTCGGTCGCCTGCAACGTGAAGTCGGCCACGAACACGCCAGGGATACTGAACTGGCCATTGATGTCGGCGGTCACCGGCGCTCTCGATGTTCCGACGTACGGATAGCTCGCATTAGCGGAGCTGGCCGTCGTCAATCGCACTGTTGCGTTGCGTGCCGGCGTGACGCCATCGCCGGCGATCACCCGGCCGGAGACCGTGCCGTTGAGCGGAAGTGGCGCCAGCGTGCTCACGCCGTCGGCCGGCACCACCCAGTTGACGATTTGTACCCGCTCCTCGGCGCTCAGGCCCGCCAAGGCTTCGGGCGGCAACTGTGCCAGACGTTCGGCAGCTGGGATCGCGGCACCCTTCCGTGGCTGCTGCACCACGAAGTGCATAAGCACGGCGGTCTGCCCAGGCGGCACGACAATGCCATTCCACCTGAGCACGTAGCTGTCCCTGCCCGATGGTGAGAGCGTCCCAACCGAGAGCGGCCGGGCCGCGCCAGGGCCGCCGATGACAAACGCCAACGTCGGATCACCAGCTTGCGTCGCCGAGGCATCGTCGTCTGTCACCAGCCACGTGTCGGCTGTGCTGAAGGCAGTATCGCCGCTGGAGGTCGCAACGATCCGCGTGGACCCGTCGGAGCCCTGATTGGTGTTTATCTGCACATCAACGGTGATCGGGGTCGTGCCGGGGTTGGTCAGCTGCTCCAGGTAGCGCCCGAAGTAGCCATCCGAGGGGACGAAGACCTTGCGCGTCACCGTCAGCCCACCCAAACCGGCGAGCGTGATGCCAATCTCGCGGTCGTTGTCTTCGAAGATCCCGGAGCCGACGTTGCCAAAGGCAAACCCGGTGGGGCCAACCTGCAAGCCCAGTCCGAGGCCACCGTCGAAAGCGTCCGATGAACCGTCACTGAGCGACCCGTTGCGCTGGATGTCGAAAAGGTAGCCATTGCCGTCGAAGAGATCCCTCGGCAAGGCGACGCCCGCGGTGATCTGCACATCGATGGTCTGGCCATGGTTGGCGGCGGTGACGGTGCCCGATACGCGGCCAATCTCGCCGTTCCCATCCGACGCGTAGGCAACGAACGCACCCTGCGGAATCCCCGCGGCAAGCACAACGCCACTGGCGTCGGTCACGCCGTGGAGGAAGGTGGCGAAGAACGCATCGGTCGTTCGGACTGCGACACCGGGGACCACCGTGTTGTCGCCGGACCTAACGACGGTCACTCGAACGGTGGCCTTTGCCAGCAGCGTCACCGTGACCGGCAGGATCTGGCCATCGGTCGTGAGCGTGCCCGACACGGTGGCGAAGAGCCTGGTCTCGGTGGGATCGACCGCGCGGACGACGAACGCCCGGGCCGGGACGTTCGCAAAGGTGACACGTCCGTTCGCGTCAGACACTGCGCTGCCGCGGACGAGGCCATCAATGCTGACCTGGACCGAAGACCCAGGGGCTGGGGCACCGCTGGCGAAGTTCACCTGAACGGCGAGCGTGCCAACGCCGACGAGCGCCAGATTCTGCGTCACGACGCTGTTCGCAACAATGGTCACGGCGGCCGACGTGACGATCCCAGTGGTCGGCTCGGTCACGTCGATCTGGTAGACGCCCTCAGGGATAGCCGGCAGCGTGTAGCGACCAATCGAGTCGGTCAGCGTGCGCCGGGAGAACGACCGGTTCGACCCGTGCAGTTCAACCTGCCTGCCAACTGCGGGCAATCCGCCACCAGTGCTGACGACACCAGTCACACCACCCGTGGCAGGCAGAACTATATCGACCGACGCGGTCTGCCCAGCCACCACGACCGTATCCGCGAATACGTTGAGGGCGCTGCCGGCCGGATCCGGAATGATGGCCCGCACCTGCTTCGAGCCTGGAGGCTGGCCGGCGAAACGGAAGCTGCCATCGGCACCAATCGGAATCAAGAGGAATGGGGCATTGGAGTACGACAGCAGCACCGAGCCCGTCACCGCGCCACCACCGGGCCACCGCACGACGCCAGTGACCATGCCGGTATTGCTGAAGACCACATCGCTGAAGGCGGTGCTCTCACCCTCCAGGAACGTGCCCGCCACCAGGGGCGACTCCACCTGCGTGGCACCATGGAAAGCCGAAAGGGTGAAGGCGTCCTCGGGAATCGCCACCTGAGAGGACGAGCCATTGAAGTCCGACGCGAAGGTGAAGCGGCCACCACCATCCGCATACCCCAAGTAGCGACGGTCGAAGAGCGGATGGCTGCTCCGCAGTAGGACCTGGCCAGAAGTCACGGCTGTCACGCCATCGTGTTCGAACAACCGTCCCGTGACCGTGCCACCGATCCGCGGCAGCGGTGCAACAGTGCTGGTGCCGTCGGGCGCGATGACAAAATTCCTGATGGCCGCAATCTCTTCCGGCGACAGGCCGGCCAGCGCTTCGGGCGGCAGCAAGTCGAGTCGCTGTGCCGCGGCCAGGGCGCCGGCCCGCCGCTCGTGTACGGTGACGAAGTGCATGTACGCCACCGTGCCGTTAGGAGGCACGATTACTTGGCTCCACTGGTAGGTCAGGTCGCCCGCCTGGAAG
>JANMUX010000310.1:0-3179 GCA_031392125.1 Acidobacteriota bacterium | reverse complement strand
ATCGCCTTGACGTCGAGATGATGTCCGACGTCGTCCGTGATCAGGATCAAATCCGCCGGCTTGGCTCTCGCGAGGCCGCCGACACTCCAGGGATCGACCTGAATGACCTTGCCGGCATGTTCGATCTGGATACTGGAGTGGACGAAGGTCGTGATCTCGACCGCGCCGAATTTATCGGCCGCGAGCAAGAAGGTCGCGAGCAGCAGCGTGAACTTCATGGCAGGCGGTACGCGATCAGCTCGCCGGGCCGGATTGAACTGCTGGCCGCTACGACGATGTACTGCTTGCCGTCGAGCATGTAAGTCATCGGGTTGCCGGTCTGCGCGCCGGACATCTGCACAGCTCCCACTTCGGCGCCGGTCTTTTTGTCGTAGGCACGCAGCATCGCACCGCGCTGACCATCGGGCATGGCAACGGTGCCGCCCTCGCCGGAAATCAAGAGGGTCTTGGTCACGAGCGTGCCCACGCCGCCGGAGCTGCCGCCCGCCCCGCCTGGCCGTCCGGTCCGGGGAATGGCCAGGCCCTTCAGCGCCGGGTGGTTCTTAATCGCGTCCGGCGTCTCGCCGTGGGCTATCTGCCACGCAATCTCGCCCTTGTTCAGGTCGATTGCCGTGATTCGTCCCCACGGGGGTTTCACAATCGGGATGCCATTCACTGACAACCCACCGCCGCCATCTTCCGAGGCGCCACCGGCGCTGATGTAAGCCATGTCCGATCGCTTGGGGTCGTTGACCATCGACAGCACACGCACGAGCGTGTGCGAATAGACGTACATCATGCCGGTCTCAGGATCGAACGAACCGCCTGGCCAGTTGGCACCGTTGGGAATGAAGAGCAAGCCCTCCTTGCCGTTCTCGCCCTTCACGATCGGCGGCGTGAACAGTGGGCCGATCTTGTATTTCGATACCAACGCCAACGCGTCAGCCTTGATCGCCGGCGTGAAGTCGACGACGAACTCTTCGAGAAAACCCTGGCGCTCAAAGGCGGGAGGCTTGGTAGGGAACGGCTGCGTCGGCGAATACCACTCGCGCGGCACCGTGCCTTGCTCGACCGGCCGTTCTTCGATCGGCCACACCGGTTCGCCGGTCTTGCGGTCGAAGACGTAGACGAAGCCCTGCTTGGTCGGCTGCGCGATGGCCGCGATCCTGCGGCCGCCCACGGTGATGTCGACGAGAATGGGCGCGCACGGGATGTCGTAATCCCAGATCGGATGATGCACCAGCTGGTAGTGCCAGATGCGCTTGCCGGTCTGCAGGTCGACCGCAAGCAGGCTCTCGCCAAACAGGTTATTACCAGGGCGATGGCCGCCGTAATAATCGCCGGTCGGAATCTCCACCGGCAAGTAGGCGATGCCAAGTTGCTCGTCGACCGTCATCTGGGTCCAGACACCGGTGTTGCCGGTGTACTCCCAGGAGCCCTCGCCCCACGTGTCGTTGCCAAACTCGCCGGGCGTGGGAATGGTGTGGAAGATCCAGAGTCGCTTGCCCGTGCGCGCGTCGTAGGCGCGCACGTAGCCCTTGGCGTTCTTTCGGCTGCGCGGTGCCGTGCCCGCGCGGTGGGCGGCGCCGATCAGGATCACGTTCTTGGCGACCACCGGGGCGCCGTTCCAGGCAATCTCGCCCTCCACTGGATCCAGATCCTGGTCGGCCTCCTTCTTCAAGTCGACGACGCCATCGATGCCGAAGTCCTTGAGCGGACGGCCGGTCTTCGCGTCGAGACCGACCAATTGATAGCCGATGGTCACGTAAAACACCCGCTCGTCGCCCTTGCCATCGGTCCAGTAGCCGACCCCACGGCCCGACAGCCGGCGCGACGACAACTGGGCGCGACGGCCCTCCTCGAGCCGATGCATCCAGAGCATTTCGCCGGTGGAGGCATTGAGCGCGACGGCGTTGCGATGCTCGCCGGCAGTGGCGTAGAGCACACCGTTGATCATCAGCGGCGTGGTCTGCAGATTAAAGTCTGGCCGGGAGCCGAGATTCTCGGTCCGGAAGCGCCACACCACCTCGAGTTGCTTGAAGTTGGCGGCGTTGATCTGGTCGAGCGGGGCATAACGAGTGACGCCGAGGTCGCCGCCCCACGTTCGCCACTCGCCGCCGGTGGTGCCCTGCTGGGCGCCAATGCCGACTGACAACAGCGCCACCCCGAGGATGGCCAGCGCCTGCCTCGCCGAAGTGCGAAGCGCGGAGGCGGGGATCACTGCTGTTGCCGCGCTTCGGTCGTGGCGGACTTGCGCAGCGCCTTGCGCTTCGCGAGTTCCTCTTGGTACTGCGCCGCAGTCAGGAACGCTACGTCCGTCCATCCATGTCCCATCTCGTCCATCGTCCGGCTGCCCCAGCCGATCCACGCTGTGGGATCGGGGTTGTGCTTGTTGTTTGCGGTGTTGTCGTGAGTCGACACCGTGTGGAGGATGGTGCCGGCGGGGAAGAGGTGGGGCGTCTTGTACTTGTAGGTGACCTGCCAGTTCTGCTCGTAGTGCGTCGCACTGGTCAGCACTTCGCGGCGGCCATCGGGATGAATGGCTTCGAGAACCATCTTCGAGCCGCGGAAGTGCATGTGCGGCTGGAAGCTGATCACCATGGCCGGCTGGGGCAGCGGCCAGAAGCGCTCGTGCTGCACGACCGAGTTGGGTGGGATGCTGAGGAAGGCTGCCGCATGCAACGGGTTCTCGGCGACCAGGGCGCCGGTCGGCATCGACGGCTCGTCGATGGCCAGCTTGTGGCCGGCGCGCAGCAACAGGTCTTCGATACGCTCCCGGTTCAGCACCCAGTCGTTGCCGACGCCGGTGCGAATGCGGTGGGAGGTGACGACCCGGCTGGGCACGACGCCCTTGGGATAGAACTTGATGCCGACGCGCATTCGGTCGAAGGTCGCGTCGCCGTAGGGGTGGTAGTGCGCCTCGAATCGGAACTGGGCGCCCTTCTTGAGAATCTTCGCGGTCCCGTCTGGAAAGATATCGGCGTCGTTGCCGGCGCCGTACTCGATCAGGTCGAGCGAGTTGCCGACGTTCGAGCCCATGCCCAGGTTGAGGCCGCCGGTGTCAACGCCTTCCGGGTGATCCACATAGACGTGCGCGTGTTGCACGGCGCGGTGTTCTTCGGTGATGATGTGCTCCCTCTTCACGTAACGTTCCTCGGTCAGGCCGGGATCGTCGTGTTATTCGGGTATGATGTGGTGTT
>JANMUX010000096.1:0-2852 GCA_031392125.1 Acidobacteriota bacterium | reverse complement strand
CCGCAACCACCGCGGGGTCGGCGAGCGTCGAGATATCGCCGAAGCTGTCGAGCTCGCCCTCGGCCAGCTTGCGCAGGATTCGGTGCACATTGGGATCGGCCAGCGCGAGCGCCTCGAGTTCCTGGTCGGTGATGTCGGGCGCCACGGTCACACGGCCGCGCAGCTTCCCGTTCACCTGCACCGGAATCTCCAGTTCCTCGGCTTTCGCGACGTCGGCGTCACAGACCGGCCACGCTGCGCCGGCGAGGCCGCCCTGGTGCCCGAACATCTGCCACAGTTCTTCCATCGTGTGCGGCGCAAACGGTGACAGCATCACGACCAGCGCTTCTATCGCTTCACGCGCCACCTTTGGCGCCTGCGCCGACCGCTCGCCCTTGTCGGTGAACGCATACAGCTCGTTCACCAGCTCCATCATTGCCGAGACCGCCGTGTTCATCTGCTGCCGCACGTCGATGTCCTGCGTCACGCGGCGAACAGTGTCGTGGGTCTTGCGACGCATGGCGCGTTCGGCAGCCGTCAGGCTGGCGTGCTCGACCGCTCCGCTGCCACTGACCATGGCCTGCTCGCGCCACTGATCGGCGGCGCGCCACACGCGGGCCAGGAACCGGAAGCTGCCCTCGAGACCAGAGTCCGACCACTCGACTTCTTTCTCCGGTGGCGCGACGAACATCACGTAGAGGCGCAGCGCGTCGGAGCCGTACTTCTGGATCATCGAATCCGGGTCGACGACGTTGCCCTTCGACTTCGACATCACGGCGCCGTCTTTGAGCACCATGCCCTGGGTCAGCAGGTGCGTGAACGGCTCGGTGTGCTCGGTCATCCCCAGGTCGTGAAACACGCGGGCGAAGAAGCGCGAGTAGATCAGGTGCAGGATGGCGTGCTCGATGCCGCCACTGTAGAAGTCGACCGGACACCAGTAAGCGACCTTCTTCGGATCGAACGGCATCTGGTCGTTGTGGGCGTCGGCAAAGCGATAGAAATACCAGGACGAATCGACGAACGTATCCATGGTGTCGGTTTCGCGACGCGCAGGACCGCCACATTTCGGGCACGCGACGTTCACAAATTCCGGGACGCTCGCCAGCGGCGAGTCGCCGCGGCCGGTGAACTCGGTGATGTTGGGCAACGTCACCGGCAGTTGGTCATCCGGCACCGGCACCACGCCATCGACCGGGCAGTGAATCATCGGGATCGGCGTGCCCCAATATCGCTGGCGCGAGATGCCCCAGTCCTTCAGCCGGAACTGCACCGTGCCCTCGCCAATGCCGCGCTCCTCGGCCTCTTCAGTAATCGCACGGCGGGCGTCGTCCGCGAGCCGGCCGTCGTACTTGCCAGACTCAACCAGTACGCCGTCATCGTTGACGACGGTGACGATGGGCAGGTCGTACTTGGTGGCGAAGTCCAGGTCGCGATCGTCGTGAGCCGGCACTGCCATGACGGCACCCGTTCCGTACTCGCCCAACACGTAGTTGGCGACCCAGATCGGCACCGGCTTATGGGTGAACGGGTTGATGGCAAAGCGGCCGGTGAAGAAGCCTTCCTTGGCCACCTCTCCAGTCAGGCGGCCGGCACGGTCCTGCGACCGGAACCGCTGCGCCTTCTCCATGAACGCCTTCTCGTCCTGCGACTGCTTGGCGAACGACGTCACCAGCCCGTGTTCGGGCGCCAGCATCACGAAAGTGGCGCCGTAAATGGTGTCGATGCGAGTGGTGAACACTTCGATCGATGCGTCCTCACCCTGGATTGGGAACTTGACCTTGGCGCCTTCCGACCGCCCGATCCAGTTTCGCTGCATCGTCAACACTTTTTCGGGCCACTTCGACAGGCCTTCGGCCGCGTGCAGCAAATCGTCGGCGTAGTGTGTGATCTTGAAGAACCACTGCTCCAGGTCTTTCTGCACGACCGCGGTGCCGCACCGCCAGCAGGCGCCGTCAACCACCTGCTCATTGGCCAGCACGGTTGCGTCAACCGGGCACCAGTTCACGGTCGAGCGGCGGCGATAGGCCAGACCCTTCTCGAACATGCGCGTGAACAGCCACTGGTTCCAGCGATAGTAGTTGGGCAGGCACGTCGCCAGTTCGCGACCCCAGGCGTAGCTGATGCCCAGCCGCTGCAACTGCCCCTTCATGTGGGCGATGTTGCCGAGCGTCGAGGTCTCGGGATGGATGCCGTTCTTGATCGCCGCGTTCTCGGCCGGCAGCCCGAACGCGTCCCACCCGAACGGGTGCAGCACGTTAAAGCCCTGCAGCCGCTTCAGGCGCGAGACGACGTCGCCAATAATGTAGTTACGAACGTGCCCGACATGCGCGTGCCCCGAGGGGTAAGCGAACATTTCGAGGAAATTGAACTTCGGCTTCGATGGGTCTTCAGTAACTTCAAACGCCTGGGTGTCGGCCCAGTGCTTCTGCCATTTCGCATCGAGCTCTTGCGGGTGATATTCAGTCACGGTGATTCTTTAAGAATACCGTACGGACCTAAGACCCTAAGACCTCAAGACCTCAATCACCGCGTCCAGGCTGTCCGACAGCGCCTTGAGGTCGTAGCCGCCCTCGGTCACGAATACCGCCCGGCCGTTGCACGATTCGTCGGCGACGTCGAGCAGCATCCTCGTCAGGCGCGCAAAGCCCGCGGTGGTCATGCGCAACTGGCCGAGCGGATCCATTTCGTGAGCATCGAAACCGGCCGACACCATCAACAACTCCGGCCTGAACTCGCGCAGCCGCGGCAGCACGGCCTCGGCGTACTTGCGTTCAATGGCGTCGTCCCTGTCGCCGATGGTCAGTGGAATGTTCAGCGTGAAGCCCTCGCCAGCCCCCCTGCCACGCTCCACGGGGGCACCGGTTCCGGGATAA
>JANMUX010000252.1:0-9287 GCA_031392125.1 Acidobacteriota bacterium | reverse complement strand
CGGCAAGCTGGTAAAGATTCGGCGCCCGCGGTGGCATACGGGGTCAGCGGCACCAGTCGCGGGCGAGCGACACCAGGGCGTCGCGGCAGGTGAGCACCGACCGCACGTCGACCCACTCTTCGATGCTGTGCAGCCCGGAGCCCGACGGTCCATAAAGGATCGCCGGGATCCCGGCTTCGCTGAGCACCGCGGCATCGGTCCAGAAGCTCATTCCGATCACAGGTGCTGGGGTGCTGGGGTGCTGAAGTGCTGAAGTGCTCGGGTGCTCGGGTGCTCGGGTGCGATGAGCGTTCTGCATGGCGAGCGCCAGTGGGTGGTTCGGCGCAACCTCGTGCGGCGGACGGCCAAAGGAGACCTTTGCCGCGCCTTTGAATTCAGGATCCTCGCGACGCAGCCGATCCAGAATCGCGTCAACTTCGCTTCCGGCGATGCCAGGCGCTTCGCCGGGGACCGTGCGTCGTTCCATCTGCAAGTGGCAGCGATCGGGATAGCTGCTCAACTCGTGGCCGCCGGCAATGACCGACGCATGCAGTGAGGCGGTTCCCAGCAAGGCGTGGGGTGGGCGGGATTGCAGATCACGGTCGAGCGCGTCGAGCGCGGCTAGCACGCGGCCCATCAAACGGATCGCATCGCGCCCTTCACGCGGCCGGCTGCCGTGAGCGGCGCGGCCTTCGGTTTCGATCTCCACCCACTCGAAGCCCTTGTGAGCCACTGCGACTTCCAGGTCGGTGGGCTCGGTCACCACCGCGCCGTCGGCACGCCACCGGGTGACCAGCGCATCGGCGCCGATGCTGGCGTGCTCTTCGTCGACGACGCAGGCAATCACCAGGCGACCGGTCTCGAGACCGCCGGATTCCGCGATCACGCGGGCGGCGCCAATCATTGCCGCCACGCCGCTCTTCATGTCCTGAGAGCCACGACCGTAGATCCGGCCGTCACGCTCGGCGGGCTCGAACGGCCGCGTCATGCCCGAGATGCCGACCGTGTCGATGTGGCCGCAGTACATCAGCGAACGACCAGGCGCCCTGCCCTCGAGAGTGGCGACAACATTCGGCCGCCCCGGCGCGACTTCCTGGATTTCGACGGTCAGGCCGAGAGCCCGAAGCTCGGCGACCAGCTCGCGCGCGATCGCGGCCTCCCCCGCCGCGCCGGGCACGAGTGACGGGTTGATCGAGTCAATGGCGATCAGTCGCTTCAGCAGCGTGAGAGTTGGATCCAGGCAATCACTTCCTTGCTTTACCAGCGTACTCGTCGTCGGTCGTCTTGGTCAGCCATTTCGTCGTGCCACCGAACTGGATGTTGACCTGCACCAGCGCCTCGGCCGGTGTGGCGCCATGCCAGTGTTCGATGTTCGGTCCCGTGTACTCACTGCCGCCCGCCGGATATTCCTTGACCGCTTCGCCGCGGCGTCCCGTGCGCATGCGGCCCGACTCGGACAAAATCAGCTGGCCCTGGTCGTGACTGTGCCACGCCGTGCGGGCGCCGGGATCGAACCTCCGCCGGGCGCCGGTGATGTCTTTGGCGTCCATCGGCGTGACGACGCCGGTAAAGTTCGGATCGCTGGCGGGCTGCCCGGCAGCCGACAGCGACAGCATTCCCATGCCGGCCGCGACGATGGCGGCCAAGACGACGATTCGTGGGTTGCGCATCATCGGCTCCTACTTGATTGGCGAGTAATCGGTGGCGTCCATGAAGACCGAAACCACGCTGGTGACGATGCGGCCGTCAACCTGCGATTCGGCCGAGACTTTCTTCCATTCCGGGTCGGCGCCAAAGTCGGCCCAGCTCTTCTTGGCGGCCTCACGACTGGCGTGCGAGATCACGTAGATCAGCGTGTTGTCCTTGGCCGGCGCGTCCTGCGGCACCCAGTAGCCCACGTTCTTCATGCCGTGCTTCTCGAAGATCCGCAGGGTGTGGTCGCGGAAGCGCTTCTGCAGGAGCGGCAACTTGCCGTCGGGCGCAGTGTAGGTGCGCAGCTCGTAGACGCGAGCACCGGCTTGGGCCTGGGCGGGCGTTGACGAGTAGAGGGCGCCGAATCCGAACCCGAGGGCGACGAGCGTAGCGGCCGACAGGAAACGAGCAACAGTAGGTGCAGTCATGGACAGTCTCTCCCGCCGCAATTATAGGGGTCAGACCCCTATATGCTCTTTGGGTGAGTCTCGAGCACGACGCCCGCCGCGTCGCCACCGCCGTTCGTGCCGCCAGAGGCCGTGCGCTCTGCGTGGGAGGGTTCGTTCGCGATCGCATACTGAATCGGCCATCGGCGGACCTCGATCTCGAGGTCTTCGGTATTCCCGAAGATCAACTGCGAGCCCTGTTGACCACGCTTGGCCGGGTCGAGCCGGTGGGCCAGGCGTTCCCGGTCTACAAACTCGGCCACATCGACGTTGCCCTGCCGCGCCGCGAGTCGAAATCAGGCCGCGGCCACAAGGCCTTCACGGTCGAGGGCGACCCGTCGATGCGGTTCGAGGACGCCGCGCGCCGGCGCGACTTCACCGTCAACGCCATCGCCTGGGACCCGCTGACTGATGAATACCTCGATCCTTTTGGCGGACGCGCCGATCTCGACAAGCGCCTGCTGCGGGTCGTCGATCCCGTCACGTTCGGAGATGACTCCCTGCGAGTGCTTCGCGCCCTGCAGTTCGCCGCGCGATTTGAACTGACCATCGATCCGGACACCGCGGACATTTGCCGCGCGATTCCGCTCGACGACTTACCAGCTGAACGCATCTGGGGCGAGTTGGAGAAGTTGCTGCTGAAGGCGGCGCGGCCATCGATTGGCTTCGGGCTGGCGCGCCACCTGGGCGTTGTCGCGAAGCTGCTGCCAGAGATGGAGCCCCTCTATGACTGCCCCCAGGATCCGGAGTGGCATCCGGAGGGCGACGTCTGGACCCACACGCTGATGGTGATCGACGAAGCGCGAAAGCGAAACGACGATCTCGACCGGGCCCGGCTCGCCACCGTCATGCTTGGCGCCGTCTGCCACGACCTGGGTAAGCCGGCCACGACCGCGCTGATCGACGGGCGCGTGCGCTCCCCCGGGCACGAAGCGGCTGGCGTACCGTTGGCGATCGCGATTCTCGATCGCCTCAACGTCCGGACCCTCGACAACTTCGACGTCCGCGCGCAAGTGCTGGGCATCACTGCCGAGCACCTGCGCCCAAGCGCGTTCTTCAAGCAGAAGGACACCGTGACCGATGGCGCGTTCCGCCGGCTCGCGCAGAAGGTAGACATGGAGTTGCTGGTCCGCTTCGCACGCGCCGATTGCCATGGCCGCACCGGCACCTTCGACTGCTCGGCCATGGACTGGTTCATCGAGCGAGCGCGTTCGCTTGGTGTCGAGCACAAGCCGCCGGCGCCTGTTCTGCTCGGACGACACCTGATGGCGCTGGGCGTGACGCCAGGGCCTCGCATGGGCGAGATCCTGCGCGCGGTGTACGAACTGCAACTGGATGGCACGGTCGCCACGCTCGACCAGGCGGTCGAGCGGGCGCGAACGCTGCTCTAGGCGATGTACTTCGCGAACTTCTCTGGCGCGACGTTGCCGCCGGTGACGATGGCGACAACCTTGCCGGTGGGGTGACCGAGGCCGAGCGAGACCGCGGCGGTCGTGATGGCGCCGCTCGGTTCCGCGACAATGCGGGCGTTCTTGAACAGCCACGACACCGCGGAGGCAATGTCGGATTCGCCGACCGTCACGACTTCATCGACATACTTCTGGATGTGGGCGAAGGTGAGGTCGCCAGGACGCAAGTTCATCAAGCCGTCGGCAATGCTGGCCGAAGAGTCGAGCGTCACCGGGTGGCCGGCCTCGAGCGATCGCGACATCTTCGGCGCCCCGGCCGGTTCGACGGCGACAATTCTTACCGACGGGTTCGACAGCTTGATGGCGGCCGCGACACCCGACGCCAATCCGCCGCCGCCGGCCGGAACGAACACCGTGCCGACGTCCGGGCACTGCTCGAGAATCTCCAGGCCTGTCGTGCCCTGCCCAATCACGATCATGCGGTGATCAAACGGCGGCACGATGGTCAAGCCGCGCTCGCGCGCTTCCTTCTCGGCGCGCGCCTGGCGGTCCAATGACGTGGTGCCTTCCATGATCACTTCGGCGCCGTAACCCTTGCAACCCTCAACCTTGACCGCAGGAGCGGTGGTTGGCATCACGACCACGGCCGGCGCACCCAGCGTTCTGGCCGCCAGCGCCACGGCCTGGCCGTGATTGCCGGACGAGTAGGTGATGACGCCTCGCTTCAGTGCTTCCGCGGGCAGCTGCGAAATCATGTTGAAGGCGCCGCGAATCTTGAAGGCGCCCATCGGCTGCAGGTTCTCGCATTTCAACAGCAGGCTCGAGGTCCCGGGGTCCTGGGGTCCTGAGGACTTGGCGGGCGACGGCACTTCGAGCAGCGGCGTGTAAACCGCGGCGTTCTCGATGCGCGTGCGCGCGGCGCGAATTTCGTCGAGCGTGACAAACTCCATTAGCTCTCCGCGGCGGAATCTGGCAGCACTGAAGTGCCGCCCTCCTGGTGTGCTCAGACGCTATTGCCTTCGCACCTGGGCGAACTGGTCGCCGTCGTTGTACTTCGGCATCGCTGGCTGGGTGGCAATGCGCCATCCAAGCTGCGCCAACACTTTCAGGTCATCGACGCCGCCGCTGAAGTCCCACGACGAGTCGTACTGGTCGGTCGGCTGGTGGTAGTCCTTGCCGTTGTACTCTTCCTGCTTCTTCAATAGCGCCGTGGCATTGGGCCCGGTGAACTGCTTGGGTTCGCTCAACGACAGCGCCGGTACGCCGGCCTTGGCGAACGGGAAATGGTCGGAGCGGAAGAAGTAGCCGCGCTCGGGGTGCGTATCTCCGCCGAGCATGCGTCCGCGCTCCTTCAGGATGGCCTCGACCAGCGGACCCAGGTTGGAGCGGTCGGAGCCAAGCTGAATCATGTCTTTCGTTGGCCCGAGGTAATTCACGCCGTCGACGTTGATGTTGGCGGCCACCTTGTCCATCGGTATGGGCGGGTTGGCGGCGAAGAACCCGGAGCCGAGCAAGCCAGACTCTTCGGCGGTTACGAACGCGAAGTAGATCGAGCGGGCGGGCTTTTGCGGCGACTTGACGAACGCCTTGGCAATCTCGAGCAGGCCGGCGCAACCCGAGGCGTTGTCATACGCGCCGTTGTAGATGCGATCGGTGCCGGGCGTGTCGGTCGGCAGAGGCGCGCGCGTGCCGAAGTGATCCCAGTGCGCGCTGTAGATGACGGCCTCGGCGGGACTGGTACCCTTCAACACACCGATGACATTAGGCGCCGTCTTGCGCGATGACCGTTGATTGAGCGTTGCCGCAGCCTTGGTGGTGAGCGTGACGGCCTTGAAGCCGCGTTTGCTGGCCGCCGCGCGCATGGTGTCGAGGTCGCGGCCACCACGGCGGGCCAGGTCCTTGGCCGAGGTGTCGGTGATCCAGCCCTTGATGGCGAGCGCCGGCTCCCCTGGCTGCGGCGGCAGTGAATACTGCGTGCCGCTCCACGACGACTGCACGACCTGCCACGGATAGGTGGCCGACTCGTCGGTGTGAATCAGCAACGCTCCGGCGGCGCCCTGGCGGGCGGCCTCTTCGTACTTGTAAGTCCAGCGTCCGTAATAGGTCAGCGCCGTGCCACCAAACAGCGTCGGCTCGTCGGTGGGGGCAGGCGGATCGTTGACCATGATCATCACCCACTTGCCGCGCACGTTGACGCCCTCGTAATCGTTCCACTTCAGTTCCGGGGCATTGATGCCGTAGCCGACGAACACCACCTCGCCCTGCACCTGCACGCGCGGCTTCTCAACTCCGGAATTCACGATCACGTCGGTGTAGTAGCGGTAGGTGTTGCCGGGGACACTGAGCACGAAGTTGCGCTCGGTGACTGATTCAACGATCGGCACCTGCTGAAAGTAGCTGCCGTCGGGCGCGCCGGGCTCAATGCCAAGGGCCGTCAGCTGTTTGGCGAGATACTCCGCGGTCTTCACGCCACCCGGCGTCGCCGGCGCGCGGCCCTCGAACTCATCCGACGCCAGCACCTTGATGTGCGTCGTCAGCGAGTCGACCGTGATCTCACTTTCGGCCGGCGTGGGCGGGGGCGGGGGCGGAGGAGCCGGTTGCGTGCAGGCAGCGGTGACAACCAGAAAGGCGGCGAACGTCAGGGCACGCATGCTAGCTCCGCGTTGTTGGTATTTCGTTATTCGTTCTTCTCACGTTGGGCGTTCCGGTATTCCTCGACCAGCCGGGCCACGCTGTTGGCGACGCCCGAAAGGCTGGGCGACCAGCCCAGCGCTCGCGCCTTGGGGCTGCGGACTTTTTGATCCAGTGCCAGCGCATCGGCATAGGTCCCGAGCTTCTTGCGGGCCTCGGCCATCGGCATGTTGCGGATGTCGGGACGCTGCGGCACCTGCCCGGCAATCGCCTCAACGATGTCGCTCACGCGTTCGTCGGCTTCATCGTTGGCGTGAAAAATACCGGCGGCCATCGGCGCCTCGAGAATGCGGACATACAGGTCGCCGAGGTCGTGGTCGTAGACGCAGGGCCAGCGGTTCTTGCCGGGCCCGACTACGCGGACGATGCCGTTCAGGGCGTCCTTGATCAGGTCGGAAACAATGCCACGGCCGCCGCCGTAGACGACGCCTGGCCGAATGACCACCGTTCGCAGGCCCGACGAGGCCGCGGCCAGCACCACGTCCTCGTGAGCCGGCCGCCAGGCCACGTGCGCTGGCGCGTCAAGCGGCGAATCTTCTTCGGCGGCCCTGGTCGTGCGGCCCAGCACCCAGACGCCAGAGGTATAGAGAAACGCGCGCGCCTTGCCGTCGGCCGCCTGCGCGTCGCGTTGGGCCGCGAGCATGGTTTCCACCGCCAACAGGTCCACCTGGACGCCGCGGGGAGACGACTCGTAAGCCGTGTGAACGACCGCGTCGGTCTCTTTGAGCAGGGGGAGGTAGGTCTTCGCCAGGCCAAGCTCGGCAATAATCGGAGTGGCACCCTTGGCGAGCAGTTTTGCGGCTTTTGCGGGATCGCGGGCGATCGCGGTCACCCGGTGGCCCCCTTTGATCATCGCGTCGAGCACGGCCGACCCGATGTAACCGGTGGCGCCCGTCAAGAATATGTGCATCAACTCCCCGAATCAGACAGAAGGGTATTGTAGTCGACCATCGTGTCAGCTCGATAGCTCACATCCATCAGCTGCGGTACGCGATTTGCCTAGCAAGGGCGGCGCGTGACACAATCTGGGGTCGGGGATCAGGAATAGGAGACCATCGAGGGATTGGTTACCAAGTTCATGGTCCCGGCTGGCTCGTCTTTCGTGTCCCGATCCCTGAGCGCTGATCCCTGGTTCCTGAATGAGTAAAGACGATCTGATTGACATGCAAGGCACGGTCGTTGCCGTGCATAGCGGCGGCCTCTACCGCGTGCAGGTGGACGCCGGACCTGAAGTGCTCGCACAGCTGAGTGGACGGATGCGGCGCTTCCGCATCAAGGTGGTTCCTGGCGACCGCGTGACGGTTGGCATCTCCCCTTACGATCCGCAACGCGGCATCATCACCTTCCGCGCCCGCTAGGGCGTAAGTTCGAGAAGTCTTGAATTCACATTCCGCTTCACCCCGAAGGCCCGGCCGGCGCCGGTCTGGTGGTGGAGGCCGTGGCGGACGCCGCGGATCCTCCAGCCCCTCCAGTTTCCGCCCGGCTGAACCACTGCCCGACCTGCCGTGGATTATCGTCGACGCTGACGCGCCGCCCACTCCTTTCGACGAGCTCGGTTTCGACCCTCGGCTCGAAGCGGGGTTCCGCTCCCTCGGTTTCGAGGGCACTCGCCCGGTGCAAGGCGCGGTCATCCCGTTGGCACTGGACGGCGACGATGTGATCGCGTGCGCCGAGACTGGCACGGGAAAGACGCTGGCCTTTGCCGCGCCGATTCTCGAACTGCTGCTCACCGAACAACCCGGCTACGGCGACTCCGCCCGCGAAGCCTTTACGCGCGCGCTGATCCTGGCGCCGACGCGCGAGCTCGCGGTACAGATTGAAGACTCGCTGGTCGGACTCACGTATCACACACCCGTGACCACGGCGCCGGTGTTCGGCGGCGTCGAGATGGGACCGCAGGAACGCGCGCTGCAGGCCGGAGTGGACATTATTGTCGCCACCCCTGGGCGCCTGATGGATCACATGCGGCACAGCACGACGGATCTCGTCCGCGTGCAGTTCCTGGTGCTCGACGAAGCGGATCGCATGATGGACATGGGCTTTTGGCCCGACGTCCAGAAGATCATGTCGGCCCTGCCGCCCGACCGCCAGACGCTGCTGTTCTCGGCGACCCTGCCCGGAGAGATCCAGCGCATGGCCAAGGAGATGCTGCGCTCGCCCAAGTACGTGCAGGTGGGCAAGCAAGGCGGCGCGGCGCGGACGATCGACCACCAGATGGTGCAGGTCGAAAGCGGCGTCAAGACCGATTGGCTGGCGAACTTCGCCAAGCGCGACGCCGATGGCCCGGTGCTGGTTTTCGTGCGCACCAAGATCGGCGCGGATCGCGTCGCGCGCCACCTGGTGGCCAAGGGCATCAAGGCAGCGGCGCTGCATGCTGACCGCTCGCAGCAGGAGCGGCTATCGGCGGTCGAGGGGTTCCGTTCGGGCAAGCATCCCGTGCTGGTCGCCACCGACATCGCTGCCCGCGGGCTCGACATCGAGGGCATTGCCCACGTCGTCAATTTCGAAGTGCCAGACTCGCCCGACACGTACGTGCACCGCGTGGGCCGCACCGGTCGCGCAGGTGCATCTGGACACGCGGTGACGCTGGTGTCGCCCAACGAACAGCGCAACTGGAGTGCTGTGGAGGCCGCCATTGGATTCCGGGCCCGATAAGTCGCCCGCCGTCGTCCGCTTCCTGTCGTGCCGGTGGCGCAAGCCCGCCGAAGACGGCATGCCCGATCACTGCACGCATCGTGATGTGCTGCCGATGGCCGGCAAGGAAGGCTTCAGCGCTGATTCGTGGTGCGCGGACTGCGCGCTTTACAAGGCGAAGCGCACGCCGCGGAAGCGCGAAGACCAGCAGCCGGGCCCCCAGGGCCAGCCGCAAGACGACTGGCGTTTCCGCTATTAGTCCGAAAACTCTTTCGCCAGCTCGACCCACTCGCCTTGCGGGGCCAGCCGTTCGTAGGCCCGCCAGTGCGTGCGCGCATCGACTGACCGGCCCATCTTCTCGAGCGTGACCGCCAGATAGAAGTGCCCGTCGGCGTAGGTATTGTTCAGCGCCAGCGCTTCGCGGTACGACACCTCG
>JANMUX010000211.1:0-4596 GCA_031392125.1 Acidobacteriota bacterium | reverse complement strand
CTCCAGCAGGGCCGCGTGGAAGGCGAGGACGATTCGCGTCCGCGTACTGCCGCTCTGATGGGATGTCAGTGAGAACTGCTGGCCGTCGATGTGAAGCTGAAAATCGTCCGCGAACGTCGCGACCCTCGACGCTCGACATCTTTCGCGGCGATGCCGACTACGGTCCGGTGGCGTATACCAGGCGTCACCGATCGATCAGCACATTCCTGTACGCGCTGCCCTTTAACAGCCAGAGCCGCGCCGTCAACGCCTTGCTCGCCGGTTGGGATGTAACGGGGATCCTGCTGCTGCAGTCCGGGTCGTTCGAGACCGCCACGTTCTCGAACCGCGACCCTTCGGGCACCGGCGCCAACGTCCGCGGGTTCACGGCCGCGCAGCGGCCCGACCAGACCGGCGATGGCAATATTTCGAGCCCGACACCCGATGTCTACTGGGACGTGAATGCCTTCGTGCTTCCGGCCAACAACATTGGCCGCTTCGGCAACGGCGAAGTCGGCACGCTGATCGGCCCCGGGACGCGCGTGTTCTCGATGACCGTCGGCAAGAACTTCCAGATGCCGGCCAACCAGCGCCTTCGCTTTGAGATCGCGATGGCCAACCTGTTCGACCTCGAGAATTTCGACGTGCCCAACCGCACGATCACCTCGAGTGCGTTCGGGCGGATCACGAACACCCAGACAGTGGATCAGGCCGGGCCTCGCACCGTCCAGTTCTCACTCCGCTACAGCTTCTGAGCGCGGACTCACTGTGTTGAGATCCGCGGAGTCGCGCCTCGCGCGGTGGCAGATCGTCACCGGCGCGGCGCTGCTCGCCGGCTACAGCGGCTACTACATCTGCCGATCGAATCTGTCGGTCGCCGTGCCGGCCCTGGTGGCCGACCCGGCGGCCGGCGTCGACCGGGCGGCGATCGGTCTGATCTCGTCGGCGGGCATCGTCGCGTACGCGGCCGGCAAGTCGATTACCGGCGTGGCTGGCGACTTCTTCGGCGGCCGCGTCCTGTTCCTCGCCGGCCTGTTCCTGTCGGTTGCGGCAACACTGGCGTTTAGTGCGAGCGCGGGCCTGCCGCTGTTGCTGCTCTTCTGGATGATCAACCGCTTCGTGCAGTCAGCGGGGTGGGCCGGCCTAACCAAGACCGCAGCGCACTGGTACCCGGCGCGACGATATGGCACGGTGATGTCGTTCCTGTCGCTGAGCTTTTTGTTCGGCGATGCGGCAGGCCGCTATCTGCTGGGCGGGCTGCTGTCTGGCGGCACGACGTGGCGCGAGGTGTTTGTCGCCGCCGCCGGCATTCTCGCGGTGATCGGTGCGATCGTCACCGTCACACTACGGGGCAGTCCGCGAGAAGTCGGACTTCCGGAGCCGGCCGTCAGTGCCGACAACGTTTTTGGCGAAAGCGGAGGCCATAGCGCGCCGGCAGGTCTTGCCGATCTGCTGAGGCCGTACTTCGCTTCGTCCTCGTTCTGGTTGGTGTGCGGACTCTCGTTCGGTATGACGCTGATCCGCGAGGCATTCAACACGTGGATTCCCGTTTACTTGTCCGATGCTCATCACCTGGCGCAGGGCACCGCCGCGCAGTACAGCGCCGTGTTCCCGCTGCTCGGTGGCGTGTCGTCCATTGCCGTCGGAGTGGCGACCGATCGCATGCGGAGCCGGAACCGTGTGGCATTGATGGTGCCGGCCATGGCGCTCTGCACGCTTTCACTCGTGGGGTTGGCCATCGCCACCGCGCGGCAGGACCTGACGTGGTCCCTGCTCGCCATCGGCGGCACCGCGTTCTGCCTGCTTGGGCCTTACACGCTGCTGGCCGGCGCGATCGCCATGGACATGGGCGGCCGCAAGGGGAGCGCGACCGCAGCGGGGCTGATCGATACCGCAGGCTATGCGGGCGGTACGCTGTCGGGATTTGCCATCGGCGGGCTGGCCGACGCAGGTGGTTGGGCACCAGTGTTCAACGTGATGGCGGCACTGGCGGCCGGCGTTGGCGTAATCGCCGCCGCTTACTGCGTCCAGCATCGACGCGACTTGGCCTGGCGCGCAGGCGCGCAGCCAGAGATTGTGTGAGGGGACATCGTGATTGAGATTGATAAAAGACAAGTGGCCGACCACCTGCTTGGCTTGCTTGCCGATGGCGGCGCGACCGCCTACTTCGGCGAGCCGGTCTCGCAATTGGATCATGCGCTGCAAACAGCGGCGCTGGCCGAAGCGGCCGACGCCCCCGACGCGCTCGTGGTGGCGGCGCTGCTGCACGACATTGGCCATCTGCTGGCTGCCGCGACGAGGAGCCGAGCGTCAGCTGGTGAGGGCGCACCGCACGAAGCGGTGGGCGATCTCTGGCTCTCGAACCACTTCGGCCCGGCCGTGACTGAACCAGTTCGGCTCCATGTCGCGGCCAAGCGGTACTTGTGCGCGGTCGAGCCACGCTACTCCGCCTCGTTGTCGGCTGCCTCACAGGCGAGCCTTGGCGTTCAAGGTGGCCCAATGACCGCCGACGAGGTCAAAGCCTTCGCCTCAGCGCCATGGGCCACCGAGGCCGCGGCGGTGCGACGGTGGGACGATCTGGCAAAAGTCCCGGGCCTCGAGGTGCCGGGCCTGTCGCATTACCGCAACCGGATCGAATGGCTCCTGGGGCGTCGATGAGCGGCCCGTCGTCAACCGCATTCAAACTTGCGGTGTTTGACGTCGCCGGCACCACGGTGCTCGACGGCGATGCTGTCGTCGAGTGCCTGGGGAAGGTGCTCGAGAAACGGGCTCCGGTGTCACGGCGACAGGTGCTGGAGGTGATGGGATTGCCCAAGCCGGTGGCGATCCGGCAGCTGCTCGCCGCATCAGGCAGCGTCGTGGGTCCTCTGTTGGACGCGGCCGTCGATGACGCTCATGACGAGTTCCGCCGGGCCATGGTCCAGCGCTACCGCGATGGCTTCATCGCTCCGGCCGACGGCGTCGAACACGTCTTTGCGGCATTGCGGGGCGCAGGGGTGCGGGTCGCGCTCGACACGGGTTTCAGCCGCGACATTCTCGACACGGTACTCAGGCGGATGGGATGGGATGGCGATCGCACGGTTGACTTCACTATCGCAAGCGACGAGGTTGAGCGCGGACGCCCCCACCCCGATCTCATCTATCGCGCCATGGCGCTGGCGACCGTCGCCGATTCCCGGTGGGTTGCCAAGATCGGCGACACCCCCTCTGATATGGAGGAGGGCCTGGCCGCAGGTTGCGGCCTGGTCGCCGGCGTGACCTACGGCACACACACCGCTGAGCAACTGGACGGCCCGGGAGTGCAGATTATCAATCGCCTGGCTGATCTGCTGCCGCTGGTCGGGATTGGTGCAGCATGAGTGACGATCGCGACGCCGTGGTCGGAGCCGGGATTGTCGGACTGGCGCTCGCCTATGCCCTGGCGCGACGCGGCCGACACGTCACGGTGTTCGATACCGACACCACGCCTCAGGGTGCGTCGGTGCGCAACTTCGGCACGTTATGGCCGATCGGGCAGCCGGCCGGACCACGTCGAACACTGGCTCTCGAAAGCATGGTGTTGTGGCGCGAGGTGCTGGCCGGCGCGGGAGTGTGGTCGGCGCCTCACGGCTCCTTGCACGTGGCGTATCACGACGATGAGCTCGCGGTGCTGGCAGAGTTCGCCGAGCGGGCAAACACTGGCGGCTTCACGTGTGAGTTGCTCGATTCCGGCCAGACGCGAGAGCGCAGCGCGAGCCTTCGTGCCGAGGGTCTCACGGGATCGTTGTGGAGCCCGCACGAGCTGCAGGTAAATCCGCGCCAGGTGATGCTGCGCGTCGCCGAATGGCTGCGCGAAACATGGCATGTGCAGTTCGAATCTGGCACGCACGTCACCGCGTGCGGCGGCGGGAGCGTCCGCGCCGGGCGACAAACCTGGCACGCCGACCGAACCTGGATAGCGACGGGCGCCGACCTCCGCACGCTGTATCCCGATGCGTTCGCTGCGCTCAGGCTGCGGCGATGCAAACTGCAGATGATGCGCACGGCGCCAGTTGGCTGGTCACTCGGCCCCATCCTGGCGGGCGGACTCACGCTGGCGCACTACGACTGCTTTGCCGACTGCCCAAGCCTTGCCGGCGTCAAGGCGCGGCTGGCCGAACAGTGGCCGGCACAGCGAGCGGCCGGCGTGCACGTGCTCGTCGCGCAACACGATCGGGGCGAGCTGGTGCTCGGCGACTCTCACCAGTACGACGCCGCCATCACGCCATTCGACCGGCCGGCGATCGACGAGTTGGTGCTGGACTATCTGCGCACATTCGTCGACCTCGGCCAGGCTCAGATCGAAGAACGATGGCACGGCATCTACGTGAAACATCCTACCGAGCCGTACTGCGTGTTGGCGCTGGATGATGGTGTGACGGCCGTGGCGGCGCTGGGCGGTCACGGCATGACGCTGTCGTTCGGGCTCGCCGAACAGGTCGTCAGGCAGGCTCTCGACTAGGCCGGGCGCTACTGCGTGCAGCGGGGCGCGGAAACGCTGACACCTTCCATCAGCAGCGCGCGATAGGCGGCGATCTCCTCCTCGCACCGGGACTTCTTTGACCTCTCCCAGAACTGGTTGGCCAGCCAGTATGCCGC
>JANMUX010000185.1:0-2405 GCA_031392125.1 Acidobacteriota bacterium | reverse complement strand
GCGACTCGTCTCGCATGAACGCAAACAGCGATCCGCTGTACTTGTTGGTGCCCTGCTTGACCGACGCGTTGATCACGGCACCGGCCGCCTTGCCGAACTCTGCGGAGTAGGTGCGGGTCTGCACCTTGAACTCCGACAAGGCGTCAACCGGCGGCTGCACCACCTGCGGGCTGCGTTCCTGCAGGTTAGTCGAGAACGAATTGTTGTCGGCGCCGTCGAGCGTGTAGTTGTTCCAGGTGGCGTAGTTGCCGTTGGCGTTAAAGAAGGTGTCTTCACCGCGGCTGGAAATGCCGGCGGGAGCCGCGACAACACCGGGCGACAGGAACGCCAGTTCCGAGTAGCGGCGGCCGAGCAGCGGCAGGTCGCGCACCTGGCGCGCATCGATCACGCTGCCGATATCGGCCGACTGCGTTTGCAGCAGCTCGGCACGACCGACGACCACCACTTCCTCGGACAGGGCGCCGACATTGAGCTGCAGGTCAACCTGCGCGCGGGTCTGCACGCTGACCCGGACTTCGCGCCGGACGGCGCGCTTGAACCCCTGCAGCTCGGCGGTCACTGCATAAACGCCCACCCGCAGGCCGGGAAAGATGAACTCCCCGCGATCGTTGGTGAGCGAGGTGGCGGCTACGCCCGTGCCATCCTGCGTCGCCACCACGGTGACCCCGGGCAGCACCGCGCCGCTGTCATCCACGACCCGCCCGACGATGACGCCGGTGTCGATTTGTGCGAAAGCTGGCGCGGCAATCAGAAGAAAGAGAACAAGGGCTGAAAAGCGGGCCCATGTGCAGCGTGACGTCATTGGACGCTCCCGGTAACAAGGTTCGATTGTCCCGGCAGTATCTGGCTCGTTTACACCGATGTCAACCGCAAGCGGCCTGAACTACTTGCGAATGGCGTCGATGCTCCACTTGCCGGACCCGACGGCCGCAAAATACAGGAACACAAAGCTGTAGAGGGCCGCCAGCTCGCCGCCATTGACGATGGGCCAGAACCCGCGCGGGGCGTGGGCCTGGAAATAGGCCACGGCCATCTCGCCGCTGGCGATGAAGGCCACCGGGCTGGTGAACAGACCCAGGGCGATGAGGGCGCCGCCAACCACCTCGATGATCCCGGCAAGGCCCATTTGCGACATCAGCTCTGCCGGCGCCGGCCGGCCGAAGCCGCCAAACAGCTTGGGGAGACCGTGCTGGAAGAAGAGAAAGCCCGCGGTAATGCGAAGGAGGGCGTAAATATGCGGTCGGAACGGGGCGAGCACCTTTTCCATGCAGGGCATACGCTGCCCGCTCCGCCGTTGCTTACCGGCCCTATTGCTCTCGAAGGGCGATGACCGGGTCCACCCGCGTCGTTCGTAGCGCCGGCAGCACACTGGCGGCCACGCCGGCAATCATCAACACGCTCGCCGCGAGCGCGAACGACGGGATGTCGAACGGGCCGACGCCGTAGAGGATGCCCTGCATCGACCGCGCCAGCAGGGTGGCAGCGATCAGGCCGACCACGCCGCCAATGGCCACCAGCGCCACGCTGCTCTTCACCACCAACGCCACCGTGTTGCCGCCCGAGGCGCCAAGCGCCATGCGCAGGCCGATCTCCTTGGTCCGCTGCGTCACCGAGTACGACAGCACACCGTAAATGCCGAGCGCGGCGAGCAGCAGCGCCGCCAGCGCGAACAGCCCGAGCAGCGTGGTGCTGAGGCGCGGCAGGAATACCGCGCGCGCGAGAATCTGGTCCATCGTGCTCAGCTCGTAGATCGGCTGCCCGGGATCGACATCCCAGATCACGCGCTGGATGGCGCTCGCCACCGTCATCGGATCCTGGTTCGTGCGCGCCACCACCGCCATGCCGGCGGTCGGGCTCTGCTTCATGGGCAGGTAGACCTGCTTGCGCGGGTCTCGGTCGAGGCCCTGGTTGTGCACGTCGCCGACCACACCCACTACCTGGCTCTTGCCGTGCGGATTCTGGATGACCAGGCCTAGCGGGCTGCGGTCGGGGAAATATCGCCGCGCCATGGTCTCGTTGATGACGCTGGTGCGTGGCCCCACTTCGGCATCGCGCTCGTCGAGGAAGCGGCCCTCGAGCAGCTTGATCTTCATGGTTTCGAAGTACCCGGGCGCGACGATGCGAACGTCGGCCAGGGGATCTTCAGTGGCGGGCGGCTGCTGCCCTTCCACGTTGAAGGGTAACGCGCCGGCAGCACCCACGTCGTGCAGCGGCATGGCCGACACCGCCGAGGCGCTGACAACGCCGGGCGCGCGACGCATCCGCTCAATCACATCCTCGTAGAACCGCGCCTGCGTGGCCCGCTGATACTTGGTCGTCGGCAGCAGCACGCGAGCGGCAATCAGGTTGGAGGAATCGAAGCCGGGGCTCACCTGCAGCAGCTTCGAGAAACTGCGAGTCATCAG
>JANMUX010000133.1:0-6482 GCA_031392125.1 Acidobacteriota bacterium | reverse complement strand
TTCTCGACCTACGCGACGTGGTGGATCCGCCAGGCGATCACCCGCGCGATTGCCGACCAGGCGCGGACCATCCGCATCCCGGTGCACATGATCGAGACGATCAACAAGTTGATCCGCACCTCGCGCGCGCTGGTGCAGGAGCTTGGCCGCGAGCCGACCTCGGAAGAGATCGCGCGCCGCATGGACATCCCGGTCTCGAAGGTCCGCAAGGTCCTCAAAATTGCGCAGGAGCCGATCTCGCTCGAGACCCCGATCGGCGAAGAGGAAGATTCACACCTCGGCGACTTCATCGAGGACCGCTCGGCGGTGTCGCCGTCGGAAGCGGTGATCAACCTCGACCTGAAGGAACAGACCGAATCGGTGCTGAAGACGCTGACCCCGCGCGAGGAAAAGGTCATCAAGATGCGCTTCGGCGTAGGCGACGGCAGCGAGCACACGCTCGAAGAAGTCGGCCAGAACTTCGCGGTCACGCGCGAGCGCATCCGCCAGATCGAAGCCAAGGCGCTGCGCAAGCTGCGCCACCCGTCGCGATCGCGTAAACTGCGGGCGTTCCTCGAAGGTCGTTCGTAACCGAGGGCCCATAGCTCAGTTGGTTAGAGCGGCCGGCTCATAACTGGTTGGTCCCTGGTTCGAATCCAGGTGGGCCCACTTCTCGAGTTTGAAACGTTGACAGTTGAAAGTTGATGCTCCCAGACCTCCAGCGGCTGATTCAACTGCAAGAGATTGAAAGCAAGGCCGCGGTGGCCGCCAAGGCCATCGCGGAAGCGCCCGGACGCATCGCCGCGCTCGACGCCCTCCTGCACGGCGCCACCACTGCCCTCGAGTCCGCCAGGCACGCCCTCGCCGAGAACAAAACCCGTCGCGGACTGATCGACAAAGACCTGGCCGGCGTCCAGCAGCGCCAGGGCAAATACAAAGATCAGCTGATGCAGGTGAAGACCAACGAAGAGTTCCGCGCCATGCAGCACCAGATCGATGCGGCCGCAACCGAGGTTGGCGTCCAGGAAGAGAAGATCCTGATCAACATGATGGAGGCGGACGAGATCAACGCCACCATCAAGAAGGCCGAAGCCGCTCTCAAGGCCGCGCAAGCCAAGGTCGGGACCGAGCGCGGCGCGATCGAGGCGGACGTCACCGTTCAGCAGGGCGTGGTCACCGAATGCGCGGCTGCGCGCACGGGATTGATCGGCGGCTTGAACGACAAGGGCCTCGTTGACACCTTCGCCCGCATTGCCAAGGTGCGCGGCACCGCCGTGGCGCGTGCCGAGGGCGAGCGTTGCACGGTCTGCCAGGTGCGGTTACGCCCGGCCGTGTTCGTCCACGTCATTAAGAACGACCAGATCGTGCAGTGTGACAGCTGCAACCGCATCCTATATTTCATCGCGCCGAAGCCCGCCGACGCAGCACCTGTCGCACCGGCTGCACCGGATGCACCCGCCTGATGATCACGGCGTACTTCGACGGTGGATCGCGGGGCAACCCAGGCCCTGCCGGATGGGGCGCGTACATCGTCAACGACGACGGCACCGTGTTGGCTGAGTTGAGCGGCGCGCTGGGCGTGGCCACCAACAACGTCGCTGAATACAACGGCCTGATTGCGGCGTTGCAATGGGCCGCCGACCACGACGTGACGGCGTTGTCAGTGAAGGGCGACTCACTTCTGCTGGTCGAACAGATGCGCGGCAATTACAAGGTCAAGAATGAAGGCCTCAAGCCCCTGCACATGAGAGCGCGGATGCTGGTCATGCAGATCGGCAACGTCAGCTTTGCGCACGTGCCTCGCGAGAACAACAAAGATGCCGACCGCCTGTCGAACGTCGGCATGGACGCCAACGGCTGATTTGAGGCTTTCGGCAATGAGGCGGTTCGTGGTCGACCGACTGAACACTTCCTCGGCAAGGGCCTACCTCCTCGCGGTCACCGCGACCATCCAGCTCGCCGCCGGCCGACTCTGGCTGGCGCCCTTGATAGGAGGCGACCCGCCTTTCAGTCTCTTTCTGCTTGCCGTTGCCATCGCGGCAGGGGCCGGCGGACTCGGACCTGGCCTGGTGGCGACCGGACTCGGCGCCGTCGCAGGCACGCTGTTCGTAGCACCGGTGATGAGTTTCGGCGCCGGCAATCCCGGTGATCAGTTGCGGTTGGCAGCCTTCGTTGGCGCTGGCGGACTAATCAGTTGGCTGTATGAGCGTGTGCACAAGACGCGTCAAGCCGCTAACGCCGACCGCGAACAACTGAAAGTTGCTCTCGCGCGAAAAGCCGGAGTCCTGGCGACCGCGCTTGACGCCATCATCACCATCGACGAGGCCGGCTTGGTGGTGGAATTCAATCCCGCGGCGGAGCGGATTTTCGGCTACCGGCAGGCGGACGTGCTCGGACGTGAGATGGCCGCGCTGATCGTGCCACCGGCGCTGCGCGATGCGCACCGTGCCGGCATGGCGCGGCACCTGATGGACGGGAGCGGGCCAGCCCTGAATCGCCGCCTGGAGTTGACGGCCATGAGAGCCGACGGCTCGGAGTTTCCAGCGGAAATTTCGATCACGCGAATCTCATCCAGCCGGTCGCCGCTATTCACCGGGCATCTGCGCGACATTACGGAGAGAAAAGAGCGGGAACAGGCGCTGACGAGGAACGAAGAGGCCTTGCGCCGGGCGAACGCCGACCTGGAAGCACGAATCGCCGAGCGAACCACCGCCCTCACCGAAGCGAACGGTTTCCTCCAGGCACTGTTGGAGAACGTCCAGGACGGCATCGTGGCGTGTGATGCCAACGGCGTGCTGACCCTGTTCAACCGTGCCACCCGCGTGTTTCACGGGCTGCCAGAAGCTCGCATCCCTGCGGAACGCTGGGCGGAGCACTATCACCTGTTCCATGCGGACGGCGTGACGCCCATGGCGACTGAGGACGTCCCGCTGTTTCGTGCGCTGCAGGGCGAGCATGTGCAAGGCGTCGAGATGGTGATCGCTCCCACCAATGGGACCCGGCGGGTCGTCCAGGCGAGCGGCCGGTCGTTGGTAGACGAACGCGGCGCGCGACTGGGAGCGGTCGTCTCGATGCACGACATCACCGCCCGCAAAGAGGCGGACGAGAAGGTGCGCCGCGCCCAACACGAGTTGGAAGGGCGGGTCGAGGCGCGGACCGCGGAACTGCGGCGGGCCAACCAATCGCTCGAGGTCGAGGTCCGCGAGCGCGCCCAGGTCGAGGCCGCGCTTCGCGAGGTCGATCGCCGCAAGAACGAGTTCATCGCCACGCTGGCCCACGAACTTCGCAATCCGCTGGCGCCGCTACGCAACGCGGTGGAGGTGCTGAGCCTCAGCGGCACGAACCCGGCAACGACCGCCGTGGCACTGGGGATCATGGAGCGCCAGCTGAGTCAGATGGTGCGCCTCATCGACGACCTGCTCGACCTGTCGCGCATCACCCAGGGCAAGCTCGAACTGCGGTCCCAACCGATGCCGTTAGCTGACGCAATCGACAGCGCCATTGAAGCGGTTCGTCCGGTCCTCGAGGCGCGCGGTCACACCTTGTCGGTCTCGGCGCCGGACGAGCCGGTTTATCTTGACGGTGACCTCACGCGCCTGGCCCAGGTGTTTCTCAACCTTCTCAATAACTCGGCGAAATACACCGAGCCGGGAGGCCTGATTCGCCTGACCGTCGAGCGCGCCGGCGCGGCGGCCACCGTGACTGTGATCGACAACGGTATCGGCATTCCACCCGGGCAGCTCGACTCGGTGTTCGAACCCTTCACGCAGGTCGATCAATCGCTGGAGCGCACGCAGGGCGGGCTGGGCATCGGCTTGACCCTGGTCCAGCGCCTGGTCATCCTGCATGGCGGACGGATCGAGGCGCGCAGCGACGGCCTGGGCCACGGTTCGGCGTTTGCGGTGACATTGCCCGTGTTGGCGGCAGACCACCCTCGGATTGACGCGACCCTGCCGGCACAGACTCGCGACGCGGGTCTGCGACCTCGAGCCCTGAAAGTGCTGGTCGTTGATGACAACCTCGATGCGACCGAGATGCTGGGCGTGCTGCTCGGCGAGATGGGTTACGACACGCGCAGCGCGCACGACGGTTTGACGGCACTGGCCGCGGCCGCCGAATATCGGCCCGATGTCGTGCTGTTGGATATCGGACTGCCGGGTCTCAATGGGTACGAAACGGCTCGCCGCATTCGCCGGGAACCGTGGGGGCGCGCGACCGTCCTCGCCGCCCTCAGCGGCTGGGGCCAGGATGAGGACAAGCAGCAATCGAAAGCGGCGGGCTTTGACGCGCACTTCGTGAAACCACTCGACCCGTCAGCACTCAAGGCGTTCCTGGCTGACCTCGCCGTCAGCCACCCGACCGAAGCCTGAATCCTGCCGAGTGTCCGGATGTCAGGGACGGGTGGCAGATTACGGCCCGTTCACCCTGTATACTGGCTGGATTCTGGCTGACACCTCCCACGTCGACCGCGCCTACGCCAACATCAAGGCGGGGATTATCGACGGACGATACACGCCCGGCGCCCCCTTGTCGGAGCCCGTCCTGGCGGCGTCACATGGCATGTCGCGGACACCCATCCGCGAAGGATTGTCGCGACTGTGGCAGGAAGGCTATCTGGATCGCGTCCCGGGCCGGGGCTACTTCGTCGCCCGCGTCACCGTGCAGTCGATCAACGACATCTTTGACGTGCGCCGGCTGCTCGAGGGCGCCGCGGCCGCACGGGCCGCGGAATTAGCGACGCCGGAAGATCTGCAGCAGCTGCGCGAACTGGCACAACTCCCGTCCTCGACCGACTATCGCGAAGCCGAGGCCGCCAACGCACTGTTTCACCTGAGCATCGCCCGTGCCGCGCGAAACACTCTCGCCACGGAACTGGTCGAACGGTGCCTCGCGCAGATCGACCGTTTCCTGTCGCTGGGCATTTCGCCCGCTCAGTTCCAGACCGGCGCGTCGCAAGCGCACCTGCTAATTGTCGACGCCATTACGCAACACGATTCGGCCGCGGCCAGGCGGTTGATGGAAGCCCACCTCGATTGCGGCAGCGTTCGCATGAAAGAAGCGCTGCTGCGCGGAGAGATTCTCGGCGTCGGCGTGAAGTAGCAAGTCCCCGTTGTTGTTTTGGTTGTACTTCTTGGAGGATGCGATGAGATTACGAATGTGGAGTTGGTTGCTGATGGTGTTGCTTTCGGCAACGACAGCGACGGCTCAGCAAGGCACTTCTGAACTGCGCGGCCGGGTCGTCGACGACCAGGGCGCCGTTCTCCCCGGCGTCGCCGTCACGGTCACCAACCAGGCGACCGGCATGTTCCGCGAGACCGTGTCGAGCGCCGATGGCACGTTCATCGCCAGCGGCCTGGTGCCTGGTACCTATCGCGCCACGGCGGAGCTACAAGGCTTCAAGAAGTTCGATCGCCAGGAGCTGCGCCTCGAGGTGGGCAAGACCACCAGCATCGACGTCACCATGTCGGTGGGCGGCCTTGAAGAGACGGTCAACGTCACCGCGGTCTCGCCGATCGTCGACCTCACGTCGAAGGAACTCGGCGGCAACATTACCAGCGACACGCTGGTGAAGCTGCCGAGCGTGAACGGCAACTTCATCGGCTTCGTCGGCCTGTTGCCCGGCATTGTTCCTTCGGTCAGCACCGAGTCGTTCGGCAGCGACTCGATCTCGGTGAATGGGCAGGATCCCCGCAACAACAACTACATGCTCGACGGCGGCAACAACAATGACGACGTGATCGGGCAGCGGGCGGGCACGCAGGCGCGCACGCCGATTGAGGCCATTCAGGAATTCCAGGTCATCACCGGGCAATACGACGCACAATACGGCCGCACCTCGGGCGCCGTCGTCAACGCGGTGACCAAGGCTGGCACCAACAACTTCCGCGGCGTGATGTTCGGGTTCCTTCAGGACACCAAGCTGACGTCCAACGCCTTCTTCGCCAGGCAGCAGGGTCTGCCGAAGGCAGAGACCAAGTACAAGCGCTGGGGCGGCACGTTCGGCGGGCCGATCATGCGGAACAAGATTCACTTCTTCGGCAGCCTCGAGCGCTTCGTCATCGACCGCCCCAACGCCATTAACATCCCGGCGCGACCCGAATACAACGGCACTCAACTGACTGAAGACCGCGTCTGGAACACCATCATTCGCGGCGACCACCAGATCAACAACAACACCACCTACAGCGTGCGCTGGCTGCGCGAGCAGTCGCCACAGATCAATCAGATCATCCCGACTGGCGCCCAGGCCGCCGCGCCTGCTGCGGCGCGCGAGGAGTCGGACGTCGACCAGACGGTGTCGGGCAACCTGAACATGGTGTTGTCGAACACCAAGGTCAGCACCTTCCGGGTCACCTGGACGCGCGAGAACGTGACCTTCGCAAATAACTGCTACAACACCAAGGGCCGCGACATGTTGCAGTGCCCGGTGACGCTGTCGTATCAGGACTACATCGACCAGCAGGACAACACCGCTTCAGCCCGCATCAACGACGGCATCCAGG
>JANMUX010000073.1:0-3845 GCA_031392125.1 Acidobacteriota bacterium | reverse complement strand
CCCGGCGCTGGTAATACTGAGCGCCAGTGGTCGCCCCGGGCGAAGCTGTTCCGCTTCGCGCCAAACCTGGAGCACCGCGGATGGCTCGGGTGGCAGGGCGCGGACGACATCGCCAATGCGAATCCCGTCGCGATCCGCCGTTCCGCCGGGCCACAAGCGGGTGACCGTCACGTCTTGTCCGGCTGCCGCACGCACGTTTGGAGGGCGAATGACCGCAAACGGGCGCGGCTCGGCGATGATCCCCATGACGTTTTCGCCAGAAACCGCGAGGCCGGCGCCTGCGGGCCACAGATGCGGGCGAAGAAGAGTTGCCTGCACGACCAGGGTGGCGGCTGACAGGGCGAGCACCACCCCGACGATCAGTCGTTCCGAGGAGACGTGCATGCAGGTGCGATTGTAGTGCGTGTGATATCCTTCACAAGCACGTAGAAAACCCGCGTGTATGACATAATTTCGCGGCGGATCGGGTGAGTGAGGCTATGGACGGCTGGGGCGGAATCCTACTACTAGGTGTCATCGGAGTCGGCTTCGGCATCGTGTCCGTGGTGCTGTCGTACTTTCTTGGCCCGCGCAATCCCACGCCCGAAAAGCTGGCCGCCTACGAGTGCGGCATGCCGCCGGTGGGCGATGCCCGCGAGCGGCAGTCGGTGAAGTTCTATCTCATCGCGATGATCTTCCTGCTGTTCGACATCGAAGTGGCGTTTCTCTATCCGTGGGCGATGGCAATGCGCCAGCTGTCGTGGCCCGGCCTCATCCAGATCGTCGTCTTTTTCCTGATCCTGATCGTTGGTTACATTTATATCTGGCGCAAGGGCGTGCTTGATTGGGGCCCAGAGTATGACCCCGACTACAAGCACGCGCCCAAACTTGGACCGGCCGTGGTGAAGAGATACCGTTATGGGACTAGAAACTGACTACGAAATCCCCGTCCTGACGACGTCCGCTGAATTCATGATTCAGTGGGCGCGCCGGTCGGCGATTTGGCCGGTGGCGTTCGGCCTGGCGTGCTGCGCGATCGAGATGATGGCGACGGGAGCCGGCCGCTACGACCTGGCGCGCTTTGGCGCCGAAGTGTTCCGCGGCTCGCCCCGGCAAGCGGACCTGATGATCATTGCCGGCCGGCTGTCGCGCAAGATGGCGCCGGCGATGCGCCGTATCTACGATCAGATGCCCGAGCCGAAGTGGGTGATCTCGATGGGCGCCTGCGCGTCGTGCGGCGGCGTGTTCGACAACTACGCCATCGTCCAAGGTTCCGATCAGGTCGTACCGGTTGACGTGTTCATTCCCGGCTGCCCGCCGCGTCCCGAGGCGCTGATCTACGGCATCGTGCAACTGCAGAAGAAGATCGCCAACTCCAGGCTCGATCAGACACCGAAGGTCCGCATCGCATGACCGCCGAAGAGATTGTCGCGGCGATCGCCCCGGCCGTTCCCGGTGCGACGCTCGAGCCGCTCGCGTCATTCGATTCGGCCCTGACACCGTCACTGCTGGTGTCGGCGCCGCACATCGTGTCGGCGTGCCAGGCGCTGCAGGGGCCGGGTCTCGAGTTCGTGGCCTTCTCGGACGTGACCGCCGTCGACTTTCACCCCAATCGCGATCCGCGCTTCGACCTGGTGTATCACCTCGTCTCGCCGCATCGCCGCGCCCGCGTGCGGCTGAAGCTGCGCGCCAGCGCGGATCAGGAAGTGCCGACGCTGACCGGGCTCTACCCGGGCGCCGGCTGGCCCGAACGCGAGCTTTACGACCTGTTCGGCATTGTCTTCACCGGTCATCCCGACTTGCGGCGCCTGATGATGCCCGAAGATTGGGAAGGCTTTCCGCTGCGCAAGGACTACCCGGTGCAACTGCGCAAGGACGCGCAGACTTACATGCCGCTGCAGATCACGCAGGAAGAGTTCCAGGCGAACATGGAGCGCGATCGCTATCAGCGCACGACGGCAAAGCCGAACCCGCCTGTGCCAGGGGCTACGGCGGGCAAGGGCTAAGCCGGCATGCCTCAAGACGCGCGCGAGGCGCACGTCGTGCGCGTACTGCGCGAGGCGGCCGCGGCTCACGAGCGGATGACCGGCAGCGTCGAGCCGGTCGTGAAGGCGGCGCGGGCGATGGTCGCGGCGCTCAAGGCAGGCCGCACGGTGTTTGCGTTCGGTAACGGGGGCAGTGCGGCCGATGCGCAGCATTTCGCCGCGGAGCTGGTGGGACGCTACGACCAGGACCGGCGCGGCTGGCCGGCAGTGGCGCTGACGACCGACACGAGCGCGCTGACGGCGATTGGCAACGACTACGGGTTCGACCGCGTCTTCGCGCGGCAGATCGAGTCGCTGGGCCGGCCCGGTGACATCGCGCTCGGCATCAGCACCGGCGGCAACTCGCCAAACGTGCTGCGGGCGCTCGAAGCGGCGAATGCGCGCGGGCTGGTCACCATCGCCTTGACTGGGCAGGGCGGCCAGGCCGGCACGATTGCGGCGCATCACGTGAGCGTGGCGGCAGAGCGCACGCCGCGGGTGCAAGAAGTGCATGCCACGTTGTTGCATGTGATGTGTGAGTTGATGGAGATGGAACTGGCCAATGGCTGACGTTCGCACCGAGACAATGACGGTCAACATGGGGCCACAACACCCCAGCACGCACGGCGTGCTGCGGCTGGTGCTGGAGCTTGATGGCGAGACCGTGGTGTCGGTGGCGCCGACCGTCGGCTACCTGCACACCGGCATCGAGAAGACCTGCGAGCAGAAGAAGTGGCAGCAAGTGATCCCGCTCGTCGAGCGCATGGATTACCTTGGCGCCCAGTCCAACAGCCTGGCGTTCTGCCTGTCGGTTGAAAAGATGCTCGGCCTCGACGAGCAGATGCCGGCGCGCGTCAACGCGATCCGCGTCCTGATCGCCGAGCTGCAGCGCCTCAGCAGCCACCTCGTGTGGTTCGGTACGCACGCCATGGAGATCGGCGCGATCACCGGCCTGCTCCACGCGCTGCGCGAGCGCGAGATCATCATGAACCTGAACGAGATGCTCGGCGGCTTCAGGTTCTTCCCCAGCTACATCCGGGTGGGCGGCCTGAAAGAGGACATCCCGCGCGGCTACAAGGAAGCGGTCAGGGCGTTCCTGGATCGGATGCCGGGCAAGATCGATGAATACGAAACGCTGATTACCAAGAATCCGATCTGGCTGGACCGCACGCGCGGCGTCGGCGTGGTCAGCTACGAAGACTGCTGCAAGTGGGGCCTCTTCGGACCGATTGCGCGCGCGGCTGGCGGCGACTACGACGTCCGTCGCGCCTTCCCGTACTGTGATTACGACACGTACGAATTCGACGTGATCGGCGCCTCGAACGGCGACGTCTACGATCGCTACCTGACGCGCATGGCGGAAATGCGCGAGAGCGTCAAGATCTGCAGCCAGGCCCTCGAGCGCATTGAACCGGTCGGGGCGTGGGCGTGCGACGACAAGCGTGTCGTGCCGCCGCCCAAGGACCAGGTCTACACGGAAATGGAAGCGCTGATTCAGCACTTCCTGATTTACTCGCAGGGCTTTAAGGTGCCGGCAGGCGACGCCTACGTCCCGGTCGAAGGCCCGCGCGGCGAGCATGGCTGTTACGTGGTCTCGGACGGCACCAATCGCCCGTGGCGGGTGCACATGCGCGCGCCCGGCCTGTTTGCCTGCCAGGCCCTGCACAAGTTCGTCGTCGGAGGCATGATCGCGGACGTGATCGCCGTGATCGGATCGCTCGACGTCGTGATGGGAGACGTGGATCGATGAGCTTTCATCCGACGATGCCGTACGGGACGGAGGGCTGGCATCGCTCGATGCGGGCCACCTTGCCGGAAGGCCCGGAGTTCGCGTTCAGCACG
>JANMUX010000059.1:0-16001 GCA_031392125.1 Acidobacteriota bacterium | reverse complement strand
TGGAGCTGCGCGGCCGGGCCGAGCTGTTTCCCGCTTTGCTGGCAAATCGGCCGGCGCTGCTGGTGTGCGCCGCGACCTTGTCGGCCGACGCATCGCTGCGGCGACTGCTCGAACGCGATCGTGGGCTCCTGCGGTGGCTGGTCCGCAATGCGCCCGGCGCGTTTCTGGCGGCCGTCCGCGGACTGAGAATCGAAAAGGAGGGGATTGCCGTCCCTGGCGGACTTGCGGCCGTGCCGATCTGGGAGGCGCTTGCCGCTGAGAAGGTGACGAGACCACCCGAGTTCATCCGCGCGCTGGTCTCGCGCGACTCGGGCCGCCTGGCATGGCTTTACGGCGCGGTCGCAACCATGAGCCCCGAGCGCATGGCGGCGGTCTTTGGTCCCGGCCCCGTGGAGGCGCAGATCGAACAAACGCGGTCCATGCTCGACGCGTTTCGCACCGGCGACCAGAACTGGCGCATCGAGGACCATCCGTTCATGCGCAGCCAGGCCGACGCATGGATGGTGACCACGCAGGTCGGGCTGTTGAACGGCCAGGTGGCCGCACCGAACCGGCAGTGGCTGTGGGAGGCGGTGTTCGATCGCGATGAACTCTCGCGTCGCGAGGCGGCGTCGGTCCGCCGCACGCCCGATTCGCCAGTCACCCTGACCTGGCTCGCCGCGAGGATTGCTTCGTCGCCGCCACGCGAGCGCCGCGAGCGCTTCGAATCCGTGCGGTTCGCTCAACTGGTGTTCGCCGCGGCGACCGACGCCGACGCTGACGACCTGCTGATCACGCTCGCCGGCTATCGCCGGTATCACTCTTTGCTCGTCACCCTGGATCGCCTCGACATCCGCACCCCGCGCACGTATGCGCGCGCCGTCGAGGCGGCGCAGCGGATCGGCGAGCGGCCGAGACGCGAGCAGCGACTGAGCCTGACGGTCTTCCAGGCCGCCCTGGCCATTGTCGAACGCGCACGCGTGTCGCGCGCGATCAGCGCGGCCACTGCGGAACAGTTGATCCTGTCGCTGGCCGACGCCGTCGACCGCGACGCGCCCGTCGTGCCGGCGGTGTCGAAGTGGCTCACTACCGCGCTCGCGGATGCCCTGCCGCGGCTGGTCAAGCCCGATCGCTGGACGGGGCAAACCGCCTACGAATCGCAGTTTCTGCAAGCGCTGGCCGGGCCCGTGGAAACCGACTTGCCGGTGATCGAGTGGGAAGGGTTGACGTATCGGCTCGATCTCACCGCGGCCGATCGTCAACGCATCACCGAGGTGCGCGATCAACTGGATTCGCCGGGCCTCGATGCGGCGCTCGCGGCCGGGCGGCCGCAACCAATCGCCGACGCGTTGATGGCGATTGTTTACGCGCCAGCGCTCGGCGACCCGTCGGGTCCGGCGCTGCTTGGCGCCGACATCATCACGCGTCACGACTTCGGGCTCGACGCGCCGGCAGCATCGCGGCGTCAGGGCATGGCCTGGGCGCTGCCGCGCGACCAGGTCGGCGACGGCACGGCGTGGCGTGTCGAAGGCGCGCTGCTCGGCCTCGATCTTGGCCTGGCACGGCTAGCCATGCGCCGGCTCGCCGACAATGAGATGCCGGTCGAGCCGACCATCAACCTCAACGACCAGCTGACCATCGCGCGATCGATCCTCGCAATCAACGCGCGCGACCTGACCGACTCCGAGCGCGATCGGATTGTCGCGGCGCTGGCGCGTGGCCGCAGCCGTGTCCAGTCGGCCGGCAGCGACGTCACGGCGCTGCTGGCGCTGGCGGCAGAAGCGAATTTATCGCCCGCCATTCTCGCGACGCTGCCGTGGACGGCCATCCGCTCGCCTCAGGCCAACCCCGCGTTATTTGCGCTGCGCGATTTGCTGTGGCTCGGTAAGCCCGAACTGAGCCAGGCGGCGTTGGACCGCTGGGGTGTCTACGTCGAGGGGCTCAACGGCCGCCTGACTACCGCCATGCCACCCTCCGCGCCGTGGGAAGACTTCGGCGGGCGCCCCGATGGCGGGGTCATGGGCACCCAGACGCCAGACCTGATTCTGCGGCTGATCCAGGAAACGGCCCGCCTCAAGTTGCCGGGGCGCCTGGTGCCAGCGCTGCTGACCTTTGCCGCCCAGGACTACTGGCACGACGTCTCGGCTCGCTTTCCAGACGACTGGCCGGCGATGACGCGCCAGGCACTGGCGCTTTCGCCGGTGCGGGTAGAAGATTACGTGGCGGCATTGGCCGGCAACGGCCCGTTACGTTCGCAGTAAAAGTGAACCTGCTTCCTTTCGCGCTCTATTTACGGAATTCGTAAGCGGTTGGTAACTTGGAGGGGCTTGCCCCGATGTTTCGATTGATTGCCTTACTCGCGGCGTTCTCGCTCGTTGCGTCAGCGCAAGAACCTCCACCTCCGCCACCGGGCATGGAGCTCCGCATCGTTTCGCCGGAGCCCGACTTCTATGTCAGCGGCCCGACGCTGTTGAAGGCAGAGATACTCCCCGCGGTGCTGGCCACGCGTGTGGCGCAGTTGCTGTTCTTCGCCGATGGCAAGCAGGTCTGCAATGTGCTCGACCCGATTGCCGCCGAATGCACCTGGGATGCCGGCCCCGACGTCCGCCCTCACGTCTTCCGCGTGGTCGCCAACATGATCGGCGGCGGCCGCATGGTCGCGAGCTCACGCACCAAGGGTCTCGAGCAGGTCGAGAAGGTCAACGTCGAGGTCGTGCAGGTCACGGCGGTGGTGACCGACAACGACCGCTTCGTGTCGGGCCTGCCGCCAACCGCCTTTCGCCTGATCGAAGACGGCAAGCCACAGGTGATAGGCCACTTCTCGGCGGAAGGCTCGCCGCTCGAGATCGTCGTCGCCATCGACGTCAGTGAGAGCATGACCCTGGCGATGCCGCAGCTGAAGAACGCCGTCAAGAAGTTCCTCGCCGCCCTCGGGCCGAAGGATCAGGTCACGCTCGTCGCCTTCAACGACAACATGTTTACGCTCACAAGGCGCGAGACCAGCGTGGCGCAGCGAACGCGAGCGGTCGATCGCCTCGCTCCGTGGGGCGGCACGGCGCTTTACGACGTGCTGGTGCGAGGCGTGCAGCAACTGTCGCGCGCCGCCGGCCGGCGCGTGCTGGTGGTGTTCAGCGACGGCGACGATCGATCGAGCCACGCCACCATCCATTCGGTCGAGAAAGCCGTGCGCGCGAACGACGCCACGTTGTTCATGGTCGCCCTGGGCCGTGGCGTGAAGGAGGCCCAGCTCAAGTCGGGCATCGAGCGGCTCGTCAACCTGAGCGGCGGCCGCGCGCTGTTCGTCGAGCGTAGCGATCAGCTCGACCAGCCTTTTGCCGAAATTCTCGATGAACTCTCAAACCAGTACATGCTCGGCTACGAGTCCACCAATCCGAAGCGTGATGGCGCCTGGCGCGAGGTGAAGATCGAGATCCCTGGCCGGGATTATTCGGTTCGCGCGCGCCAGGGTTACCGCGCGCCAGGATCGCAGTGATGATGAGGGCCGGGAGTCGGAAGTCGGGCCTGCCCGCCGTAGCCTTGGCGAAGGCGGGAGTCGGGAGTCGAGAGGCCGGGCTGGCGATCGTGCTCGTGGTGTCGCTTGCGCTCGGGGCGCTCGGCGCCCAGCAACCCCAGGTCACACCGCCTCGACCGAGCTTCGAAACCAAGACGGAGCTCGTCCTCGTTGACGTCAACGTTGTCGATCGCGACGCCAAGCCAGTGCCGACGCTGACTGCCGCCGACTTCGAACTGCAGGTCAATGGCCAACCGCGCCCGATCCAGACCGTCCAGTTCATCTCCACGGTGCCCGCTAACACGACCCCGGCCACCCCTCGCGAGACCGCGTACTCGTCAAACGACACGGCGACGACGGGCCGCCTGCTGCTGTTCGTCGTTGACGAAAGCAACCTGCGAGTCGGATCGTCGCGTTCGGTCTTGCGCACGGCGCAAACGCTGTTCGACCGCTTGGCCCCGGGCGATCTCGTGGGCCTGGCGCGGCTGCCGACCGGTGTCGGCAACGTCGAGTTCACGTCAGACCGCAAGCGGGTGACCGACGCCTTGCTCAAGGTGACCGGCAGCGTGTCCAATCGCACGGGCATGTCGAAGGTCAACATCAGCGAAGCATGGGCACTCGAGAACAACGACACCTCGACCTGGCAGCAGGCCGTTGATCGCGAATGCGCGGGTGAGACCGGACCCGGCCTCGACGCCTGCGCGAGCGTCGTCGAGGGCGACGGGCGCAGCATGGTGCTCGAGGCCAGCTCGCGCACGCGCATGACGCTCGGTGCGCTCGAGGGCCTGTTGGGCGGGCTGGTGCAGCTCAAGACGCCGATCAACATCGTGATGATTTCCGAGGGCATGTTCGTCGCCCGCGATCGACAGAACATGCGGGAGATCGGCCGCAAGGCGGCCGAGGCGCGCGCCACCATCCACGTCATCCGACCGGGCCAGAGCTACTTCGACATGGATGACAACAGCGCGCCCGGAACGTCGCGATTCTTTGACGATGGCCTGTTGAGCGAGGGATTGGAGCAACTGGCGGCTCAAACGCGAGGCACCCTGGTCTCGGTGAACGCATCGGCTAACGGCGCGTTCGATCGCCTGGGCCGCGAGCTGTCAGGCTATTACCTGCTCGGCTTCGAGCCGACCGACGCTGACCGCCGAGGCAAGGAGCATCGCATTCGCGTCGAGGTGAAACCGCGCGGCTTGACCGTGCGCGCCCGCCCGACCTTCGTGCTGCACGAGACTGAGGCGGCGGCGACCACGGCAGCGGTCGCCATGACGCCGATGGAGCAGCTGACCGATGTGCTGCGCCAGCCACTGCCCAATCGCAGCCTGCCGATGCGCGTGGCCAGCTACACCAACATCGACACCGGTAGCGGCGCCAAGGTGCGCGTCGTCATCAGCGCCGAGTTCGGCGATCCGGCGGGCAGCGAACTCGAGTTGCCGATCGGCATCGTCGTCCTCGACAAGAACGACAAGGCCGTCTACAACCGCGCCGGCCTGACCGCGCTCGCGCCAGCCAGCGTCCGGGGCGAGTCGCCGCGGCTGATTCTCACCTCCCTGCTCCTCGACCCGGGCGAGTACACCCTGCGCATCGCCGCCGTCGACGAGAAAGGGCGCGCCGGCAGCGTTCATCACACCATCAACGCGCGGCTGACCCGCACGGGCGGCGGCCTCAGCGTGTCGGACTTGATGCTCGTGCCGCAGCCGCCTAACGGCGGCGAGCTGCCGCGGCCGCGTCCGTCCGGCATCATCGATACCGAAACGGTGACCGCGATGGTCGAGATGAGCGGCAACGATGCCAACTTGCTGACCCGGTCGCGAGCGACGATCGAGATTGCCGATGCCGAGAACGGCAACGCGCTCGTCAGCGTCGAAGCGCGCCAGGCCATGCGATCGAACAACCTGCGCGCGTTCGCGGCGACATTGCGGCTGGGCGTGCTGCCGCCGGGCGAGTACGTCGCCCGGGCAATCGTCAAGGCGCCTGGCCAACCCGACGTGCGACTGGTGCGGCCCTTTCTCATGGCACCGGTCGTGGCCGATACCAGTGCGGTATCGATCGACCCGCGAGTACCGCTCGATCCCGACGCGCCGCCCGCCCCGTTGGCCGAGGTCAAGATTTTCGCGCCGGTGCCGCGTTTCGTTCGCGAAACCGTTCTCATGCCCGGTGTCGTGACGCCCTTCCTCGACGGCCTGGCCGCACTGCACCCGCCTTCCCCGGCTGTGGAAGAAGTAATCGAGCGGGCGCGCGGCGGAACGTTCTCGCCGCCAACCGAACCCGGCAGCACGCCAGACGACGAGCTGAACCTGGCGTTTGTTCGCGGTCTCGACGCCTTGAACAAGGGCCAGGTGCCGCAGGCGGCGGCCTGGTTCCAGCAGACACTGAAGGGCGCATCCGACTTCCTCGGCGCGGCCTTCTATCTTGGCGCGACCCACGCGGCGCTCGGGCGCGACAAGGAAGCCGTCGGCGCGTGGCAGATGGCGCTGCTTAGCGAGAACCCCGGCGCGGTGTATCCCGCGCTGGTCGACGCCCTGCTTCGCCTCGGCGATGGCCGGCAGGCGGTTGACCTGATCGAAGAAGCGCCGTCGGCATGGGGCAGCGACAGCGATCGCATTCGCCGCGAAGCGACAGCGCTGGCCATGCTCGGCGATTACGGCGGATCACTGCCGAAGCTGATCGACCTGCTTGAGAACACCAAGAACGACGACCAGCCGCTGCTGTTCATCGCCATCCAGGTGCTGTACCGCATGCATGGGCAAGACAAGAGCCTGAGTCCCGATAACCTGGCTCGCTTTCGCAACTACGTTGAACGCCACCAGAAACTGGGTGGACCCGATCGCGCGATTGTCGAGACGTGGCGAAGGTTTGTGCTGCGCTGATCTCGTGATCATTGACGCAACACCTCCATCGGATTCGTCCGTGCCACTCGCCTCGCGGGTACGACGCACGCGACGATCCCGGCCAGCAGCAATAACACCGTGCTCGCCGTGAAACTGAGCCAGTCTTTCGACGACACGCCGTAGACAAACGGGGCCAGGGTCGTCGACAACGTCCAGGCTGCCACCAGTCCCACGACCAGGCCGCCGCCCGTGGTGAAGGCCATCTGCCTGACCACCAGGCCGACAATGTTGCCGCGAGTAGCGCCAAGCGAGCTTCGCACCGCGAGTTCGCGCGACCGCTGCGCCACTGTATAAGACAGCACGGCGAACAACCCGGCACCGGCGATCAACAGCGCAAAGGTCGCAAAACCACCCAGCAGCACCGCGTACGACCGGGGCTTGGACAGACTTGCGCCCACGCGTTCGTCCATCGTCAGCACCGAGTCGATGGCAATCGCCGGGTCCTGCTCCCGTACCAACGCGCGGAGGCCATCGATAAAACCGGCGGGATCATCCTCGGTGCGCACGACCAGATACCAACCCTCGAAGTTGAGACCTGGCAATTGCGCGACCGACACGAACATCTCGGGCTGGGGCGGTCCGTCGGCACCGTCTTGCTTGACGTCATCGACGATGCCGACAACCTGTGTCGGGGCCTGCACTTTGGACTCGCGCGTGGCGTTCATGCCCAGCGACTGCCCTAATGCGCGGTCGATCGGGACATCGTCCAGGTACTGCTTGACGAACGAGCGGTTGACCACGACGACTGGCGGCGTGGCAGCCGAATCGGCAGCGGTGAGCGGACGTCCGGCGACCACGCGGATGCCAAGTGCGCCGAAATAATCGGGCGTGATGAAACGGCGAATGGTCTGCACCTCGATCTCCGCCTCGGGGCGAAATGGCGACTGGAACTTGAAGCTCGAAAAGCCGCCAGCGGACGCCAAAGGTAGCGCCGTGCTCGCCGCGGCATGCGTGACGCCGGGCCGGCCCTTCAGACGCTCGAGCAGCTGGTCGCGCAGCTGCGTCTTGCGCTCGACGGTGTATCCGCGCGGAAAGGGCAGGTTGGCCGTCAGCACGTTCGACGGGTCGTAGCCGCGATCGGCGCTGGCGTGCGCCAGGAAACTGCGCACGAGCACGGTGGCACCGACCAGCAGCACGCACGTTACGGCGACCTGGCTGGCGACGATGAGCTGACGGGTGAATGCGATGCGGCTGCCTTTGCCGGGCCCGCTCGACGCCAGTCCGCCTTCGGCCATCGCGCGAGCCAGTTCGAGACGGCGGAGCTGCACGAGCGGGAGGATGCCGCAGGCCAGGCTGGTGATCACGGTCAGCGTCAGTGCGAACAGCAACACAGTTCCGTCGAGCGCAATCGCATCGACACGCGGGAAGCCCACGGGGACGAGAGTAGGCAGCGCCCGATGAAGGACGGCAGCCAGCAGCACGCCGGAGGCTCCGCCAAGCGTGCCCAGGATAGCGTTCTCGACGAGGAGCTGCCGGGCGAGGCGGCCAGTGCTGGCGCCAATCGCTGCGCGGATCGTGAGCTCGCGATGGCGTGCCGTGGAGCGCGCCACTTGCAAGTTGGCGACGTTGGCCACCGCGGTGGCGAAGAGCAAGACCGCCGCCGCCAGCATGATCAGGATCGCGGGCCGCACGTCGGCGGTCACGGCTTCCCTGGCGTCCACTGCGGTCACCTGGATGGGTCCGCGGGCACCAAATAGCGCCATGGCCACCGGCCCCGCGTCGGGTGCTGCGTTCGCGCGCGCGGTGCCTTCGGCCGCGGCGTGCGCCGGAGTCGCGCCGGGCCGCAGCCGCGCCCACGCGCGAATAATGACGCCGCGCTTGTTGCCCTTGCCATCGTCAACCGCAGGAATCGAGCGCGGCAGCCACAACTTGATGTCGCGAGTGGGAAAGGAAAAAGTGGCGGGCATGACGCCGACGATCGTCGTGGCCGTGCCGTTAATCTCCACGGATTGGCCAATCGCGTTCGTGGTGCCGCCGAACTGCTGCTGCCAGTAGCCGTGGGACAGGATCGCCACTGGCGCCTGGCCCGCTTGACCTTCGTGTTCAGTGAAGGTTCTTCCGAGGAGCGGCGTGACCCGCAGCACGGCGAGCAGGCTCGGGGTCATCGTCGCAATATCAACGCGTGCCGCGTCGCCGCGGCCGGTCACGGTCACCACGTTGGTTCCCCAGGCGCCGATTGCCTCGACGGTCTGCGGCGATTCACTCCATGCGAGGTAGGTGCCGTTCAGGATGGTGGCTGGAATGCGAGCCTGGCGGCCACCGCGCAGTTCGGTTACTTCCACAAGGCGCTCGGCGTCGGCAAACGGCAGGGGCGTTCGCAGCACGCCGTTGGCAACGCTGAAGAGCGTGATGGAGATGCCGATGCCGATCGCGATCGTCACGATCGTCAGCGCCGAGTAGGCGCGCTGATTGCGAAGCAGGCGGATACCGAAAGCCAGGTCACCCATGACGAATCCCCGCGATGCGGTCTAAAGCGTTGACGAACGTGCCCCACACCATGCGTTGCCGGGTGAGCACGCCGCGTCCGCCTGGTGTCAGGCGGTAATAGCGGCGGCGACGCTGCGAAGCTTTCTCTACCCAGCGGCCTTCGATCAAGCCCTTCCCCTCCAATCGATAAAGCGTGGGGTACAAGGACGTGGCGTGGAAGGTGATGGCGCCTTCACTACGTTCGGCGATCAGCTGAGCGATCTGGTAACCGTGACGTTCTTCCTCTTCGAGCAGCGCGAGAATCAGCAGTTCGGCGCTACCCCTTTTCAGTTCCCGCTCAAGGGATGTTGCAGCCATATGTGGGCACAACTAATATCATTAACTTGCTGGTATAGCAAGGTTTAGCGTCATGACACAACTATTACAGTCCCTGTTCGCCTCTCCTGCTACTGTCGTCCTCGACCATGATTCCTGTCACCCAAATCTACGGCCGCAAGGCCTCAAGCGGCGAAGTGAATTGGATCACCGCCATTGCCATGATCGCGTTCCACATCCTCGCGGTCGCGGCCTTCTTCTACATCGACTTCGGCGCCATCATGGCCGCGATTGTGTTGTGGTGGGTGGCCGGCTCGCTCGGCATCGGCATGGCGTATCACCGCCTGCTCACCCATCGCGGCTACAAGACGCCGAAGTGGATGGAATATTTCCTCACCATCTGCGGCACGCTCGCGCTCGAGGGCGGACCGATTTTCTGGGTGGCGACGCACCGCATTCATCACCAGCATTCGGATCACGATGGCGACCCGCACACCCCTCGCGAAGGCACCTTCTGGGCGCACATGGGTTGGATCATGTTCGGCAAGGCGATGCATCACGACACCGAGATCCTCGCGCGCTACACGCCCGATCTGAGCAAGGACAAGTTCCACGTCTGGCTGACGACCTGGCACTGGATTCCGCAGGTGGTGGTTGGCCTCGGGCTGCTCGCCTACGGCGGCATTCCCTACGTGCTGTGGGGCACGTTCTTCCGTACGACCTACGGCCTGCACGCGACCTGGCTCGTGAACTCGGCGACGCACCTCTGGGGCTCGCGCCGGTTCCAGACCAAGGACGATTCGCGCAACAGCTGGTGGGTCGCGCTGCTGACATTCGGTGAAGGCTGGCACAACAACCACCACGCGCACCCGGTGTCGGCGCGACACGGCCTGGCCTGGTACGAGTTCGACATGAACTGGATTGGCATCAGCACGCTCAAGGCGCTCGGCCTGGCCTGGGACGTCAAGGTCGCCAAGGTCCGCCAGGAGATGGAAGAAGAAGCCGCCTAGCCCGCGGGGCCATGCCCCGCGTTGGCCAAGCTAGAATAACGGCGTGACGAGGCGCCAGACCGCATCGATCGTCGTTGTCGTCTTGTGCGTCATTCTCGTCGCTGCCGCAATCACCCTCAACATCGGCTGGATTCTCGTGAACGGGCGGCGCGTGGCGCCGCTCGTGCTCGGCGTCATCACCTTCGCCCTGATCATCGCCGGCCTCATCGTGTACACGGTGTTCCTGGTCCGCGAGATGGGCATCACCGAACAGCAGGACAGCTTTCTCAACTCGGTCACGCACGAGTTGAAAACCCCCATTGCCTCGATTCGCCTCTACCTGGAAACGCTGCAGTCACGCGAAGTCGGCGACGCGCAACGCAAGGAGTTTTACCGCATCATGCTGCAGGATGCCGACCGCCTGCAGCACACCGTGGAGCAGGTGCTACGCGCCGGTCACGCGCGGCAGAAGCGGAAACTCGATCACCGTGCGCCGGTGGACCTCGTGTGGCTGGTGCAAGAATGCATCGACACCGCGCGCATGCGGCACAACCTGCCGGCGGGGGCAATCACCCTGGCCGATCACGATCCGAACGCGCTGCTGGTCGTCGACGGTGATGTCGATCAGCTGCGCACGGCCATCCTGAACCTGCTTGATAACGCCGTGAAATACTCGAGCGAGGCGCCGCAGGTGGCGGTGCAGGCGGTCGGCGCGACGCCCGACACGGCGTGGGTGCGCGTGAAAGACGCCGGCGTCGGCATTCCGAAGGCGCAGCTCGGGCGCATCTTCAGCCGCTTCTATCGCTTCCAGCCGAGCGGCTTCACAGTCAAGGGCACCGGCCTTGGCCTGTTCATCGTCCGCTCGATTGCCAAGGCGCACGGCGGCCGGGTGTTTGCCGAGAGCCTGGGCGAGGGCAAAGGATCGACGTTCACGCTGGAACTTCCCCGCTCACGCGCATGAGCCGAATCCTGATCGTCGAAGATGAAGCGCACCTGGCCGATGGCCTTCGCTTCAACCTCGAGGCCGAAGGCCACGCGGTTGATGTTGACGGCGACGGGCAGGCCGCGCTCGAACGCCTGCTTGCCAATCGCACACTCTACGACGCGGTGGTGCTGGATGTGATGCTGCCGGGCCTGAACGGCTTCGACGTCGCGAAGCAGTTGCGCGCCGCGGGCCACTTCGTGCCGGTGCTGATGCTGACCGCGCGCAGCCGGCCGTCCGATGTGCTGCAGGGGTTCGAAGCCGGTGCCGACGATTACCTGCCCAAACCGTTCGAGCTGCAGATACTGCTCGCGCGCCTGCACGGGTTGCTGCGCCGGCGTCAGTGGATGCAGCAGGACCAGCACGAACACGAGCAACTGACGTTTGCCGGCCGCACGCTGGACCTCGAAGCACTCGAACTGCGCGTCGGTGACAAGGCCTACCAGCTGACACAGATGGAGTGCGATCTGCTGCAGTACCTGGTGCGCAACGTCGGGCGCCCGGTGTCGCGCAAGGCGATTCTCGAAGATGTGTGGGACCTGCGCGAAGACACCGACACGCGCGCGATCGACAACTTCATCGTGCGGTTGCGGCGTTACCTCGAAGCGGACCCGACCAAGCCGAAGCACCTGCTCACGGTGCGCGGGGTCGGCTACAAGTTTGTGGAGTGAGGGCTTAGGGTCTTGAGGTCTTAGGGTCCTACCTTAAGCTAAACAACAAGAACGACGTCTTCTGGGTCGCGCGGAAGTTGTCGTCCGACATCACCAGCAGACTCGGCATCCCTGCTACCGGTGGGCCAAACGCGAGCCCCTCGAAGTTTTCCAGGTTCGCCAGGGCCGGCGTCAACTTGGCGGTCAGCGTCGACAGGTCCAACAGCAACGTCTTGCGCGCGACGTTGCCCGACAGCGTGACCGCGAACAACTTGACCGCATTCGATGCTTCGGTGCCCGACGCATTCAACCAGCACGCGCGCTCCATCGCAATCAACGTCGTTTCGGTGATGGCCAGTAACTCCACCAGTCCGTTCTCGCCGCCGTCGCAGAGCGTGGGAAATCCCTTCATCACCGGTGTCGCCGAGATCGCGTAGTGCCATTGCCGTCCCGGCCTCCAGGTCGCGCCGCTAGGCACAAATTCGATCAGCTGGCCATTGCCGCCGCGGGCGGGCGTCGTGATGGGTTGGTTCGCCAGTGGTTGCTCGAGCCCTGCAATCAACCGGCCGAGCGGTGTGCGCGTCAGGCTTTCAAATCCCTGGTTGTCGCGAACGCCGGTCTTGCCGCCAGCAGCCAGTTGGAACTCGGCCGGAAAGGCGACGACCTGTGTGACGAGGCCGTCACGAGTCACCTGCAGCAAGGCTGGCGGCCACTGCCCCTGCTCGGTGAGGTGACCCTCTTCGATCGCCATGAACGAGCCGTCGGGCAACGCCACGACCCCTTCGAGATCGGCCTCAGTGGCAATTCTGTCTTCAACGCCCGGCCCGGGCCGCAGTGGCTGCATGCCGGTCGGCGACACCTCGAGGACGCCGCCGGTAAATGAAATGGAGAGCCAGGCGACGCGCGAACCCTCGCGGTCGTCGATCACCGCCATCCACTGCGTGCCTTCGGGGTCGCGCGCCAGCCCCGACAGGCTGCCAAAGCGTTCGCGGTCGGCAATCTGCGGGTACCGGCTGGCGGCCGGTCGCGTAAATTCGCCCAGCCACGTCAGTCGCGGAAGACCGGCAATCGGTTTGATAGGATCAGCGGCGCCGGTCCGCGCCGGGGCGCAGGCAACAACCGTCAGGCTCATCAGTCCGGTCACCACGACGGCCCGTAACCACAGACGGGTGAGCCTCATCTGAGCAGGAAACACCGTTCACTCAAGGAGCCACATCATGACACGCCAGTTTACGGCCATCGCCATCACGGCCTTCGCTCTCCTGCCGGTCTCTGCGTTCGCGCAGGCCAGCGCCAATCCGTTCACCGATGCCGTCAAGGCGCAACTCGCCCAGATCAAGGCGCCGATCACCCGGACCGCCGAGAAGGTGGGCGAAGACCTCTATGCCTTCAAGCCCACGCCGGAAGTGCGCAGCCTGGGGCAATTGATCGGACATATCGCCGACGGCAACAACGGCATTTGCGGCGCGGCGAGCGGCATGAAGCCAGCAGTCACCGGCATCGAAAAGAGCATGACGACCAAGGCCGCCTTGCAGAAGGCACTCGCCGACTCGTTCGCGTTTTGTGAACAGGCGATCGCCAGCATGGACGACAAGAAGGGTGCGGAACTCACCAAGGCGTTCGGCAACATGCAGCCGCGGCTGATGGTGTTCGCCTTCAACAACTCGCACTTGAACGAGCATTACGGCAACCTGGTGACCTACATGCGCCTGAAAGGGATTGTCCCGCCTTCGTCAGAACCCAAGTAGAGCGGCTCCGTCTGCAAGTTCGTGGGACCGTCCTTGTAGCGTCAGGGCGTCAATCGCTTGCGCGCATCGGCGACGAGGTCACTGGCTTCGTCGCCGTTTTTCTTGATCGCGAGAAACGCGGCAAACGTTTCTTTCGCCGCCGAGCTCTTCAACCCGGCCTGCGCGACACCCTTGTAGTAGTGCACCGGCGCAAAGTATCGGAAGGTCGGCACATCGTCGAGGGCAACGGCGGCCGCCTCGCCCGAACGCGCCATCGCGGCATCCAGTTCCGAGGTCGCCTCGGTGAAGGCGTCGAGGGCGATGTAGGCGCGAGCCAGCATGACGCGGCCGGGCCAGGTGTCGGCAATCTTCTGCGCCTCGCGCGCGTGCTCCAGCGCGGCGCGGGCATTGGCTTGCGCCAGCGAAGCTTCCGCGCGAATCAGGCGCGCATATGCCTGCGGGTCGGCCTCGAGCCTGGCGGCCAGGCCATCGGCAATTTTCAACGCCTTCGCCCCTTGGCCGGTGCGCGCCAGCAACAGGCCGCCGGTTAGCGCGATCGCGTGGGACGAGTTGCCCGCAACCGCCGCTTCAGCCTGCCGGGCAGCCGCCGCGGTGTTGCCCTGCAGCAAGTAGGCGTCGGCCATCGCCACGCGCTTGAACGCCACGGCGCTCGTATTCTTGACCGCGAGATCGGCAGCAACGCCGGCGTCGAGCAGCGCGATGGCGTCTTTCGTACGGCCTTCGTAAAGCGCGACATCCGCCAAACCCAGTGCCGCAGTCGAAGCACCAGCCGGTGATGCAGCGGCAAGCTGATCGTAGGTATTGATCGCATCCGCAGGACGTCCGAGCGCCAGTTCCGACAGCGCACGCGCGACAAACGCCTTCACGAAGCCGGCGTTGAGCTTGCGCGCGGCATCGCTCTCCACGATTGCAGCGTCGAACTGGCCGGCATACAGGGCATAGAGAGCCACGTTATTGCGACGGCCAACGTTCAGCGGGAAAATAGCCGCAGCCCTGCGGCCGAGCTCCATCGCCTGCTTCATGTCGCGCTGCTGCGAATAAGCGAACGCGAGGTTGGCCAGGCCGCTGCTGTCGGCCGGGAAAGCCTCGACCAGTGCGGTGAACTCCTTGATGGCCTCCGGCGACTTGCGGGCAAACAGGTAATAGCTGCCGCGCGTGCGGAACTTCTCGCGTGCGGTCATGCGATCGATGCGGGTCAGGGCCTCGCCGTAGTACTTCTCCGCGTCGGCCGTGCGGCCGGTGTTGGCGTACTGCGCAGCCAGGCCCGAATAGGCGCGCCCGAGATCGGGATCGCGCTGAATCGCTTCCTGGTACTTGCCAATCGCTTCCTCGGGCTTGCCGGCGTACTGCAGCTCCTGCGCTTCGGTATAGCTCTTCGCCGCTTCGAGGCTGGCCGCCGTAAAGGCGTCGGTCGACGCCGGCACCGCCGAATCGCCCAGCGCCGCTCGCACCTGTCCCGCGAGTCCGCCGACCGTGGCAAGCACTTCGGGCTTGCCGGCCGCGTCGGCCTCGAGCGAGTAACGCACGGTCGCGTCGTTGCCAGGCCCAAGGCCGCGAATGCGGATGTGGTAGCCAGCGCCCCTCGACTCGATGTCGCCAATTACGATGGTGCTGACACCTTCGCGCAGGGCCACTAGCCGCGCGGTTGTCTCGTCGAGCTTGCGACCTGGCTCAATCGCCGCCGCCGCGCGCAGGGCGTCGCGACGTGGATACGCGGTGATGAACGACGCACCTTCAATTCCGAGGCTGATGGCCTGTTCGACGACGCCGTCGAACACGGGATCGCCGGTCTTGTTCTCGAAGTCGGCAATCAGCACCGACACCGGCGCGCGCACCATTGAAGGCACCGCCACCATGCTGCCGCCACGATCCGAAATCATCCAGCCCGTCGCGCCGCCAATGATAACGATCACCAGCGCCGCCGCCGCGAGCTGCCACTTGGGACGACCCGGAGCATCGTGGACGATCACTTCGTGCACGTCGGCACGGATATGCCCGTCCGGTGTCAGCAGGTTCAGCGCCCTGACCAGGTCGCCCGTCGTTGGGTAGCGGTGTTCGGGCGACGGCTGCAGGCACTTCACAACCAACTGATCGATCGGCTCCGGAATGGCCGGGTTGAGCGTGCGCGGCGAGGGTGGCGAGGCCGTCAGGCGCCCCAGCAGCTCGGTCATCGCGTTGTCGCGCTTGGCCAGCCGCTGGCGGCCGACCAGCATGTCGTAGACGATCAGCCCAAACGCGTATTGGTCCGCGCGCTGATCGACCTTGACGCCCTGCGCCTGCTCGGGCGCCATGTATTCCAGCGTCCCAATTACCGACCCGGCTGCGGTCTGCGTGCCGCCGTGCTCCATTGAGCGGGCGATACCGAAGTCCATGATCAGCGCATCGCCGCCGTTGGGCGTCGGCGACTCGGTCGCCTTTTCGATCATGATGTTCTCGGGCTTCAGGTCGCGATGGACCACGCCCTTCTCGTGCGCTGCGGCCAGGCCCTGGGCAATCTGCTGCGCAATCT
>JANMUX010000025.1:0-2754 GCA_031392125.1 Acidobacteriota bacterium | reverse complement strand
AGGGATCGCGCTGGTAGCGCTCGAACAACTCGTAGACATACCCCGCGTTGGCCCCGGTAAACTGGTCCCACGGGTTCATAACCTTCCTACTTTATCCCGCCTTCGCCCTTCGGGCTACGGCGGGCAGGCCCGCCACCCTTTCCCGGGTCCGGGCTCAGTCAGCAAGGTTATGACAGAGACAAAAAATGACGCAAAAGCCGACCTACGACGACGCCAACCTGATTCTGCGCCTTTACGAGATGCGCCGCGAAGACCGTCTGCGGCAGGCGCGCGCCTGGTTCACCGCCAACTGCAAGGCCAAGAGTTACCAGGAGCTGATTAAGCTGGCTCCGGGTGGCAGCGAGGAAAACGCCTCGGTCCGAATGGTCACGTCCTATTGGGACCTGGTCGCTTCGTTCATGACCTCCGGTGTGCTCAACAAGGAGCTGTTTTTCCAGAGCGGCCGCGAGTTGCTCCTGGTGTGGGAGCGCGTCCGCGACTACCTGCCGTCGATGCGCGAGCACTACCAGGACCCCAGCTTCCTGAAGCACCTCGAAACCATCGGTAACGAGTTCGCGGAGCAGTTCAAGAAGCAGGACCAGACCGCCTATGAGGCGTTCTTGAAACGGATTAAGTAAGCCATTGATCCGGCTGCTGGCCATCGACATCGACGGAACGCTGCTCAATAGCCAGGGCCGTGTGCCGCAGGCGAACCTTGACGCCATCCATCGCGCAGCCGCGGGCGGCGTCCGCCTGGTGATTGCCACCGGCCGCAGCTTTCATTTCGCGCTGCAGGCGCTTGGCGACCTCCCTCGCGACCTCACCCTGCTCGTCTATAACGGCGCGATCGCCCGTACACGCTCCGGGGAGACGCTACTGTGCCGGCTGCTGCCGCAGGCGGTGGCGCGTCAGGTGCTCGAGGCCACTGTCGAGTGGCGGCCCGACACGGCCTGTGTCTTCGATCGGCCCCAGGCGGGCCAGCTGCTTTACGATCGCATGGACTGGACCCATCCAAGCCGCTCGGGTTTCATGCGCCGCAATGCGGCCATCATCCAGGCCGTCGAGAGGCTCGAGGACGCGGTGAGCGAAGATCCAGTGCAGGTCACCTTCAACGGCGGCGTAGAACGAATGCGGGCGGTCGCGTCTCACCTCGCGGCCCACCCGGTCGCGCCACACCTCGAAGTAACGCTGACCGAGTATCCCCATCGCAACTTTTCGATGGTCGATGTCTGCGGCGCCGGCATCACCAAGGGTTCGGGCCTCGCCGCTCTCGCGAGCCACTTCGGTGTCGCGCAGGCCGAGGTGATGGCGGTCGGCGACAATCACAACGATCGCGACATGCTCGAATGGGCAGGCCAGGGCGTGGTGATGGGCAACGCCGAGCCCGAACTCAAGCGCCCTGCCTTCCACGAAACCGGCACCAACGACAACGCGGGTCTCGCCCAAGCCATAAACCGGTTCATCCCTTGATTGCACACTATTTCGCCGGCGCATACAGCCGCCTGTGCCTGAAACCGATAGCCGGTGTGGCATGGGACAAAGCAGCGGCTGCGGCCAGGGGCACGGCAGCGGGAGCAGCGTAGGCGCCAATCTCGCCTACACGAAGTTCCTGTTCGTGGCGGCCCGCACCGACGACGACGCCCATGCCGCGCGGTTGAGGACGGCGGGCGGGAACATTGCCCGCAGCTTCTTCAACGACTTCGACATCGATGACAGTCGCGAGAACCAGGCCCAGCCTTTCGAGACCATCCAGTTCTTCGTGCGCGATGGCGGCCTGCCCGATCCCGCCTCGCCGTGCATCGGTCCCTGCATCAACCAGGCCCGGCACCTGGTACAGGTGTCGAGCAAATACCGACCGCGACTGCAGGAGCTGGAAGAGGAACTGCGCCGCCGTATCCGCGATTCCGCCGAGGTGATCGCGCTCGAAGGCGCCATGCGCACGCCGCGATACTCGAGCCCGGAGATGGTTCACTACGCCAACAAAGGTGCGCCGCCGCGCCGATCAGGACGCGCCAGCCGCAACGCCATCATTGTCCCGATTCGCAAAACGGCAGAGTGGTGGGAGATGAGCCCGCTCGAGCGGCATGCCTATTTCTATCCCCACGTCGACCAAGCCGGCGCGTGCCCGGTCAAGGGTCACGCGATGGCCGCCGAGAAGGGCATTCCGGCACTGTTCCGCCGCGTGTATCACAACCCCGACGGCTACCAACGGCCGAACGAATTCGACTTCGTCACCTATTTCGAATGCGACGACGAGGCACTGCCAGTGTTTGACGGCGTCCTGCAATCGCTGCGCGCCGTCGACGAGAACCCCGAGTGGCGCTACGTCCAGGAGGGTCCAATCTGGCGTGGCAAGCGCGTCATGCGCTGGTAGTCAGTGCGCAACCCTCGCGACGTGCTCGCGTAGCAGATCCCGGCCGAAGTCGCCGGCGAAATCGCGCCAGGCGGAATGCACGTGATTGCCGTCATTCTGGGTGTTGTCGAACTCGATCAGAAAGGTCGGGCCCTGGATTCGATAGTAGTGCTTCTTGCCTTTTTCGGTTTCTCCCGCCCACGCAAACCGTATCTTCTCGAGACCCGCGCGCCTGGCGACGGCCATTCTCTCGGCCGCGATGTCGGCCTCCATCGTCGACGTATAGACATCGATGATCCGCACCAGCATTTCTTGCTGCCTCGGCTGCAGCGCCGAGTAGAGAAGTCCTTCGTCCGGCAGCGGCGTGATGTCGTTCTTGTTCATCGTCAGGATGTCGGTGGGAGCGACGGCGTTGACCACGG
>JANMUX010000065.1:0-7081 GCA_031392125.1 Acidobacteriota bacterium | reverse complement strand
CGACTCCCGACTCCCGACTCCCGCAAGTATCAGTAGTAAACCACCACCCTGAAATTTCCCGAGTTGTCGGTCAGCACATCGTCGTTGATGCCTAGATAGAGCCGACCGTTGCCGCGCAGGCGCACCGGGCCGGTGTCGTCCCCAATAAAGAACAGGTCGCCCGAGTCGTTGCCAATCTTGCCTATCAGCGCAGCCGCGTTGCGGTTGGGCATGGGCCGGCCGGGGTTGGGCGGTGAGTTGCGCTCCCCGGCCACGCCGTCACGCCGGTCGCGGCCCCACCTGACTTCGCCCTGGGCCTCGAAATAAACCGTCTGCCCAGGCCGCACGTCGATGCCGGTGTCCACCCACGACATGTTGCTGGCAACCAGCACCTGTCGCTCCCGCATGCCCGATGGACGCCCGCCGCCGTTAAAAGGGTTATTCGAACTGTTCGAATTATTCGAGTTGTTGGAATTATTCGAGTTGTTGCGGTAAGTGTCGAATTCGATGCGCACGACCTCGTCGCGGTCGAAACGCAAGGTGCGCCCGGCGCCGAAGTTGCGGCGTTCTTCGAACTCGATGGTCCCGTTCCTCACGGCGAGCAGTTCGCCCTGCACGCGCGAGCCGTCCCGCAAGATCAGGGTGTCGGCTTGCAGGCTGACCGGCAACGCCACGATAAGGGCCACGCGTGCAATCCAGCGTTGGGAAACCATCTGTAACCTCCTCCGGACAATGTTTCGAAACTCACCCTTGTGCATTGCGAATTTCGTGCCTGCAACCGTGGCGTGCCTCTTGCAGTGATAACGTGAGATCATATTTGTCCGGAGGCTGCATGTCACCTGTTACTCGCTCTCGAACTTTCGCACCCGTGATCGCACTGACCATCATGTTCCTGGCCGCCACGGCGGCTCCGGCGCGCGCGGACATCACTGCGTTTCTTGGGCTGTCGCCCACACCCGAGCGCCACACCGTGAAGGGCTTCGCCGCCGGACTGTCACTGGTCGTGGTCGGCTTCGAGTTCGAGTTCAGCCAGCTCGGCGAGGACACTCTCGACGCATTACCTGGACTGAAGACCTACTCGGGAAATGTCTTCGTGCAGACGCCCATCGAAGTGAAGGGCACGCAGTTCTACGCGACGGCCGGCGGCACGGGCTATCGCGAGAACCTCGCCGCGCGTCAGGAGACGCACGTCGGGATTAATCTGGGAGGCGGCATCAAGGTCAGGGTGCTGGGACCGGTCCGGCTACGGCTCGACTACCGGGTCTTCCGGTTGCGCGGGGAGCCGCTCTACTCAACCTACCAGCGCTTCTACGCCGGTGCGAACATCGCGTTTTAGTTAGCGCACGCCCGGCTTCTTGGTTTCCGGAGCCACCACCGGAGCCAGGGCCATGTTGGCAATCTCCGCCAAGTCGAGCTTCGACGGTGGACCGGCGAACGCGGCCTGATACTTCGTCAGCAACTCGGGCGCGAGTTCTTTCACCAGTGCATCGACCAGCAGCGACGGCCGGTAGTCGAAACCAGCCACGGCGGGCAGCATCACGTGAATATAAAGCGCGCTGCCCTTCGCATCGGTGGCGGTTGCCTTGAAGACGCGCCAGCCCTTGACCGCCGCCTTGCGCGAAGCATCCGTGTCCCTTGCGAGCGCCGCCTGAAGGGTCGTCATTACCAACTCGTAGTCGGCGGTTGCTGCAGCCTTGACCGTCACCAGGATTAGTCCCGCGTCACCCACGAACGCCGACGTTGCCGGATCTGCAGACGGCACAGCCGCGACGGGAGGCACGGCGACTTGGGCTGCAGGTACTTGCGGAGGGGGTGCTGGGACCTGGGTCAACAGCAAGAGACAGGCGAGCGCAACGGTCACAGGAGACAGCATACCCCGCTACGGTAGGGGGCAGGCCCTGGAGGCTTGGCTCCAGGGCCCGCGAAATTCGAACAGGCCTGTTAGGGAACCTTGTTCAAAATAGTGATGGCGCGTCCGGCGAACGAGTCCTTGTACTTCTGGAACACTTCCTGGACTTCTACCGGAAACACCTCGGCAATCAACCGGGTGATGTCGTATTCCTGATCCTTGACCACCGGGTCAACCATGAGGACGTAGACAGCGCTGTTGTTGACCGCCTGCGGCGACTTGAAGAACTTCAGTCCCGCGAGTTGGGCCTTCCGTTCCGCCTTGTCGCTTTTGCCAAGCGCTTCTTTCAGCTTGGTCACGACACCCTCAAAGTCGGCCGTCTTATCGGGCTTGATCAGAAACGTGATGACGGCCGCGTCACCGTCCAACGTGAGGACAGGCTTCGCCGGAGCCGCCGGCTCCTGAGCCGATGCTACTGCTGCCCCCGCTAGCGTGAACGTCGCCAGCGCAATCCCCGACACCAAAACCCGCAATCCTCGAAGCATTAACGGCCTCCTTCAAACGAAAGTTCGCTACTTTACCGTACTGTTGCGCCCAATGAACACTGACATCACCTCATTAGCCAGAAGCATGCCAGCTCTCGTCAGCGCCAGCCGTCGGCCCGGCTCATGGACCAGCAACCCCGCTTGGACGAACGGAGCTAAGTCTTGTCCGTATCGTGTCCAAATATCAACGGCATGTCGTTCTTGCATCAGTGGCAGGTCCAGCCCATCGACGAGCCGGAGGCCCATGAAGAGCGCTTCTTCGAGCCGTTCCTCGGGTTCGAGCGACCGGCGGTCGAGCCGGACCTCGGCGCCGGCGGCCATGCGGTCGACGTAGTCGGTGGTCGAGTTGAGCGTCCGCCACCGTTCGCCCCCATACGTCGAATGCGCCCCGCAGCCAAAGCCAATCCACTCGCCTTCCTGCCAATACTTCAAGTTGTGACGTGCGCGGCGCGAGGCCGGCCGGGCGACGTTTGAAATTTCGTACTGCTCGTAGCCGGCGCGATCGAGCCGGCCCAATCCATCCAAGTACATTTCCGCCGCATCGTCATCCGGCGCCACTGACCAGCCGCCGCGCGCCATCTCGTCTTTCAGCGGCGCGTTGGGGTAAATCTCGAGCAGGTAGAGCGAGGCGTGATCGGGACCGACGTCCACCAGCGCGTCGACCGACGCCAGCCAGTCTGCAGGCCGCTGGCCTGGCAGCCACATCATGAGGTCGAGGCTGAGATTATCGAAGCCCGCGGCGCGCGCGAGCTTCACGGCGGCGCGAGCCGTCTCGGCTGAATGCAGCCTGCCCAGCCGCTTCAGCTCGTCATCGTGAAAGGATTGGACACCAAAACTGAGTCGATTGACGCCGGCGGCGCGATAACCATCGAGCGCATCAGCTGTAGACGACTCGGGATTGGCTTCGAGCGTGATCTCGGCGTCATTCGCCAAGTCGAAGCTTGAGCGGCAGGCAGCGACGATGGCGGCCACCTCGCCGGGTTCAAGCAGCGAGGGCGTGCCGCCCCCGAAGAAGATAGTGTCGGCGACCACGCCGGGGGCCGCGGAGCCGCGGATGTCGGCAACGAGCGCATCGACATAGCGGCGCCGCAGGCCGTCTTGGTGCAGTCCGCGGTTGAAATTGCAGTAGTTGCAGATCGCCGCGCAGAAGGGAATGTGAAGGTAGAGGCCGATCGGCGGCACTTACTTGCTTCCGGCTTTGCCCCCGGACCAGTTCAGTTCGAACTGCGTCCCGGAATCCTTCAGGCGCGCGCGCGCCATGCCGCTGGACTTGCCTGGCAGCGGCCCCTTCTTGGTCAGTCGTTCGGGCGGCTCTGGCAGATGGCCGGCCTTGGCGGCCGCCGTCACCCGTTCGACGTCGCGGACATCGGTGCCTTGCACCTCCACCCATTCGCACATCTCGAGCAAACGCGAGCGCGATCGCACGCCGAGCTGCACCATGAACGAGTTCATGTCGGTGTTGTCGATTGGGTCGCGCAGGTTGCTGGTGACGATGGTGGCGCGCCGGGCGTTGTAGCGTGTGTTGATGACCAGGCCCAGCGTTTCCTGCACCCATTCCGAGGTCTTCTCGACGCCCAGGTCGTCGAGCACCAGCACGTCGGCCTCGAGCACCGGCCGCAACACTTCCATCTCGGTCTCATCCACCGACCGATTGTAAGTTTCGCGCACCAGGCGCAGCAGTTCGGTGGTCTGGAAGAAAAAGCCGCGCGCGCCCTTGTCTCGGATGACCGTGCGCAAGAGGCCGATGGCGAGGTGGGTCTTGCCAACACCAGTGGGGCCGTAGAACACCAGGCCCTTCTGCTCGGCCGGGAACGCCTCGACGAACTTCTTGGCCAGCCGCAGCGCGTCGCGCTGCGAGTCGGTGTCGGGGCGATAGTTGCTCAGATCTGCCTTGGCGAACTTGGTCGGAATGCGCGACTCGGCGAGGTACCGTTGCTTGACCACACTGCGCCAGCAATCACAGCGCGCCAGGCGCTCGACGCCGTCGACTTCCACGCTTTTCCAGCGTGAACCGTTGCAAATGGGACAGTCCATGAAGGCGAATCAGTCCTGGCTACTGGCTAGTTCAAGTAGCTGCGCAGCACACTGTGCTGCCGCAACGCGTGCAGCGCGCCGGCCTCGAACTTGAGCGGACCTTTGCCGGTTTTGCGAGCCTTGCGGCGCTTGCGACCCTCGTTCTGCAGGTGAGCTTCCAGGTCTTCGGCGTCGCTCGTCGCAGGTTCTCGTACTTCGCCGCCGGCAGCGGTGGAGTGCGCATATTCCAGGGCCACGCGAATGGCCTCGACCTGGCGTCCCATCACCGCGGCCGCCATCAAGCCCGAGGAGGTGACCTCCGGAGTGCGTGACGCTTCGGCCAGCAGGTGCATCATGGCCTGGCGGATCCACCACAGGGCGGACGCCTGGAAGGTGGCCGGCTGCGTTGGGTCGAACCGGCGCGCAGCCTCAATCAGTCCGAGGTTCCCTTCGTGAATCAGATCGAGCAGCGGCACACCGAGACGACGAAACCGCTTGGCGTACTGCACCACAAAGCGCAGGTTGGACTGCACCAGCCTGCCTAACGCGTCTTCGTCACCGTGCTGCTGAATCTGACGACCAAGCTGTTGCTCAACATCGGGCGTGAGCGACGGGAAGCCGGAAATTTCTCGGAGGTACGCGTGCAGTGTTTCGCTTTCGGATGCCAGTGATTCGAACTTCCTGACCACGAGCAAATCTTACCACCGTCCAATCGGTGGAGAAGCCTTTTCAAATTTTATCCGCGAGATTTTTTTGTGGCGTCAGACTTGCTCACGGTCGCATCAGGTCCTGGATGCGTGGCACGCATCAAGTCGGTGGGTGATGCTTTCACGAGCGCGGTGCCCAGGCGCTGCTCCCAATCGTCGATGCCACGCGCCAGCTCACGCTTCACGTATTCCATGAACTCGTTCACTTCGCCCTGCATTTGCTCCATCTTGCGGCGCATATTCAGGATGATCTCGACGCCGGCGAGGTTCACGCCTAAATCTCGGGTAAGTGCCAGAATCGTTTCCAACTGTTCGAGATCGTCCTCGGAATACAGTCGGGTATTGCCCTCCGTGCGTGAAGGCTTGAGCAATCCCTCCCGCTCGTACAGCCGCAACGTCTGCGGATGGATGTTGTAGCGCTGCGCCACGACGCTAATCATGAAATACGCCTTGCCCTGTCGCTTGGTCATTGTTTATCCGCCGTCGCTTTAGCGGCGGTGGGCTCCCTGACGCTTTCGCCGTTGATCCGCCCGAATTCCCGGAGCAATTCCTTCGACCGCTCATCAAGCACCCTGGGCAACCGCATGCGCACTTCGGCGACCAGGTCGCCACGCCGGCCGTTGCGGCCGACGGCGCCGCGATCGCGCAACCGGAAGCGCTGGCCCGATTGCGTACCAGGAGGCACACGCAGGCGAACCGCGCCGTCCGGTGTCTCGATGTCGATTCTCGCGCCGAGCGCCGCCTCGTGCACGGCAATGGGAACCGTCATGTGCAACTCATCGCCCTCACGTCGATAGACCGGATGGTCGAGCACTTCGATATCGATCAGCAGATCACCCGGCGCACCGCCGCGAACACCCGCATGCCCTTTTCCTTCGATGCGCACACGCGAGGCCGGCGCGACACCGGCGGGAATGCGCACGTTCAACGCCTCGGAGCGCGTCTCCACGCCCTGCCCCTGGCACGGCGCGCACTCCTCCTGCTTCAGCCGGCCGGCGCCGCCGCAGGTGGGACAGTTCTTGGCAAACACCATGTGGCCGCGGACCGACCGCACGGCGCCGGTGCCCTCGCAGGCCACGCAGCGCGTCTCGGCGACACGCTGAAACCCGCTGCCGGCGCACGAACGGCAGGTGTCCTGCCGCGTGACCGTCACCGACCGCTGCACGCCGTGCCACGCTTCCTCGAACGTCAGCGACGCACGGGCATGGATGTCGGCGCCGTGATCGGCGCCGTCAGACGGCTCGCGGCCGACGCGCCGCGCAAATACTTCCTCGAACAACTCGCCGAACGTGGTGGTCCGCTCGGCGTGCACGCGGCTGGAGAAATCGAACCCAGCGAACCCGAACGACGCCGCCTCGTCTTCGGCAATTCCGCTCAACTGCCCAGCGTCGTAGCGGCGCCGCCGATCGGGATCGATCAGCGTCTCGTAGGCGTCCAGGACCTGGCGAAACCTCGTCTCGGACTCCCGGTCGCCCGGGTTGATGTCGGGGTGCAGACGGCGAGCCAGCCGGCGATACGCTTTCTTGATTTCGCCGGTCGGCGCCCCGCGCTCCACGCCAAGAACGATGTACAGGTCCATCGTTGTTGTGATTCGCTAGTTGTTCTTCGCCACTACTTCTTGTCGTCTTCAACCACTTCCGCGTCGATCACGTCGCCCTGCCCCGCTCCGGCGTTCGCCCCGCCTGGCGCACCCGAGGCGCCGGCACCGGCGGCACCTGACGGATCCGCGGCCCCGGGATCTCCGGCGTTCTTATAAAGCGCTTCCGATGCCTTGTGCTGTGCTGCCAGCAAGGCATCCATCGCCTTGCTCATACCCGGCGTGTCGCTCGCGTCAATCGCGGTCTTCAGTTCAGCCATCGCGTTCTCGATGGCGTTCTTGTCGGCGATCGGGATCTTCTCGCCGGTGTCCTTCAACATGCGTTCGGCCGTGTAGATGGCCTGGTCGGCACGATTGCGGATCTCAATCTCCTCGCGCCGCTTCTTGTCTT
>JANMUX010000446.1:0-28550 GCA_031392125.1 Acidobacteriota bacterium | reverse complement strand
ATCGCCAGATGTCGGTGGACCTGCGGGCGACCTTCCTGTTTTCGCGCGCGGCGGCGTTGGTCATGAAACGCGTGGGCAGCGGCCGCATCGTCAACTTCGCCGACTGGGTGGTCGCGAGCGGGCGCCCGCGCTACCCGGGGTTCCTGCCGTACTACGTCGCCAAGGCCGGTGTCATGGCGCTGACCGAAGCGCTGGCGCTCGAACTGGCTGGGGACCAGATTCTGGTCAATGCGATTGCGCCCGGACCGATTCTGGCGCCTGCTGACATGAGCGCGAAAGAAAGCGAGTTGGTGGTGCAGAATACTCCGCTGGGCCGCTGGGGCGGCGAGGCCGAGATCGCCAAGGCGGTGATGTTCCTGGTGCAGTCGGACTTCGTCACCGGTGAAACCATTCGCGTCGATGGAGGGAGGCACGTCAAGTGACGCTGCCGGGAGACGGGAGAGGGTAGTCGGGAGTCGGGAGTCCGGAGTCGGGAGAACCAAACATGGCCACAGCCTGGGACGCGTCATTTCGAACGTCGCTCGCCGACCGCGTCAAACGGCTCGACGCCGCTACCAAGCCGGCGTGGGGCAAGATGAACGCGAGCGGCATGCTCGCGCACGTGAACGACAGCTACCGCATGGCGCTCGGCGACCTGTACGTGAAGTCGAAGAACCTGCCGCTGCGTTTTACGCCAATCAAGCAGTTGATCATCTACGCCGTGCCCTTTCCCAAGAGCGCGCCGACCGCGCCCGAGCTGATCGCTCGCTGTGACGGCGCCAGCATCGAAGACGAGCAAAAGGCGTATGCGGAACTGCTGAACCGCCTGGCGGCGGTGACGCCCGCCACCAAGTTGCAGGATCACCCGGCCTTCGGCAAGCTGACCCACCGCGCCTACGGTGTGCTGATCGCGCGGCACACCGACCATCACTTCCGGCAGTTCGGCTTGTGATTCGCGGACGCGACGTTTCGCGCATTGAAGGGTCCAGCGACGCCGTCTTCGGGTTTGCGACCGGTTACTTCAGCGGGCGGGCACGCGAGCGAAGGTTTCCTGCATCGACGCCAGAGCACCGGTGAGCTCTTCACGGCTGCGGCCGGTGCAGAAGCGCATGTAACCTTCGCAATCGGTACTGAAGTCGACGCCGGGCACGCAGCCAATGCGGGCGTGTTTGATCAGATGTTCGGCCATCGCCCACGACAGCGAGTCGCCGGTAATGCCGGCATCTTTCGCCCAGTCGGCGTTGATCTTCACGAAGGCGTAAAACGCGCCATCGGGCGGGTCGCCGGAGAACACGCCGGGCGCCGCTTCCTCGAGCCCCTGGTAGAACAGGTCCCGACGGACCTTCAGCTCGGTGCGAAACTCGCTGATGCAATCCTGCGAGCCTTCGAGCGCGCCGACCGCGCCGTACTGTGCGATCGATGAGACGTTGCTGGTGGTGTACAGCACGATCTTGAGCGCGCGGGCGCGCAGCGCCTTGTCGTGAATCGCGTAGTAACCGACGCGCACGCCGGTGATCGCGTACGACTTGCTCATGGTGTAGACGGGAATGGTCCGCTCGTACATGCCCGGCAGCGACGCGATGCTGACATGTTCGCCGGTGAAGAGGATGTCTTCGTAGGCTTCGTCGGAGATCACCCACAGATTGCGCTCGCGCGCGATAGCCGCAAGCCGCTCGATGTCAGCGCGGGTCAGAATGCCGCCGGTCGGGTTGTTGGGCGAGTTCAGGTACAGCACGCGGGTCTTCGGCGTAATGGCCTTCTCGACCTCGTCGATGTCCCAGCGCCAGCCCAGATGCTCGTGCAGCGGCACCTGCACCGGCACGCCGCCGGCCGCCTGGCAGATCGCCATGGTCGGCGGCCACTCCGGCCCGGGCACAATCATCTCGTCGCCCGGTTCGAGCAAGGCGTGCATCACGGCGTAGAGGCCGTGGGTACCGCCATTGGTGATCACGATCTCGTCATCGGATTCGATCGGGATGTGGTTCTTGGTCCGCATCTTCTCGGCCACGGCCTTGCGCAGCTCAGGAATGCCGGGCGTCGGCAGGTAATGCGTGCGGTTGTCCACCATGGCCTTGGCGACGGCGGCCTTGAACGTTTCAGGCGCGTCGAATGAGACGTCACCCTGATCCAGGCGGAATGGATTCTTGACGGTGTACATCATGTCGCGGATGCGAACGATCGCCGACACCGGAACTGAATCGTAGAATTTGCCCATGAGCTCCTATTATATGCGCGTGAAGGGGCGGTGGTTCTTCAGCGCGACGCCGCCGTCACACCGGCCTGGTCGAGAATGGCGGTCAGGGTGGCCGCCGTTTTTTTCGTCGGCAAGTTGCTGACGTAAAAGTGTTTTGCGCCCAGGTCGATCAGCGATCGGATGGTGCGGGCGCAGACGTCGATCGGGGTGGCGCCCGCGGCGAACTCCGCCTTCAGCTCGTTTACCGGCACCGGCAGGAACTGGCTGAGCATCTCGAGCGTCCTGGTGTTGGCGCTGCGGTAGTAAAAGACGCCGAACACGCCCGGCATGGTAAGGCCGCCCGTGCGGCCGGCGTCGAGAAACGCGCCGACGCGGTCGGCCTGGTGGTGCGACACGATCTGCGTCAGGTAGAAATCCGCGCTGACGTTGCGGTCGAGCAGGAACGCCACTTGTCCCCGCGGATTGGCCGTGGGGTTGGCCCAGCCGCCCAGTTCTAGCTCCGGGTGCCGCTGGCGAATGCGCTGCCGTAACTCCCACGCGTGCTCGAGACACCGCGGTCGGCCGACGTGCTTGTCGCCGCCGAGCACGACCAGCGACGGAAAGCCGCTTTGCACGGTCTGGTCGGCATAGGCGAGACAGAACTCGATCGAGTGCTTGGTGGTCAGGAACGGGATGATCTGGTGGCGGCCGACGGTATCGCCCAGGTTGTTCACCAGGTGGCGCAGGTTGTTTTCTTCCTGCGCGCCAACCGCGCTGTCGGTGACCATCACGCGCACGTCGTGACGCGTCAGCGAACGGATGGCGTGGTAGGTATCAATCCACGCATCCATGCCTTCCACCGACTCGAGCTCCGCCCTGGGCGGACGGAGCTCGACGGCAATCACGCTGGTGGATTCGCTGCGCAGTTGCGAGAGGTAGGAAGACAAGCCCTACTTTTGATCCTTGATCTGGTAGCCGGCCGGCACGGCGAACAAGCTGGCCGCAACCGCCGCGGTATCGACTGACTGCACGGTGCTGGTGGTGCCCATGCTGCCCATCTTCGCCAACACGCTGGCCATCGGCCCTTCGCCGGTCATCTTCATGTTGGTTTCCATCTCGTACGGGATGCCGCCGGTGGCCGCGAGCTGCCGGTACATTTCCGCCATCGCCTTGGCCTGCCCGGGCTGCCCCTTGGCGCCGCGCGGGTCGCTGAAAATCCAGCCTTTCTCGATGGCGCTCTTGTAGAAGTTGAGATACTCGGCCGTGCCGGGCGCGCCCTTGACGATCCACACCGGACCGCTCATGACCACGTTGATCTTCATGCCGCCACCAAGCATTGCCGGCACGCTCACTTCCATGTCGTAACCGGTGGCGCTCTTGCCGAGCAGCTGCTTGGTCTGCCCGTTCGGCCTGATCGCCGCCTTGATGCCGCCGCCGTCCACGCTCTTGGTCATGCTCGAGCCAAACGCCTGCATGTCCCACGCATCGGCCTCTTTCTTCTTGGAATCGAAGGAGTAGAGCCGCTGGTTGTCGACGTCGAAAATCATCGTGCTGGTGGTGTCACCCGTCACCGTGTCGGTCCGCATCTTGTTGCCCTTGACGTAGGTGGTGGTGACCATGTCCGTGGCCATGCCCATTCCCTTGCCGCTGGCTTTGGCCTTGATGGTGACGTCGGCAAACGAAGGAGCCGCAACGCCTAGGGCGAGCAACGTGGCGACGATCAGCCGTTTCATGTCTGTGAGCTCCAGGGAATTGTCCATTATAAGAGGCCCGGACCCTACTGTTGCTGGGTTGAGGTGGTGCGCGGTTTCGCGCCCTTGCCCCATTCGTTGGCCCAGTTCAGCATCTCGGCCACCGTGTGCAGCACCGATTCGCGCGCGACGTAGCCGTGCGCCTCGTGCGGCAGCGTGACGTAGCGAACCGTGGCGCCGTGGCCCTTGAGCGCCATGTAGAGGCGTTCCGACTGAACCGGGAACGTGCCGCTATTGTCATCCGCTTCGCCGTGCATCAGCAGGATTGGCTCGTTGATTTTATGCGCGTAATTGAACGGCGACATCGCCGCGTAAATCTGCGGCACCTCCCAGAAAGTGCGCTGTTCATTCTGGAATCCGAACGGCGTCAGGGTGCGGTTGTAGGCGCCGCTGCGCGCCAGGCCGGCTCGGAAGATGTCGGAATGCGCCAGCAGATTTGCCGTCATGAACCCGCCGTAGCTGTGACCGCCCACGACGACGCGGTTGGCGTCGGTGACGCCGAGGTTGACGGCGCGGTCAACCGCGGCCTGCGCGCTCGCCACCAGTTGCTGAATGTAGGTGTCATTCGCGGTCTCGCCCGGTCCGACAATCGGCATGGTCGGGTCGTCGATGATCGCGTAGCCCTGCGTGAGGAATAACAGGTGCGACGCGCCGCCAATCGACGTATAGCGATCGGCCGAGCCGGTGACCTGGCCGGCGTTTGCGGGATCCGTAAACTCGCGCGGATAGGCCCAGAGCAGCGTCGGCAAGGGTCCTTGAGCCGGCGTCCAGCCCGGCGGCGTGATAATCGTCGCCGACAGCTCGACGCCGTCGTTGCGCTTGTAGGTGACGAGCTGTTTCTGAATTCCCTTGAGCTGCGGCGCCGGATCCGCGTACGACGTCAGCGCCACCCTGGTGCCGGCCTTGAGATCGCGCACATAGACGTTGGGCGCATCGGTCCGTGTCTCGTGGCGTGTGAGGATCTTCGAACCGTCGGCCGCCAGGACGCCGATTACCGTTTCGTACGAACGCCCGGTGGTCTGGAACAGCCGCTCGCTCTTGAGCGTCGTGAGGTCGAGGCGATCGATGAACGGCCGCGCGCCTTCCGGCGCGGCACCCGTGCCGGCGAGGAAGATCGAGTTGGCGTTCTGTTGGATGGTCGAGCCCCCCGACGCGCGATCGTGCCGCTGCGGCGTGCCTGGATTGCCGTACGAGTCTTCCTGACTGCGGTCCCACAGCTTGCGCGGCGCGGCGCCCGGCTGGTCGATCACCCACGTGCGGGTCCACCGCCGAGCGCGGTCGTTCTCGGTCAACAGCACCGCCCCGCCGTCGGTCCACGACACGTTACCCACGCGATATTCGGTACGGGCGATCTCCGATGGTGCCGCCGTGAACGGCGCGCTCATCGCCACCACCTTGTCACGATGCGGCACCTTGGTCTTCGGGTCGCCGTTGTCGAGCGCCTCCGCCCAGACCACCGTCGCCGGCGCCAGCGGCTGCCATTGGAAGTTGCGCGGCCCCGCCATCACGCCGCCGTTCGGCACGTTGTCGGCGACTGGCAGTTGCGCGATCGGCTTGACCTGCGCACCTTGGCGATTCCACACCTCGATGCTTGCTGCAAAATTCTGATACGGAACCAGCCACGAGTACGGACGCGTCGCGCGCCGGACCAGGATGAACTGACCATCGGGCGAGGGCGCCGCGGTGACGAATACCGCCGGGCCGCCGACCGGGGTGCGTTGACCGGTGGCGGCGTCGACGAAGGCGAGCTGGCTGGTCGCGTAATAATCGAACAGCGCTTCGTCATACGCGCTAGTCAGCAGGTCCTGATACGTGCGTACGGGCGCGGCGCCGCCGCGATGTTCCTGGATGTTGGGACCGCTCGGCACCCCCATCGCCGGCGTAGCACCGCGACTGGGCGAGACGAATTCGCACAGCATCGAGGCGCCGTCGCCGACCCATTCGCACGGCGTGCCAAGGGAGGCGTTGAGTTGCGCCGGCGTGATCGACCTGGCCTGCCCCGTGGCGGATTCGCCAATCCACAGCTCGATGCCATTGTCCCGCTGCTGCGTAAACGCGAAGCGCTTGCCGTCGGGCGAGAAACCGATCCAGGACAGCATCGGATTCGGCGGCACCGTCACGGGCCTATCTCGCCCGTCGGCGATCGACTTCAGCGTGATCGCGCGTGACAGTTGCGGGCGATGCGGGCCGTTGGTTCTCGGGTTGATGCGAACGCCCGCGATCCGATGCATCGGTTGCGAGAGCTGCGCGATAGTCGGCATGCTCGCACGATCGAGCAGCGCGACCACGTCGCGAGACGGACTCAGCTCAACCGTCGGCGGCGGCGGCGCATCGAGAATGTCGACGATGACCTTGGGCGGCAGTAGGTAGCCCGAGGCGGCAGGCTGTGCGGGTGCTTGGGCGAGCCCAGCGACCGATCCGGCAAAGACCAGGGTGACAAGAGCAAGGAGTCGGTGACGCATGGCAGGTTCCCTCCGAACCGTCCAGATTCTACCGCTTGTTCTTCACCAGTGCTGATCTCCGGGCGGCTCAACCGTCACGCGCTCGACGTGTTCACGGCCGGCCCGCCGCAAGACCAGCAGCCCGGCCGGTCGCCCAAGCCCAGGCGAAGTTATGGCCACCGATCGGGCCAAACGCGTCGAGCACCTCACCACAGAAAAACAGGCCGGGGCAGTGGCGGCTCTCGAGCGTGCGCGGTTCGACTTCATCGAGCGCGACACCGCCGCCCGTAACCTCGGCCTTTGGGTAACCTTCGTCGCCGTTCACCGGCAGCACGTATGACGTCAGGCGATCGATCAGCGCCCGCCGTTCGGTGCGCCGCAAGCTGCTGGTGCGACGTTCGAGCGGCACACCTGATTCGAGCAGCAGCCGTTCGCAAAGGCGCGCCGGCACATGGCGTGCGACCAGCGTCGATACCAGGGCCGACGGCGCGTCGAAGAGCGACTCCCATGCCGCGACATCGAGCGAGGACCACTGCGCACGAACCGCCACCGGCATCGACGAGCTCACCATGTTCGGGGACGAAGCAGGTCGAGACGCACGGGTCACGGCATGCGAAATGTCGAGCACGCTCGGGCCACTGTAACCGCGATGCGTGAACAGGAAGCCACCCGAGGTCTCGATCGCGCGCGAACCGTCTTTGGCGCGCAGCCGCACCTCCAACGACACGCCCGACAGTGACGCGTGCCCTGCCGCCGAAGCGCCGAGCAGCGGGGTCAGCGCCGGGTAAGTCGGGATCATGCGGTGGCCGAAAACTTCCGCGACCTGCAGGCCCATGCCGTCGCTGCCGGTCGCCGGCACCGACAGTCCGCCAGTGGCCAGAATGACGCGCGACGCGCTCAGCTCGCCACTCGCCGTTTGCAATGTGAAGCCGGCCGACGCCGGCTGCATGTTCGTGACGGCCGTGCCGAATTGCATGCGCACTCCCCGCGCCCGCGCGAACGCGACCAGCCCGTCGCGAATGTCCTTGGCGCGGTTCGATTGAGGAAACAGCTTGCCCGACTCTTTTTCAAGGGCCAGCGGAATGCCAAGGTCAGCCTCAAAGAAGGCGCGCTGTTCGTGAAGCGGCCACGAGCGCAGCATGCCGCGCAGCAAATGTGCTGGCGAGTCGGTGACGAACCGCTCGGGAGCGAGCGCCGACGGCAGCACGTTGCAGCGTCCGCCGCCGCTGATCAGGATCTTGCGGCCGCCGTCAGCCGTGCGTTCGACCAGCGTCACGTCGGCGCCGCCGGCCGCGGCAAACGCCGATGCGACCAGGCCCGCCGCCCCGGCGCCGATAACGACGACCGCGCTACCGGAAGAGGCTGTCAATCGTTACGTGGACGATGGGGCCCAGGTTGAGCGCGCGAATCGGCCCCTCGATCACCTTCAGGTCGCCGACGATCACCACGGCCATCTTCTCCGGCTGGACGAAGCGAGCCGCCGCGCGCTGCAGGTCGGCGGCCGTCACCGCCGTCACGCCAGGGACAAAGTTGCTGAAGGTGGTCTCGGGCAGGTTGTAGACGACCAGCTCTTCGAGCTTGCGCGCCATGTCGCCCGTGGTCTCGAATTCTCCGGGGAATCCGAGCGCGACGTAATTCTTGGCCTTGGCGAGTTCGTCGGCTGGCACCGGCGTGAGAATGCCGTTCAGCTCGTTGAAGAACTCGCGCAGCGCATCGGCGGTCTTGTCGGTTTGCACGCCGGCGGCCGCCAGAAACGGTCCGGCCGACAGTCGCATGTCGAACCCCGAGCTGGCGCCGTAGGCATAGCCATTTTTCTCGCGCAAGTTCTGATTGAGGCGCGAGGTGAACGATCCGCCGAGCACGGTGTTCAGCACTTCGAGCACCGCATAGTCGGGCGTCGATCTCGCGACCCCGACCCAGCCAATGCGAATCTGAGACTGCGCGGCCTCCGGCTTATCCACCAGGTAGATCTGGCGCTTGCCAAGCTGCGGCGCGTTGGGCACTTCAGCGACCAGGGCCTGCATGCCGCCCGGTTTCCATTCGCCAAAGGCCTTTTCGAGCATGGGCAGTGCCGACGCCGCGGTCAGGTCGCCGACCACCAGCAAGGTGGCGTTGTCGGGACGGAAGTGCGAGCGATAAAACGCCTGGAGGTCGTCAACCGTGAGCGCTTCGATGGCGGCAGGCAAGCCGTTGGCCGACGTGCCGTAACGGTGCGTGGGACCGAAGACAATGCGCGGGAAAGCGAGTTGCACCAGCGCGCCGACGTTATCGCGCGCCTGCAGCAAGCCGGTCAGGCGCTCCTTCCGCAGGCGATCGAGTTCAGCCACCGGAAAACTCGGCCGCAGCGCGACGTCTGCCATCAGCGGCAACGCCTCGGCGAGCTTCGAGACCGGTACCGACATGCGGACTGCGGACGAGTCGAACGAGCTGGCCGTCGAGAGGTTGGCACCGAGAAATTCGATGGCGTCCGCCAGGTCGAGCGAGGTGCGCGAGCCCGCCCCTTCGTCCAGCATGGCGGCGGTCAGGCTGCCGACGCCGTACTTGCCAATGGGATCGGCAGCGCTGCCCGAGCGGACGATCAAGTTGATCTGGGCCAGCGGCACTTCGTGATGTTCGACCAGCCACACGGCCAGGCCGTTCGACAGCTTGTGTTTCTGGATCGCCGGCAGCTTGAGTGTCGGCGCCGGGCCAATCGCGGGCGGCTGCTTGCGGCCGGGTTGTTGAGCGGACAGCGTGACCGACACGGCCAGCGCACAGAGAAGAATCAGCGCCTTCTTCATTTCTTGTCTCCCGGAACGACGCTGAGTTCGACGCGTCGATCTTTTGGCAGGTAGCGGTCAACGGCCGCCTGCACTTCAGTCGCCGTCACCGCCCGATAGCGCGCGAGGTCCTTGTCAAAGAAGTCGGGCGTGCCGGCGGACTTGAAATAGGCGTTCAACTGATCAGCCTTGCCGCCGAAGCCGCCAACGCGCTCCATGTTGCGAAAGAACGACGCCTCGGTCTGGTTCAACGCGCGCGTCATCTCGCGCGTGCCCGGCGCCTCCTTGCGCAGCCTGTCGAGTTCCTCGTCGATCACCGCCTGGATCTTGTCGAGGGACTGGCCGGGCCGCGCCGTCGCCGTGATCACGAAATTGCTGCCCAGGGCCTGCGACTGCTGGAAGGCCGTCACATCCTGGGCGATCTGCAGGTCGTACACCAGTCGGCGGTAGAGCCGCGAGTTCTTGCCGCTACTGAGCAGGTTCGCGACGATGTCCATGGTTGCGTCGCCTGGCTTGAGCAGGCCGGGTGTGTGCCACGCCAGGTAGAGCCGCGGCAACTGCACGCGGTCGGTGATGGTTTTGCGCTTGACGCCGTCGAGGACGGCGCTCGGAGGGGCCAGCGGCGTCACCGGCTTGCCGCGCGGCACGTCGTCGAACCACTTCTCCACCAGTTTGCGGGTCTCTGCCAGATCGATGTCGCCGGCAATCACGAGGCTGGCGTTGTTAGGCACGTAATAGGTCCGGAAGAAGCGCGCCACGTCTTCGAAGCTGGCGGCGGACAGATCCTCCATCGAGCCAATCACCGGCCAGCTGTAGGGATGTGCCGGTGGGTAGAGCAGCGCCGACAGCTCGACAAACGCCTGGCCGTACGGCTGGTTGTCGACGCTCTGGCGTTTCTCGTTCTTCACCACGTCGCGCTGTCCGTCTACCTTGCCAGGCGCCTTGTCGTCGAGCAGGAAGCCCATGCGGTCGGACTCGAGGAACAGCGCGAGCTCGAGGGCGTTGGCCGGCAAATCGATGTAGTAGTTGGTGCGGTCGTTGCTCGTCGATCCGTTGTTGTTGGCGCCCGCGGCTTCCAGCCAGGTGTCGAACGCCCCTTCCGGCACGTGCATCGAGCCTTCAAACATGACGTGCTCGAACAGATGAGCGAAGCCGGTCCGGCCGACGCGCTCGTTGGCCGAGCCCACGTGATACCAGACATTGACGGCCACCACCGGCACGCTGGTATCGCGGTGGAGAATCACGTTCAAGCCGTTCGGCAGCGTGAACTGCGTATAAGGAACCGTGAGCGTCGACGTCTGTGCGTGGGGAGCGCCGCCGAGCAGAACGGCTGCCAGGGCCACCAGGAGAAGTTTGCAAGTTAGCCGCGTCATAGGCCAAGTCTAATGCAGCGCACAGTGTGCGGGAGCCGTGCGCACACCCCTGACTTCGTCCCAGGCGAAGAGATCACGCCCAAATTTCGAGCCGCCCAGCTGGCGTGAATGTTGAAGCATCGGCCCATGCCGTGACCTTCCCCTTTCGTACAGCCGGGCTGCTAACTGCGCTCCTTCTTGTTGCAGGGGTCGCCGACGCCGGGCAGGTCAAACCAGCCGCAAGTGTCGTCTGCATGCCCGACACTGGCCTGTTGTATGTCGGAGACGACAGCACCCCGCCGCACGAGTTTCTCGACCAACGCGGGCAGCCGTCGGGCCTCACCGTAGATCTGATCCACGCACTGTCGCGCGAGCTGGGCTTCAAGATCGACATCCAGTTGATGGCCCGCGCCGAGGCGATAGCCGCCATCGAAACAGGCAAGGCGCAGTTGATTCACTTGGGCTACACACCCGAGCGCGAGGCCCGTTTCGACTACCTGGGCCCGGTATCGCGCGTCCGCGGCAGCGTGGTCCTTCGCCCGGGGCTCAGGCCGCAAGCGCAGTCGTTGGTGGACCTGACCGGCCTGACCGTCGCGGTCGAGAAAGACACCCTGACGCAGGAGATGTTTGCGCGGCTACCGCAATCCGAGCGCCTGAAGGTGGTTCCCGCCGCCAGTCGTGAAGAAGCGGTCGAGTTGTGGGCCGATGGGAAGGTTGACGGCGTTGCCGGTTCCGCGTCTGCGGTGATCTGGCTCGCCCGCAAGGCTGGAATCTCGGACGTTGTCGAGATCCCCTTTCACCACACGACATTCGAGCTCGTGACGGCCAAGGGCTGCGGCGCCGCGATGTCGCCAGTGGCCAGCGCCCTCGCCAAGCTACGCGCCCAAGGCGTCCTCGACGCCCTCTCCGAGAAGTGGCTGGCACCCGCACCGTTCGAGCCGTTTCCGTGGCGCCTGGTAGCGATTGGCGCCAGCCTCGTGCTGCTGATCGCGGCGATTGGCATTGGATTCGTGTGGTCGCTTCGCCGCCAGGTGCGCGAGCGGACCGAAGACCTGAGCCGCGCTCTGCTGGCGCAGCGGCGCCTGACCGACCAGGCCGAGGTCGCGACGCGCGCCAAGAGCGCGTTCCTGGCGACCATGAGCCACGAAATCCGCACGCCGCTCAACGCGGTGATTGCGACCGCGTCGGTGCTGGAGCGCATGCCGCTCGAACCCGATCAGCGCGAACTGGTCGACGTCATCAAGAACGGTGGCGACTCGCTGCTGAGCGTCGTCTCCGACATTCTCGACTTCTCGAAAATCGAAGCCGGACGTCTCGAGCTCGATGTCACCACGTTCGACCTGCGCGCCTTGTTGAAATCGACGGCGGGGCTGATTGCACGAACGGCATCGGCCAAAGGCCTTCAGCTGGACGTGAATGTCGAGCCAGGCCTTCCGCAGTGGGTGGCCGGCGACGCCAACCGTGTGCGTCAGGTCATGTTGAACCTGCTGTCGAATGCGGTGAAGTTCACCGAAGCCGGCCGGGTCGAGGTCACCGCCTCGGCGACGCCGCCGGTGGATGGCCGAACAACGGTAATGGTGTCGGTGAGCGACACCGGTTTGGGCATCCCCGCCGATCGCCTGCAGCGCCTGTTCGAACCGTTCACTCAGGCGGATTCTTCGACGACGCGGCGGTTCGGTGGCACGGGACTGGGCCTCGCGATTAGTCGTCACCTGATTGAAACGATGGGCGGCCGGGTGACCGTTCACAGCACGCCGAACGTTGGTTCGACGTTTGCCTTTACCCTGCCGCTGCCGGTTGTCGTGCCGTCATTCGCGCCGCTGACGCTCGCGTCGGCCCGGCCCGACGCGTGGTCGCACCTGCGCGTGCTGCTCGCCGAAGACAACCCTGTGAACCAGCTGGTCGAGCGCCGTATCCTGAAGACGCTGGGCGTGCAGTGTGACGTCGCCAACAACGGCAAGGAAGCCGTCGAGGCGGTGCACAACGCTACCTACGACATCGTCCTGCTCGATCTGCAGATGCCGGTGATGGACGGCTTCGAAGCCGCTGCCGCTATGCGCAAGCTGGAGCGCGCACCGTGGCTGGTGGCCGTGACTGCCGACGTCACCACCGAAACCCGGCACGCCTGCGACGCCGCCGGGTTCAACGACTACATCAGCAAGCCGGTCACCGTGCAGGACCTCTCGGCGGCCTTTGGGCGCGCCCGCATCGTCTCGGGGGTGAAGAGTGCCGTCGCGTAGGGCCTTGATCATCGTCCTCGCGGCGCTGCTGGCCGCGGCAACAAGCCGCGAAGCCTCGGCACAGACGGTGCGGTCGCCGGTCACCTGCGCGCCGGCGTCGGGCCTGATCTACGTCGGCGACGGCAGTACTCCGCCCACTGAATTCGTCGATGAGCAAGGACGTCCGGCAGGCATCCATATCGACTTGCTGAAAGGCATCGAACGGTCGCTGGGTGTTCCGATCAAGATCCGCCTGATGAACCGTGTCGATGCCACGTCCGCGGTCCTGCGTGGCGACGCTCACCTCACCAACCTTGCGCACACCGCCGCTCGTGAGGCGCAGTTCGATTTTCTGGCAAACACCGTTCGTTCGCGGGTCAGCGTGCTGCTGCATTCGGGGGTGCGAGCCGTGTCTGGTAAGAGCGACCTCTCAGGGCTTCGCGTCACCGTCAGTCCTGGCTCGTACACCCTCGAGTTGCTGAAGAAGCTCCCGCCTGAACAGCGGCCCGAGCTCGTGCTGGTCGCGAACAAAGACGATGCCGCTCAGATGTGGAAGGACCACGAGGTCCACGGCATGGCCGGGTCGGGCGCCGCGATGGTGTGGATGGCGCGTGGTGTCGGGCAGCGGGATTTTGTTGAGATCCCGCTGGAAACGACCTCCATTCAGTTCGCGACCCGCAAGGGATGCGGCGAGTCATTGGCAGGGGTCACCGAGGCCATGCAGCAGCTGCGGGACGAAGGCGCAGTCGACGTCGCGCGCGAACGCTGGAGCACGCCGCCCGAGAGCAACCTGTGGCGCACCCTGCAGATCGCCGGCCTCGTCTTCCTGACCATTCTTACCGCCGTGCTCGCCTGGACCTGGTCGCTTCGCCGTCAGGTCCGCGATCGTACTGCTGCACTCGAGGCAGCCAAGGAAGCCGCGGAAGCCGCAACCAAGGCCAAGAGCGAGTTCCTGGCGACGATGAGTCACGAGATCCGGACGCCGCTGAACGCGGTAATCGCAACCGCCTCGGTGCTGGAGACCACTTTTCTTGATCACGATCAGCGCGAGCTGGTTGCGGTAATTCGGCAAGGCGGGAAGTCGCTGCTGAGCGTGGTCAGCGACGTGTTGGATTTCTCCAAGGTCGAAGCCGGCCGGCTCGAGCTGTATTGCCAGCCCTTCGACGTGCGGGCGCTGCTGAAGGAAACCACGGCACTGGTGACACGCCATGCCAGCGACAAGGGATTGGATCTGCGCCTCACCATCGACGCGTCGGCCCATCAGTGGCTGACCGGGGACGTCGACCGTCTCCGCCAGGTGCTGCTCAACCTGGTGTCGAACGCGGTGAAGTTCACCGCTCATGGCTCCGTCGAGGTCACCGCATCGGCCGGAGAGACCGGCCGAGCCGGCGAAATGTTATTGCGTGTGTCGGTCTGCGACACCGGTATCGGTATCCCCGAAGATCGTCTGCATCGCGTGTTCCAGCCTTTCACCCAGGCTGACTCGTCAACCACACGCCGGTTCGGCGGCACCGGATTGGGCCTGACGATCAGCCGCCGACTGATCGAACTGATGGGTGGCCAGATTGGCGTCGACAGCAGGCCGGGCCACGGCTCGACGTTCTTCTTCGAGGTGACGTTACCCTCGGCGCTTACGCCGGCGGCGGCGTTGCTGCAGTCCCACTCGAGCCGCCCGGTCGCTCTGCGCACCCTGATGGCTGAAGACAACGCCGTGAATCGGCTGGTGCAGCGCCGGATGGTCACCCACATCGGACATACCTGCGAGTTGGCGTGCGACGGGCAGGAGGCGGTTGCAGCGGCAGCCCAGTGCGCCTACGACGTGGTCATCCTGGACCTGCAGATGCCGGTGATGGGCGGCCTCGAGGCGGCGCAACACATTCGCACGCAAGCGCACCGGCCCTGGCTGATCGTGCTGACGGCCGACGTGACCGCCGACACGCGGCAGGCATGTGAAGCGGCTGGTGTCGACGATTTCCTGACCAAGCCGATCACCATCGAGGCGCTGTCGGAAGCGTTGTCGAGAGTGCCTGTCCGGGCCGCTGCGCAAGTGGCTTAGGGACGCCTGCGCCGCGCGAGCATTAAGTTGGCGGCCGCTGAGATGGCAACTACCGCCGGGTGTTTCAGCCGCCGCTCAACCGAGATCGCGAAATAGCGTTCGCGCACGGCGTCGAGGCGGCCGACCGGCACCACGCCGTACTGGTGAATCACTTCTTTCTCGATCACGGTCGGTGCCACGAACAGGCCCGCGCCGGCCTGCCCGAAGGTCGTCAAGAGCGCGCTGTCATCGACTTCCGCCACGGTGCGCGGGCGAATACCCTGCTGATCGAACCAGTGATCCAGCGTACGCCGCAGCGTCTTGCCATCGGTCGGCAACAAGAAGGGTGCGCCGTCAAGTGACTGCGGGAAGTTCTTTCGGCGTGGCAGGGCCAGCTTCGCCGAGCCGAACACGGTGACCGTCGTCTCACCCAGTGCGTGATTGAACGCCTTGACCTTGATCGCCGGCGAGATTGGCGTGTCGGCAATCACAAGGTCGAGCGCGTGCGTGGCCAGCTCCGTCAGCAACCGTTCCGGGGCGCCGTCGCGGCACACGATCTGAACTGGCGGCGAGAGCCGCAGCGCCGGCTCGAGCAGGCGATACGCGATGATCTTGGTGACTTCGTCGGCGACACCCACCTGGAAGCGGACCGGCCGTCCGGTCGGCCGGTCTTTCAGCGTGTCCATCAACTCCCGGCCGATCGAGAAAATGTCGTCGGCGTAGCGGTAGACGACGTGGCCGATCTCCGTGAGCACGAGATTGCGGCCGGCGCGCTGAAAAAGCTTTTCGCCAAGCTGATGTTCGAGCGCGCGAATCTGGCCGCTGATGGTGGGCTGCGCCAGGCGCAGTTCCTCGCTCGCCCGCGCAATGGTGCCCCGCCGCGCGACGGTCCAGAAGTAGAGCAGGTGGTGGTAGTTGAGCCACTCCATGGAAATCATGGGATCCGGGATCGGGATCCGCGAATCACAGTTCCCTACGATATACTTTTCGCTTTCCATCGTGACTGAGAAACCACTCGTGGCCGTGATCATGGGCTCCACCTCCGACTGGGACACGATGTCTCACGCGGTCGAGATGCTCGAGCGTTTCGGCGTCGCCCACGAGAAAGAGGTCGTCTCGGCGCATCGCACGCCGGTGTGGATGGCCGAGTTCGCGCAAGGCGCCGAAGCTCGCGGCATCCAGGTGATCATCGCCGGCGCCGGCGGCGCCGCGCACTTACCCGGGATGGTGGCGTCGCACACTGTGATTCCCGTGCTGGGTGTGCCGGTGAGTAGCGCCGCGCTGCAGGGCCTCGATTCCCTGTTGTCAATCGTGCAGATGCCTGGCGGCATTCCGGTTGGCACGTTGGCTATCGGCAAACCGGGTGCGATCAACGCCGGCCTGCTCGCCGTCGCCATTCTCGCCACCACCCGTCCTGAACTGCAAGAGCGGCTCCGCCAGTTCCGTGCGGAGCAGACGGCGAAGGTTCGCCAGGACACGCTTCCGTGAACCGCATCGTGCTGCCCGGCGCCACCATTGGCGTGCTTGGCAGCGGGCAGCTGGGGCGAATGCTGGCACTCGAGGCCCGGCGAATGGGCTATCGCGTGCATACCCTGTCACCCGGACTCGACACACCGACCGGCCAGGTGGCCGACCTCGAAGTCAACGCCGAGTACGACGACCTCGAGGCCATCCGCGCGTTCGCGCGTGGCGTCGATGTGATGACCTTCGAGTTCGAGAACGTCTCGACCGACGCGGCAGATGCCGCCGCCGAGCTGGTGCCGGTCCGTCCGAGCGGCTCGGCGCTGCACATCACGCAACAGCGCGCGCGAGAGAAGGGCTTTCTCGCCGACCGCGGCTATCCCGTGACGCCGTTCGCGAAGGCGCAGTCACTTGACGAACTGGCTGTCGGCCTCGGCCTCGTCCGCCTGCCGGCAATCGTCAAGACCGCCGCCTTTGGCTACGACGGCAAGGGCCAGCACCGCATCGACCGCATTGAGGATGGCGATCGGGTGTGGGGGTTGATCGGGCACCAGGAAGCGATCATCGAGAGCGTGGTCGACTTCACGCACGAGATTTCCGTGGTGGCCGCGCGCGGGCTCGACGGCGAGTTCGCGCATTACGGGGCAATCGAGAACATTCACCACAACCACATACTCGACTTGTCGGTGAGCCCGGCACGCGTGCCGCAGGGAATAGCCGGCGAAGCCGTGCACCTGGCGCACCGCGTGCTGGACGACCTGGGTTACGTCGGCGTGTTGTGCGTGGAGTTCTTCGTGACGCGCGACGGCCGGTTGCTGGTCAACGAGATTGCCCCTCGCCCTCACAATTCCGGTCACCTGACCATTGATGCGTGCGTGACGTCGCAGTTCGAACAACAGGTGCGCGCGGTATGTGGGCTGTCGCTCGGCGACACTACGCAACTCAAGCCGGCCGCGATGGTCAACCTGCTGGGCGACCTGTGGATCAACGGCGAGCCCGATTGGGCGGCCGCTCTCGCCATGCCCGACGTGAAGCTGCACTTGTACGGCAAGGGCGACCCGCGCGTCGGCCGCAAGATGGGTCACATCACGGCACTCGGCGATACGGTCGACGAGGCGGCTGCGAAAGCGCTGGCGGCCCGCGACGTGCTCTGCTAGGTGCGGGCGTCATTCATGACAGAATCGCCGGCGTGATCCGCTTCGGTCCGTTCTCGGTTGACCCGCGGACGTGGACGCTCTCGCGCGAGCGGCAGGCAGTGGAATTGTCGCCGCGGCTCGTCGAGATTCTCGGTCACCTGGCGACCCGCGCCGGTGAGATTGTCACCAAGGACGAGTTGCTCGAGCGCTTCTGGCCGGGCATCAACATCAGCGACAACACGCTCACGCGCGCGGTGGCCGACATTCGCAAGGCACTTGGGGATTCGGCGTCAGAGCCGATCTACGTGCAGACGCTGGCGCGGCGCGGCTACCGGTTCGTCGGAACAACCAGCGCTGGCGAGCCTGGAGAATCGCCTCGACGCTTTTCAGAATCAGACGAGGATCCATTTCAAGCGTGGGAACAGGGACGCCTGGCGCTCGAGTCGCTGGACTTGTCGCGGCTGGATCAGGCGATCGCGGCGTTTGAACGCGCGGTTGCCAACTTGCCGTCGTATGCGCCGGCGTATGCGGGCCTGGCCAACGCCTACATGTTGCGCTTCGAGGCCACGCGCTTTGGCAACACGCCCGACCGCGAGATGCTCGACCGCGCGCTAACGGCCGCGCGGCGGGCATGTGCCACCGATGCCAGGCTGGGCGAAGGCTGGGCGGTGCTTGGCTACTTGCTTGCGGCTGCCGGACAGGTGCCGGAAGGGCAGGCGGCCGTCCGCCGCGCGACCGCCCTTGAACCTGGCAACTGGCGCCATCATTTCCGTCTCGGCTACGTCAGCTGGGGCGAGGAGCGGCTGCGCGCGGCCGATCGCATCATCGAGTTGATGCCGGCCTTCGCCCCGGCCCGGATGCTGTCAGCGATGGTGTTCGTGGCGCGTGGCGCGCTTGCCCGCGCCGAGCAGGAGGCGACACGCGGCGCCGAGATTCAGCGCGAAAGCGCCGGCACCGACACGCCCATTCCCGCCGCGGGACTGCACTGGTTGCGCGGTTTGGTGATGTCGGCGCGCGGTGAACGAGGCGAGGCGTTGCAGAGCTTCGACGAGGAAATAGCCGCGGGTATTGGCGGCCACGTCTACGGTCGCGAGTTCATCGCGAACGCGCGCGTCGCTGCCGGGTTCGTGCAACTGGCGGGTAACCAGCCCGGGGAGGCTGCCGCGCACTTCACGCTGGCCCTGGCCGATACACCGCGCCATGCGCGCGCCACCCTGGGCCTGCAGGCGGCCCGCATGCGATCGAAAGAGTTGCGCGTCTCGGATGAAGCGTTGGAACCGGTCACCGCGGCAAAACTGGAACTGGAACGCAGCGGCCGGCATGTCGAGGCATCGCTCGTGGCGGCTGGCGAGCACTGCGTGTTGGGACGCGTGACCGAAGCCGTCGACATTCTCGACCGCATGCTGACGCTCGCGCCGGTCGGACCGGCTGGCTGGATTATCCCGGTTGATCCGATGCTGACCGCCGTCCGCGACGTGCCTGGCCGAGCCGTGATCCTGGCAAAGCTAGCCGCTCGCGCCTCGTAAGCAGGGATCAGGGATCAGGGATCGGGGATCAGGGATCGCGATTTCACGATTCCTCATCCCGCACTCAGCCGTCGCTCAGGACTTCCAAGCGGCCGACGCTCACTATGGCCGTGGAGGTTGCCATGGATCTTTTGTCGCTGCCGTTGATTATTCTCATCATCGCGTTTCCGGACGCCACGCCGACGCAATTGGCCGATTTCTCGCGCTTCGCGAAGGTGCAAGGAGAAGAAGTGGCCGTCGTCGATATGTTCGGTGCCGAAAGACTTGGCCGCGTGGTCGCGGCCACCGACACAACCGTGACGCTGGGCTTGGGCGCCGGTACGCGCACCTTCGAGCGCGCCGACGTGTTGAGGGCTGACCGCCTTCGAGACAGCACGAGAGACGGCTTGATAAAGGGAATGGCCATTGGCGCGCTGGTCGGTTGGGCGGCCTCCAGGGAACTGGGGGCGACCGCTGGTGGATTCGCCGTTTCGATGAGCGTGTACGGCGGCATTGGCTACTTGCTGGACCGCTCAAGTTCCGAGCGCGCGCCACTCTACAGAATCAAGCAATGAAGTCACCTCGGCGGCGTGAGCACGAGCGTGGACACCGCGGGTCCTGGCAAGAATGGCGTCGCCTCGCCGTTACGCCACGACCGGTATTGATCGCCGTAATGAGGCGACAGTGGGTGCCCGCTCTGTCCTGTCGGGATGTGGAGAATGCCTTCGTGCTCGCGGCCGGGTGAGACCACCATGCGTTCCGACGGCCCGGTACGAGGCGCCTGCGCGCGCGGAGTGTAGATGTCTCCGGCGAGTGGATCACCGGGCATATTCATGTAGTTGCCAAAGAACGGAATGGCAGACGCGAGCGGATGCAGGAACTGACCACGGTTCGCCTCGCCCCAGGTGCGGTCGGCAAGTCGCTGGCCGTCCGTCGTCAGGTCGGCAATCGCGCGGTCGACGGCCGCCAGTATCCAGTCATCCCATGAACCGTACTTGGGAGGCAGCAGGTGCGCGGGCCGCTCGCTCACCAGCTGCCACACCGGCCCTTCGCCACGCAGAGACCGCGAGTAATCGAACGCCGGATCGATCGACGTCGCCGGCGCGGTGAGAGTAGTCATCACGTCGCGAACAAACGTAGTGCGAAACTGGCGGACCAGGCGATAGGCCACCGAGCCGGGCGACGCGCGCCCAGTCCAGGTGGACTCGATCAAGGTCTTGAACTCCGCTCTCGCGCCGGTGGCATTGCTGGCCAGCGTCTTCAGCAACAGCGTCCGCCACCGATCGAGATAGAGCGCCTTGTCTTCCAGTTGGATGGCGAGCATGTCGCCCGGCGTCGCGTTGTTGACTGTCAACAGCCGATCGCGAATCAAGCGCGCGCGAACGCCGTCGGCATAGCCGCCCTCGCCAATGGTCGCAAGCATCTCGCCAGACACCACCGGAGCGTTCGCGGTCCAGATGCGACCCCCTGGCGGATCAACGATCCGAGGGAAATCATCGGGCGCAAGGTAGCCGTCCCACCGGCGCGAGCCGTCGGCCCACGATTCCGGCGTCATGCCGTCAAGTCCCACCCGCCTGGGAATAGCCCCGCCAATCGTCCACGCAATCCGCCCAGTGTCGTCACCCATCGTGACGTTCTGGTTGGGCATGCCGAGACCGGTAATCGCAGTGAGCAGGTCGTCAACCGAACGGGCGCGCTCGGGCCGGTTGATGTCCGAGGCCAGCAGTGCCGCGTCGTGAGCGACCCAGTGCTGGGCGTACTCACGGCCGCGCGCGTCCTTCCAGACGATGGGCCCCCACATCGTCCAGCGCACGCCGACGGTCTTTCCAGCGCCGCCTTTCGCGGCGATGGTTTCCTCGAAGACGTCGAAGGCCTTCGCGCCTTCGGGGGTCAGGTACTTCGCCGGGTCGCGCGGATCGGGTTCGATTCGGACCAGGTCGCTCCAGTCGCCGCCGGTGTTGGTGAAGCCCCACGCGACGTGGCCGTTGCTGCCTACTACCAGGCTGGGCAAACCTGGAAGCGTCAGGCCGGTTACTTTCTGCGGCGCGCCCGCCGCATCTGGAAACGCCAGCGAGGCGCGGTACCAGATGATCGGCACGCCGATCGTCAGGTGCATGTAGTTGGCGACCAGTGCCACGCCGGATGCGGTGTGCGCGCCATCCACAGCCCAGTTGTTGCTGCCGATGATCTCGGTCGCCTCCTCATCGCGCGTATGCGCGCGCGCCAGCGAGGCCGTCGTTTTCACTCTCCGCAGGTCAAACACCTCGGGCCCGGGTATTGCCGGCCTGGCTGTCGGTTCGCCCAGGACCGGCGTGTCCCACGCCGAGCCATTCGCCGACAGGAATCGAAACATTGGCTCGGGCAGCGCATCGCGCATGGCGCCAATCGTCTGTTCAAAGAGCGCCTGCCGTCCTTGAAGCGTGTTGAACATGGCCAGCACCGTGAGAATCGTGTCTTCAGGCCGCCACGGCTCCGGTGTCGCTCGCAGCACGAGGTATTCCGGTGGCACGGCCCCGAGCGCGCCAAGTCCGGCATTCACGCCGTCGGCATAGGCGTCGAGTACCCGGCGATATCCCGGTTCGGCCAGTTCAACCGCGCGGTGTGCGACATCGCGTAGGCGGTGGAGGCGGGATTCTTCGTCGACTGGGAGCGCGCGGGCTCCGACCAGGGCCGCGAGCTCTCCGGCCGGCTGCCGTCGCTGCAGATCCATCTGAAAGAATCGATCCTGCGCGTGCACGAAGCCCAACGCGCGGGCGACGTCTTCGCGAGAGTTGCCGACAATCGTTGGAATGCCGAGAGCGTCGCGGTCGACTCGCACGGGAGAGTCGAGGCTGGTGATCGCGGCTTCGCCGGTCACCAGCGGCAGGCTGGCGCGCAATTGCGAGCGCGCATACACACCGCCGGCGACGAACAGTAGCGCCATGACAACCAGTAGAACGGTAAGGAAGCGAAGCAGTCGCCGCACGGGCCGATATTACTGTGATCGCAAGGGCCGGATCGCGGCCGGCCCGGCGCTGGCGTAACGTCTCTGCATGATGCAGCATGAAGTCGTGGCCCGCACCTCAGGCACCCTAGGCTCTGGTAGCAGCGTCCTGGATCCCCGCTGGTCGGCCTTGGCGGCTCGTGACAGCAAGGCGGATGGCGCGTTTGTGTACGGGGTCACTTCGACCGGTATCTATTGCCGTCCCAGTTGTCCAAGCCGCCGGCCCCGCGCCGACAGGGTGCGCTTCTTTGACACGACGGCCGCGGCCCGCCAGGCGGGATTCCGCGCCTGCAAGCGCTGCCGGCCCGACACGGTGGGGATGGCGCAACCGGGTGTGGAGGCGGTTCGCCGCGCCTCGGCTTATCTCGCGACGCACGCCGATAGACAGGTCACGCTTGGTCACCTCGCCCGCGTCGCCGTCATGAGTCCGCACCATTTACAGCGCCGCTTCAAGGCAATCGTCGGTTTGTCCCCACGCGAGTACCAAGCCGCGGTACGCGCCGGCAATTTGCGCGCGAGCCTGCGCGATGGCCGCGATGTGACCACCGCCATTTACGAGGCCGGCTACGGGTCGCCGAGCCGGGTCTATGAGGCGGCGCCTACCGGCAAGGGCATGTCGCCTTCGAACTATCGGCGTGGCGGCGCGGGAATGTCGATCGGCTACTCGACGGTGTCGAGCCCGCTCGGTCAGCTTCTGGTCGCCGCCACGGCCCATGGCGTGTGCTCGGTCAAGCTGGGCGATTCCGAAGCGATGCTGGTTCGCGATCTGCGCCGCGAGTACCCGGCCGCCGAACTCAAGGTCAACCAGCAGCCGCGCACAGACTGGGTGAAAGCGGTCGTTGAGCACCTGCGCGGCAGGGCGCCGTCGCTCGACTTACCAATCGATGTGCAGGCCACGGCATTTCAGTGGAAGGTGTGGCGGGCGCTGCAGCGCATTCCGTACGGCGAGACCCGCGCCTATAGCGATGTCGCCAAAGCCATCGGGCAACCCAAGGCGGCGAGGGCGGTTGCTCGCGCCTGTGCCACCAACCCAGTGTGTCTCGTGGTCCCCTGCCATCGGGTTGTGCCAGCGACGGGGGCAACGGGAGGCTATCGATGGGGCGCCGAGCGGAAGGCGAAGCTGATTGCCAGGGAACGTAGGGTGCCTAAGGTGCCGAAGGTGCCTAGAGTCTAGGAGTGCGGCACGGTGCCAAGGTGTGCAAGTTCGTGTTGCACCCCAGGCACTTTAGGCACCCAAGGCACCTTAAGCACCTCGGTAAGTCTGAGGCACGTTAATATTCCTCCGTGCCTCAGACCCGCTACGGCATCTCCCCATGGCTTGATGCTGTTCCCGTCAAGAAACGCCCCGAGTTTCCGGCGTTTCGCGGCGTCGCCACTCACCCGGTCGTGGTCATCGGCGGCGGCATGGCCGGCGCCATGGCCGCTCAGGCCTGTGCGGCAGCAGGGATGAACGTGATCCTGCTCGAGGCCGGACGCATAGGCCAGGGCGGCAGCGGCCGCGCCACCGGGTTGATCTCGAGCGAAGCGTGCGAGTCGTATCGCGACCTGGAGGGGCGGGCAGGCAAGCGGGCGGCCCGGGCACTCTTTGCACTCACCGAAAAAGCGCCCCACGAGTTGGCCGCGGCGGTCAAGCGGCTGGGCATCAAGGCGCGTCTCGAACTGCGCGGCGCCCTGCGCGTGCTGCCTGCGGACGCGCCGGACAAGTTGCTGCAGCGCGAGTTCGCCAGCCGAAAGGAAGCCGCGCTGTCGGCGTCGTGGATGTCGCCGGCCATGGTGCAGCGCCAGGCGTCACTGCCGTCAGCAGGCGCCATGAAGTTGCCCGACTCGGGCTTTGTCGATCCCTACCAGTTGACGCTGGGCTTTCTCTCGGCCGCGATCAAGAAGGGCGTGAAGGTCTACGAGCGCTCGCGCATCACCAAGATCACTTTTAATCGTAAGAACGCCACCGCGTTCCTCGACGGCGGGGCCATCACGACCGAGAACCTGATCATCTGTATTGGCGAGCCGACCAGCCTGTTCAAGCCGCTCAAGCGGCACCTGAAGCACGAAGACCGCTATGCCGTGCTGACCGAGCCGCTTTCGGCGGCGGTGCGGGCGGAGTTGGGACAGCAGGCGGCGTTGCTGACCGACTGCGAGGCGCCGCCGCACCAGTTGTGGTTCACCGCCGACCATCGTGCGCTCTTCGCTGGTGCCGATCAGAAGCGGCCCGCCGATCGCCTGCGCGACCAGACGGTCGTGCAGCGGACCGGGCAGCTGATGTACGAACTCTCGCGCCTGTATCCGGCGATCTCCGGCGCGGCGCCAGCCTACGGATGGGCCGTGCCGCTTGCCCATCCGGTTGACGATGTGCTCTATGCCGGCGCGCACCGTAACTTCCCGCACCAGCAGTTTGCTTTCGGCACCTCGCATGATCCGGCCCGGGCCTTTCTGGCCAGCCGCATCATTTTGCGGGCGGTCCAGGGCAAGCCCGCCAAGGACGACGTGCATTTCTCGTTCGCCCGGAATCTCTAGGCAGGAACCATGGCGGGGTCAGGCATTTTCGGCATCAATCCTCTGCAGGGCTGGCAGCGCGACGCCCTGCTGAAGGCTGCCCAGCTCATTCGCGACCGGTTCGGCAACCCGCCGGCCGATCCGCTGGCCAAATCGGCCCACGACGGCCTGCTGGAGGTGCTCGATCCCACCCGCCGCACCGTCCGCTTGCAGCGGGAAATGAGTGAAGCCACGCGCAAGGCTGGCCTCGGCGAACGGGCCGAGCGCCGGGCCCGCGAGCGCCGCGCCGCCGACCGCCGCGAGGCCGACAGGGGTCCTGTCGCGGAGATTGGCGAACGGCGCAAAGGTGCCCGGCGTGCAGCCGAGCGTCGTCGCCGCCGATAAACGGCTCGTCCCATAATTCGCCAGCCGTCCGGGTACCCGGACGTCACAAGTTGCATCGAATTAGCAGGTTCGGGAGTCAGACCCTACGGCGGGTCTATACTGGCCATTGTCGCTTTGTTGTTTCTTTTTTGGAGGCGTTAGTCCCCATGTTTCGCATCATTACGGCGTTTGTTCTCAGCCTGGCGCTGGTGTCGCCGGCCCTCGCACAGTCCACCGCGATCAACGGCACCCTCGAAGGCACGGTCACGGACGATCAGGGGGCAGTGCTCCCCGGCGTCACGGTAACCGTGTCGAACCTCGACACCGGCGATCAGCGCGTGGTGGTCACCAACGAGCGCGGCCTGTATCGCGCGCCACTCCTGTCGCTTGGCACCTACCGCGTCAGCGCTGAACTTCAGGGTTTCAAGAAGTTCGAGCAGACGGGCGTGTCGCTGCGCGCGGGCCAGACCGCGGTTATCGACGTTGCCCTCACGGTGGGCGCGCTGGCCGAGACCATCACGGTCACGGCCGATGCGCCGCTCGTCGACCTGGCCAAGATCGAGCAGGGCCGCACGTTGAGCGAAGCGGAGATCAAGACGCTGCCGCTCACCTCGCGAAACCCCTACAACTTCGCGCTGCTGCAGCCGGGCGTGGTCGGTTTTGAGACCAACGAATTCGGCGTGCCGCGCATCACGGCCAATGGCGCGCTGCTGCGCGTCAACTACCAGGTGGATGGCAGTAACAACACCCAGAAGGACCGCGCCGGCTTGCGCCAGATGCCGATGTCGGAAGTGATGATTCGCGAAGTGAAGGTCGTGACCAGCGGCTACGCGCCGGAGTTCGGCCAGACCATGGGCATGGTCTACAACGCGATTACGCCGTCGGGCACCAACACCTTCAAGGGCCAGGGCAGCTACCGCCTGCAGCGCCAGTCGATGGTCGAGTTGCCGTTCTTCACCGCCCCCGGCGCCGTCAAGCCGCCGACCGACGTCGACGTCTACACCTTCGACATTGGTGGTCCGTTGGTCAAGGACAAGACCCACTTCTTCGGCGGCTACGAGCATACCGAACGCGACCTCTCGGGCTTGAGCGTGATCACCATCTCGCCGGCCAACCAGGCGTTGCTCGGGCTGACCGAGCCGGCCTACATGCCGCGCGGCCTCAACACCGAGTTCGCCATCGGCAAGGTCGATCATCAGCTGAACAGCACCAACCGGCTGTCGATGCGCTACATGTTTTTCGACAACTTCATCAGTGCCAACGTTGGTGGCGGTAACGTGTCGGTGCAGCGCGCCAACGACTTCGCCGATCGCCAGCATTCGACCGGCGCGCAGCTGATTTCGACCATCGGTTCGGGCATGCTCAACGAACTGCGCGTGCAGTATGCGACCCGCGCGCAGAGCCGCGTCGCCAATCCGCTGTCGGGCACCGGCCCGGCCATCAACGTGACCGGCGTCGCCAATTTCGGCGGCTCGGTGGCCGCCACGACCGACGTCGGCTTCGGCTTCACCCAGAACGTTGCCCAGGTCAACAACAGCACCACGTTGTTACGTGGCAACCACGCCATGAAGGCCGGCTTCGACCTGCAGTGGGTTGCCGACACCCGCAATTCGGGTGCCGCGCAGCTCTACACGTTCCCGAACGCCGCCGCCTATCTCGCGGCGCGCGACGGCACGAACCGCCTTGGCTACACCACCTTCACGCAGTACTTCGGGCTGCCCGACCTGGAATACAACACCGTCCAGTACGGGCTGTTCGTTCAAGATGACTGGCGCGTCACCTCGGATCTCAAGGTGCTCTACGGCGTTCGCTACGACCTGTACGGCGTGCCCGATGCCAATCCGAACGCGCCGTTAGCCACCTCGCGCGAGTTCCCGACGTCGAAGAACAACTTCGCACCGCGCCTGGGCCTGGCGTGGACGCTTGGCGGCGACAAGAAGACGGTGGTGCGCGCCAACACCGGCCTGATGTACGACCAGACCCTGAACGCCATTTACGAGCAGGCGCTGCAGAACGACGGCACCAACGCGCGCGCGTCGGCGTCGTTCACGCCGACCCAGGCGGGCGCCCCGGCGTTCCCGTCGGTGTTGAGCGCCGGTTCGGGCGCGACGCCCAACCTGGCGTGGACGGTCGACCCCGACTTCAAGGTTGCGCGGTCGTGGCAGAACAACGTGCAAATCGAGCGCGCCATTGGCGATCACTATTCGGTCGCCGTCGGCGGCTCATACGTGACGGGTTACAACCTGCCGGTCGTGACGAACATCAACCTGATCAATCCCACCAGCACGCTGCCCGACGGCCTGCCGGTGTTCAGCACGGTCGTCGGCGGAGCCACCCGCGTCGACCCTCGCTACAACATCATCAACAGCGTGCAGTCGCCCGGCGATTCCACCTACAAGAACATGACGCTGCAGATGACGCGCCGCACCTACAAGGGCATTGGCTTCGACATTGCCTACACCCTGGGCAAGAGCGAAGACAACGCGCCGATCACCGGCGTGCTGTCGGTGCAGGGTGACCCCGGGCGAACCGATGTCACCAACCTCGATCGCGACCTCGGTCCGAATGCGCTCGACCAGCGCCACACCTTCGTGGCGAGCCTCGTCGCCATGCCGACTTTCGAGATCGGCGGCGTGGCCGGCGCCATCCTGAACAACAACGTGTTCGGCGTCGCAATCCAGGCGGCAAGCGGCATTCCCGTGAACCTGCGCAGCAACCTCGAGTTGAACAACGACGGCACGGCGAGCGACCGACCGGCCGGTGTCGGCCGCAACTCGCTGACGCTGCCCTCGCGCAGGAACGTGGACTTCCGCTATTCGCGCAAGGTCAGCCTGCCCGGCTCGATGGCGGCCGAGATCATCGGCGAGGTGAAGAACATCTTCAACACCGAGCAGGTGTCGGCCGTGAACGTCACGGTGCCGACCAATGCCCAGGGTGTGCCACTCGGCGTGCTGCCGACGTCGGGCAAGGACCTGCAGCCGACCGGCGGCTATGAACAGCGGCAGTTCCAGCTGGGGTTCAAGTTCACCTTCTAGCAGGGATCGGGGACCAGGGATCGGGGATCAGGGCATTTGCCTTGACCCGACCCTGATCCCCGTTCCCTGATCCCTTCGAGGTTCCACCAATGCGCCGCACGTCTCTCTTCCTCGTCATCCTCGGCATCGCCGTCGCCTCTGCCCACTCCACCGCGCAGCACCAACTGGTGCCAGTGTCACAGATGAAGGGCGCGCCGGCGCTCGAACTTGCGTTGCGCAAGCTCGACACCGTGGGCAACTTCATGATGACCACGGCGCATCCCGACGATGAGAACAACGCGATGCTCGCGTATTTCTCGCATGGCAAGGGCTTTCGCACGTCGCTGGTGACCGCGACTCACGGCGAAGGCGGGCAGAACGAGATTGGTCCCGAACTGTTCGAGGCCCTGGCCGTTCTTCGCACCGAGGAATTGGCGGCCGCACACCGGTTCGACGGCGCCGAGCAGTACTTCACGCGGGCCATCGACTTCGGGTTCTCGTTCAGCGTGGAAGAGACGCTTGAAAAATGGGGCCACCAGGAAATTCTTGGTGACTACGTGCGGATGATTCGCACGCTTCGCCCCGACGTGATTGTCGGCTTCGTGTTCGACGGCGAGGGCGGCGGCCAGCATCACCAGACTTCCTCTCGCCTGACGCTCGAGGCGTTCCGCGCCGCGGCCGATCCGGCCCGGTTCCCTGAACAGATCAAGGACGGCCTGCGCGTCTGGCAACCCAAGAAGTTCTATTACACCGGCGGCTTCGGTGGGCCGCCCGGACCCGGTGGGCGGGCGGCCGCGCCGGCGAGGCTGCCCGGTGAAGGCGCGCCGACCATGCTGCAGTTTGCCGGCGGCGATTCCTTCGATCCGGTGCTGGGCCGAACTTACAACGA
>JANMUX010000438.1:0-1554 GCA_031392125.1 Acidobacteriota bacterium | reverse complement strand
GGGTCTGGCAAGACACAGTTGGTATCGGCTCTGCTGTTCGACGCCGGGATGGTCAACCGCCTCGGCCTGGTAGACGAGGGAACCACAGTCACCGACTACGACGAAGAAGAAGTCGCCCGCAAGCACACGCTCTCGGCCAGTCTCGCCTACGCCGAGTGGAACAAGACCAAGATCAACCTGATCGACACGCCCGGCTTCGGTAATTTCTTTGCCGATGCGCGCGCAGCGTTGCGCGTCGCAGACGCGGCCGTGGTGGTGGTCGATGGCGTGGCCGGCGTCGAAGTGCAGACCGAGAAGGCCTGGGCGGTCGCCGACGAACTGGCGCTGCCACGCCTGGTCGTCGTCAATCGGCTCGATCGCGACCGCGCGTCGCTCGAGCGGACGCTCGCCTCGGTGCGCCAGCGGCTGGGCCGCAGCATCATTCCCATTCAGTTGCCGATCGGCGAGGCCAAGGCATTCACGGGCATCATCGACCTGGTGACCATGACGGCCCACACGTTTGCCGGCGACGGTTCCGGCAAGCTGACCGAATGCCCGGTGCCGCCGGCCCTTGCCGAAGCGGCCGCGGCGGCACGCGATGCGTTGATCGAGATGGTGGCCGAGGCCGACGAGTCCTTGATGGAGCACTTCTTCGACACCGGCACGCTGACCCAGGAGGAACTGCTGCAAGGGCTTGCGGCCGCCACGCGGGCGGCAAAGATTTTCCCGCTGGTCTGCGCGTCGGGCACGCAGAACGCCGGCGCGCAGCCGCTGCTCGACGCCTTGGTCGCCTACCTGCCCTCGCCCGCCGAGCGGCCGTTTGCGGCGCTGGCCGGCAGCGATCCCGTCTCGCGCCCGGCCGACGAGAAGGCGCCGTACGCCGCGTTCGTGTGGAAGACGGTGGCCGATCAATTCGCCGGTCGCATCACCATGTTTCGCGTCTGCCAGGGCGTGCTCAAGGCCGATTCCACCGTGCACAACGCCTCGCAGGACAAGCCAGAGCGGCTGGGCCACCTGATCGTCATGCAAGGCAAGACCGCCACCGCCGTTCCCGAGCTGAGGGCTGGCGACCTGGGCGCGGTGGCGAAGTTGAAAGACACGCGCACCAACGACACGCTGGCCGAAAAAGCTGCCGGCATCACGTTCGCGCCGATTACGTTCCCCGAGCCGGTGCTCTCGTACGCGATCGAGCCGAAGAGCCGCGGCGACGAAGACAAGATCAGCACCTCGATGCATCGCCTCGAGGAAGAGGACGGCAGCATCCACTACCAGCGCGATCCCCAGACCCACGAGCTGCTGCTCGCCGGCCAGGGGCAACTGCACATCGAAGTGACGGTGGCGAAGCTGAAGCGGCGCTTCAGCGTGGATGTCGTCCTGAAACCGCCGCGCATCCCCTACCGCGAGACCATTACCACCACGGTCGAGGCACACGGCCGCCACAAGACGCAGACCGGCGGCCACGGCCAGTTCGGCGACTGAATGATCCGCATGGAGCCGCTGCCGCGCGGCTGCGACTTCGAGTTCGTGATCGACATCTTCGGCGGCTCGATTCCGCGCCAGTTCATCCCCGCGGTC
>JANMUX010000435.1:0-1691 GCA_031392125.1 Acidobacteriota bacterium | reverse complement strand
CCGCGCGAACATCGTGCGCCGTCCGACCCTGGCCGGACGTGGATCCCCGAGACGCTGGGACATGTGCTGGTGCCTCCCCGAGTGACCTTGTCCTTCGGTCGCCGTAGCGGCTGCCGAAGGGATGACGATCGGTCGTCGGGGGGAAGATGGTGCAGGCGATCAGTGCGGTCGTTCGACGAGCCCCCGGCCGTCCGTACTGCCGATGCTAGGACCAATGGCCCCCGGACGCAATCGACTGAACCTCACCGGACCGCCCGTAACGCTGCCAACGGCATCACAGACATGACGACGAGCAGCCCGGTTCAGTGGTCGCCGGTAACGCCAGACGGGCTGGTCGCGGCGTATGTCCACTTCGTGATGCGCGAATCGTACGGCTCGGCGCAAACGCCGCGGCCCTCGCCGGCAGCTAGGCGGTCGCCTGCGGAGGCGTGTCACGTCTGAGGCGTGTGACCACGAGGACTCCTGCGGAGACGAACAGCCCGACGGTGAAACCGATCGGCAACGAGATGGCAAGCCGGCCCTGAACCTCCGCGGGAAGGTCGTCCGTTGTGGGCGGCCTGGCCTCCTGGATTCCCGGGACCTCGTTGTACTCGACCGTCAGGCTGTGGGGTTGGCCGGTCCACGCATCGAAGCCAGGGCACGAGACCACGTGGATCCCCGGTCCACCCAGCACCTTGCACGACCCAGCGCCTTGCGACGTGACGACAAAAGCGGCTACGGCCAACACCAGCCCGCCAGCGATGACGATCCCAAGGGCACGCCACCAGTCCATCGCGCTGCCTCTCACGCCCGGACTATAGGCCGCCTACCAGCCTTGGCGCGACACCGAGTCTAGCCATCGCGGCGTTAGGGACGACCTTCCTCCGTGCTGATGAGGACGCCGTCCGACGTAGCGTCGTGCGACATCTGCACCCACACGCCGTCGACATAGGCGGTCCGGTTGGAGCCGAAGTGGTCGTACACCCACTCAAGGACCTCCACGCTGACGAGCGAGGCGTACCCCCTCAACCAGCTCCGCCGGTCGACTTCGCGACGGGCCTCCGTGATCACGCGCAACGCCGAGACCTGTGCTGGCCTCGGTCCGTAAGCACTGACGGCAACTTCCGTTGGCACGGAGCACGTCCACATCCGATCGTCCGTGCCATCGCCATCGCGACACGTGGCGTTCAGGGACTCGATCAGGCCTTCCTGCAACGCGTCGGCGCTCAGATCCGCGAAGAACGCCAGTGGTGTCGCCGTGGGTTCGGGAGGCAGCGTCGGCTGACGTGTCGCCGTGGGTTCGGGAGGGAGCGTCGGCTGAGGTGTCGCGCTCACGGACGGAACGAAGTCCATCCCGCAACCTCCCACGACCACGGCGAGGATGCCGATCAGCAACATCCGTGCACGGCTCACCCGGTCCCACCAGCGCCATCCTGGAACTCGGCACGCAGCCAGCGGTTCAGGTCGTTGAGTCGCTCCCCTGCCGCCTGAGGTGTCACGCGGCCACGATACCTTGCGTCAAGGAACCGACGTGGCACGATAGGCAACACTCGGAGGAAAGGGAATGGCCCTCCCGGTCGCCCGGGAGGGCCGCTTTACGTTCAGTTGGAGTGGTGAGCCCGGAAGGACTTGAACCTTCAACACAGTGATTAAGAGTCACTTGCTCTGCCATTGAGCTACGGGCCCACGAGGTGCGGATGATAGCGCACGTT
>JANMUX010000410.1:0-3677 GCA_031392125.1 Acidobacteriota bacterium | reverse complement strand
CGCTGATGGTCGATCCGGTCCTCAGCTTCGACCTGCCCGCCTTCCTGACCCCGCGCCCCGGCCTAAACTCCGGCTTGATGATCGCCGAAGTGACCACGGCGGCCTTGATGAGCGAAAACAAGCACCTCGCCCATCCGACGGTGATCGATTCGACGCCGACCTCGGCCAATCAGGAGGATCATGTCTCGATGGCAGCCCATGGCGCGCGGCGGCTGGGCAAGATGGTCGAAAACCTGAATGTAATCTTGGGCGTCGAGGCGATCTGTGCCGCGCAAGGCATTGATTTCCGGTCACCTTTGACCACGTCCCCCCCGCTGGAAAAGGTGGTCGCCCGCCTGCGCGAGGATGTCGCCACCCTGGGCGATGACCGCTATCTCGCCCCCGACCTCGCCGCCGCTGCCCACCTGATCGCCAGCGGCGCGCTGGCCACTGCTCGAGCCACTGCTGCAGACGGTCGCTGTCCTGCTTTTCGTTGGACAGGTCAACGGTCTTCGCGTGATCGATTACCCTCTCGTCGACCAGAATCGGCGCGCGCGTACGGAGAGCCAGGGCAATGGCATCACTCGGCCGCGCGTCGATCGCGACCGGCCCGCTCGGCGTGCGGAGGTGGATCATCGCGTAGAAGGTATTTTCCTTCAGGTCGCACACCACGATCTTGTCGACCGTCGCCTGCAGGTCCTGGATGATATTGCGCAGCAGGTCGTGAGTCATCGGCCGCGGAGTCTGGATGTTCTCGATCTGTAACGCGATTGCATTGGCTTCGAATACCCCCACCCAGATCGGCAGCACTTTCTGCCCGCCTGAGTCGCGCAGGATGATGATGGGCATGTTGGTGATGGGATCGACCATCAGCCCCTTGATATTCATTTCGATCATTACGGTGCCCCGCTAACTTTTCACTACCAACCGTCAACTCAACTCACCGTCCCGGTCGCCTCGCCCCACACGCTGTTGGGACCCGCGCGCCGAATCGTCACGCCAACCATCCGCCCCAGCCACTCTGGCGGTCCCGGGAAATTGACCACCGTGTTGCCGCCGGTTCGACCCGTCAGCTCCCACCCATGACGACGGCTCGTGGCATCGACCAGCACTTCATGTGTCGTGCCAATCGACCGCTGGAAGAGGTTCGATTGGACCGACCGCTGGAGCGATTGCAGCGCCACGATCCGCCGCTTCTTGTCTGCGTCCGTCACATCGTCCGGCATACGCTTCGAGGCCAGGGTGTTGGGACGCTCCGAGTACTTGAAGGAGTAGATGCTGTGATAGCCGACCGTCTCGGTCAAGCTCAGCGTCTCCTCGAAGTCGGCTGCCGTCTCGCCTGGGAAGCCAACGATCATATCGGTCGATAGCTGCACGTTCGGGATAGCCGCGCGAATTCGTGCAACCAGGTCGAGGTAGTCCTCGCGCGTGTGCCGGCGGCGCATCATCGCCAGCACCCGCGACGAACCTGACTGCACGGGAAGGTGCAGGTGTTTGCAGACCTTCGGCAGGTCGCGCACGGCGGCGATTACGCGGTCGCTGGTGTGGCGAGGATGTGGGCTCGCGAAGCGAATGCGATCGATGCCAGGCACCTCGTGCACGGCTTCGAGCAGCGCTGGAAAGTCGCATGACGGGTCGTCGGGGGCTTGGTAATGGTTCACGATTTGTCCGAGTAGTTGGACCTCGCGCCGGCCGCTGTCGGCCGCTTCGCGTACGTCAGCCAGGATCTCGGCCTTTGACCGCATGCGCTCGTGCCCACGGGTATACGGGACGACACAGAATGCGCAGAAATCGTTGCAGCCCTCGATAATCGTGACGTAGGCCTTGACAGGATCGCCGCGCCGGACGATGCCGAGCGGGAATGACGGGTCCTCGTAGGGATTTTCGACGGCGATACGTCCTTGGGAATGCCAAGGGCGGCCGCTGGCTAACCATTGCTCGGTCATGGCCGGCCGCGCCGCCGCGGTTCTTTCAACCAGCATCGGCAGCATCTTGACCTGCTGGGTTCCCACCACCAGATCGACAAACCCCTTCGAGCGTTTGATCAGCTTCTCGCCCTCCTGCTGGGCGACGCAGCCGGCGACGACCACCAAGGGGTCGCGCCCGGTCTCGCGGCTCGATTCCTTGATCTCGCCCAGGCGGGTGTAGAGCTTCTCCTCGGCACGCTCGCGAACGCTGCACGTATTAACGACTACGATGTCGGCGTCGCCCTCCGATTCAGCCGGATCGTAGCCTGACTGCTCGAGCAATCCCGCCATCCGTTCCGAGTCGTGGACGTTCATCTGGCAGCCGTAGGTCTCGATGAAATACTTCATTTCACTTTCGCTTTCGCCCGTCGCGGACTTTCGCCTTTCGCTTTCGCCCCGGCTTCACCTTTCGCCTGGGACGCGCCGAGCAGCTCTCGCGCCACTTCCAACGCCTTGACGCCGGCCGCGGCCCCGCCCATCATTCTTGCCACTTCGGCGACACGATCGTCATCGGTTAAGCGGGTCACGCTCGTCACCGTCCGGCTGCCTTGCACGCGCTTCTCGATGAGGAAGTGGGTGTCGCCGCACGAGGCAATCTGAGGCAGATGGGTAATGCACAAGACCTGAAAACGCTGACCGAGGGCGGCGAGCTTGGCGCCCACCACGCTCGCCACTCGCCCACCAATGCCAGCGTCGACTTCGTCGAAGATCAGGGTCTTCCCCGGCATGCCGTCCTTGGCGCCGAGCGTCTTTAGCGCCAGCATCACACGGCTCAGCTCGCCGCCCGACACGATGCGTGCAAGGGGGCGCAGGTCCTCGCCGACATTTGGCGACAGGAAGAACTCGCCGGAGTCGATGCCGGCATCGGTCCAGTTGTCGTCGGATTCGCTGGTCGCCAACCGGACTTCGAACTTCGTGTTCGCCATCGCGAGGTCGGCCAACTCGGCTTCGATGCTCTTGGCAAACTTAGGCGCGGCGCCATGCCTCGCCGACGACAACGCGCGCGCCTCGTCCAGGAAGCCGCGGCCGGCCTGTGCCAGACGCTGCTCGATGTCGGCAACGGTTGACTGTCCTCCGGTCAGGGCCTGGTGCTCTTCGGCTAGCCGGTCGCGGTGCGCGATCGCCGCTGCGAGTGTGCCGCCATGCTTTCGCTTCAGCCGTTCGACCAACGCCAACCGGTCTTCGACTTGGGCGAGGCGCCCGGGCGAGTTGTCGATGCCGTTGGCAAAATCTCGAAGGGTAAAGGCGAGGTCCTCGAGCTGGGCCTTGATGCCGTCGCGGGCATCCAAGTACGGCGCGAAGCGTGGGTCGATAGCCGCCAACTCCCCTACCCGTTTCCACACCCGGCCAAGTGTCGCCAAACCGGCCGCCTCGGTGTCGTACAACTCGGCGTAGCCCTCGTTGCACAGGCGATGGATCGTGTCGGCGCTGCGAAGCAGTTGCCGGTCGGCGGCCAGGGTTTCGTCCTCGTCGGCCCGCAGGTCGGCTTTCTGTAACTCACCCAGCTGAAACTCAATCAGGTCGAGTCGCGCGGCCCGCTCGCGGTCGTCCATACGCAGTCGATCAAGCTGCTCGCGAAACCCACGCACAGCTGAGAAGGCGGCTGCCACCCTCTCCCGCGAAGCATGGAGGCCGGCCCAGGCATCGAGTAACGCGAGGTGCTGGGACGGGTCGAGTAACTGCTGGTGTTCGTGTTGACCGTGAAGTTCGACCAGCCGGTTCGACAGGTCC
>JANMUX010000366.1:0-9945 GCA_031392125.1 Acidobacteriota bacterium | reverse complement strand
AGGCCTACGGTTACTGGGGATCGGCGGTCGTGCTCGAGCCCAAGGGCGGCGACGTGCTGACGCTGACCAGCCTGCCGGCGTTCGATCCCAACGACTTCGCCACCGGTATTGACCGGACGACGTGGAACCAGCTGAATACCGACAAGCTGCGGCCGCAGCAGAACCGCGCCAACCAGGGGCGCTACTCGCCGGGCTCGACCTTCAAGATCGTGGTCGCGACGGCGGCGCTCGAAGAAGGGATCATCACTCCTGAGCGCCAGATTTACTGCCGCGGCGGCGGCACTTTTTATGGCCGGTTCTTCGCGTGCCATCTCAAGGGCGGCCACGGCAACATCGACATGCGCCATGCGATCGAGAAGTCCTGCAACACTTATTTCTATACCGTGGGGAACATGCTCGGCGTCGACAAGATGCACCTGTGGTCCGAGAAGCTCGGGCTGGCGCTCAAGAGCGGTATCGACCTGCCGAACGAAGTTGAAAGCATTGTCCCCTCGACCGAGTGGAAGCTGAAGCGAAACGGCGAGCGCTGGTACCCGGGCGAAACAATCTCCGTGGCGATTGGGCAGGGGCAGTTGTCGGTCACGCCCATGTCGATGGCGGTGATGATGGCGACCATTGCCAATGGTGGCACGCGCGTCGTGCCGCGGCTGGTCAAGGCGGTGGACGAAGGCAACGGCTGGCAGCCAGTCCCGGCGCCGCCCTCGCCGTTCGTGCCGTTTGTCATGAAGCCTGCGACGGTGTCAGCAGTCCGTGACGGGCTGTGGCTGGCGGTCAACGGCGCGGGCACTGCCGTCCGCGGCAGAATCGAGGGCCGCGATGTGGCCGGCAAGACTGGCACGGCGCAGGTCATTTCCAACCAGGGCAAGGAACGCGCGCGCGGAACCGATCGCGACCTGCGCGACCATGGCTGGTTCGTGTTCATGACGCCCAAGGACAACCCCGAGCTGGCGGGCGTGGTCTTCGTCGAGCACGCCGAGCACGGCTATTTCGGCGCGACCGTTGCCAAGCACATCATCCAGACCTACTACGCACAGCGTGACGGCCTGCCGTTACCGCCCGCACCCGTAGCGCCATCGGCGACCCCGGCGCCCGCGCCGGTTCGCGCGGTCGCCACCATCGGTCCGGCGGGAGGGGAGCGCTAGTGTTCGAGCGGCGCCTGTATTACCACATCGACTGGCTGCTGATCGGCGCCGTCGGGGCGATCTGCGCGATCGGGCTGGCGATGATCTACAGCACCACCGGCGGCGCCGGGCCGGTGTACTGGACGCAGGTCTACGCGCTCGGCATCGGCGCCATGGCGATGGTGCTGTGCCTGACGTTCGACTATCGCTCGCTGGCGGACAAGTCGCACTTCTTTTACCTGGCCATGCTCATTGCGCTGGTCGGCGTGCTGTTTTTCGGCGCCGTGCGCGGCGGGTCGCGCCGGTGGATCGATCTCGGCGCCTTCAACCTGCAGCCGTCAGAATTTGCCAAGGCCACCCTGGCCCTGATGCTCGCCAAGATGCTCGGTGAAGAGCGCCGGCCTGCGCTGACCAATACCGACCTGGCACTGGCGGTGGTACTCACCGCCTTGCCGTTTCTTGCCATCGCACGCCAGCCCGACCTGGGCACCGCGGTGACGCTGCTGCCCATCTTGTTGGTGGTGGCTTTCGTCGCCGGCATGCCCATGCGCTACGTTTACACCATGGTGCTGCTCGCCGTGCTCGCGGCCCCGATCGCCTACAAGTTCGGCCTGCAGGATTACCAGCGAGAACGCATTTCCACCTTCCTCGACCCGGGCCAGGATCCTCGTGGCGCCGGTTATCAGCAGATTCAGGCCCGCATCACCGTTGGCTCCGGCGGCGTGTGGGGCAAAGGCTACATGGCAGGCACGCAGGGTCAGCTGCGCTTCCTGCCCGTCGCGCACAACGACTTCATCTTCTCGGTGCTGGCCGAGGAACAGGGGTTGGTCGGCGTGCTCGTCGCACTCGGGTTGTACTTGTTCGTGATTGTGCGCGCGCGCTCGATGCGGCCCGGCTGGCCAAGGACCGACTCGGCGCTTATCTTGTGCTGGGCGTACTCTCGTCGTTTACGTTCCAGGTTGTCTACAACATCACCATGTCGGCGGGTCTGGCGCCGGTCAAGGGGCTCACGCTGCCGCTCATGAGTTACGGCGGCTCCTCGATGATCGCGACGCTCGCCGGGTTCGGGCTGATCCTCAACGTGAGGATGCGGCGGTTTACGAACTGATGCCGATCATGGCGGGAGTCGGAAGTCGGAAGTCGGGAGTCGTGTTCGCGTCTCCTGGTTCCCGCTTCCCGTTTCCCGGTTCCGTCAGGGCACTTTCCCATGAATAAAGAAATGATCATCGCCTCGAATGGCCACGAAACACGCGTGGCCATTCTCGAGGACGATCAGCTCGCTGAGCTGTTTGTCGAGCGCGAGCAGCACCGCGGCGTCGTCGGCAACGTCTATAAAGGACGCGTCTCGAAAGTCCTGCCCGGTATGCAGTCGTCGTTCGTCGATATTGGACTCGAGCGCGACGGCTTCCTCTACGTGTCGGACGTCATTGCCAATCTCGACGACTACGACAAGGACGAGGACGAGGCGCCGGCGGAGCCGGTGGCTGAGGCGACCGGCAATGGCGAAGCGGCGGCCTCGCCGGGCGCCCAACCCGAACGCCGCGGCCGCGGCCGTGGCCGTGGCGAACGTGAAGAAGGCAAGGAACGCGCGCCCGAGCCGAAGATCGAAGAGCTGCTGAAAGAGGGACAGGACGTGATCGTCCAGGTCGCCAAGGAACCGCTGGGCACCAAGGGCGCGCGGCTGACCTGCCACGTGACGCTGCCAGGGCGCTTCCTGGTGTTCATGCCGACGGTCGATCACATCGGCATCTCGCGGAAGATCGACAGCCGCGACGAGCGCGCGCGCCTGCGGGGCATCGTCAAGGAATTCCGCGATCAGCACCATTTCAACGGCGGCGTGATCATCCGCACCGCGGCGTCGAACCGGTCGAAGGACGACATCATTGCCGACCTGAACTACTTCTATAAAATCTGGGTCGACATGCGGCAGCGCGGCGAGCAGAAGCGCTCGCCGGTGACCGTTTACCAGGAGCCCAGCCTGGTCGCCAAGCTGCTGCGCGACCTGCTGACCGACGACTACTCGGCGATTCGCATCGACCACCCCGGCGAGTACCAGCGCGCGCTGGAGTTCATCGGCCGCATCATGCCCGGCCTGGCACCGCGGGTGAAGCTGTACGACAAGGAGTTCCCGATCTTCGAGGAGTACGGCGTCCAGGCCGAACTCGACAAGGCGCTTCGCAGCAAGGTGTGGCTCAAGTCGGGCGGCTCGATTGTCATCAACCAGACTGAAGCGCTGGTCGCGATCGACGTGAACACCGGCCGCTACGTCGGCAAGAAGACCGCGGGCCGTCTCGAGGACACCATCATCAAGACCAACCTCGAAGCAGCGAAAGAAATCGTCCGGCAGATTCGCCTGCGCGACCTCGGCGGCATCATCGTCTGCGACTTCATCGACATGGAGGAGAAGAAGAACCGCCAGAAGGTGTTCGCAGGCGTCGAGCAGGAGCTGCGCAAGGACCGCGCGCCCTCCAAGGCGCTGCAGGTGTCGGATTTCGGCCTGGTGATCGTCACCCGCAAGCGCGTGAAGCAAAGTCTCGAGCGCGTGCTCACCGAGCCGTGCCCGTATTGTTCCGGCGCCGGCACCATCAAGTCGAGCGCAACAGTGTGCTACGAGATCCTGTCGGAAGTGAAGAAGGTGGGCTCAGACCTTGACGGCCCGGGCGTGCTGCTGCGCGTCAACCCCGACATTGCGCGCGCGTTGCAGGAAGAGGAAAAGGGCGTCCTGCGCGACCTCAAAGAACTGTTGAGGCGCGACGTGATCGTCAAACCCGACGTGCACCTGCATCACGAGCAGTTCGACGTGATGTCGATCGGCGGCTAGAAACAGAAAAAGCCGGGTACCGCGCGCGCGGTCCCGGCTTTTTCAAGACCTTTTCAGCTTACATTGCCGCAGGCGGCATGTGAATCAGGTAGCCGACTCCGGCACGGTTGATCCACACGCGCAGGTAATCGTTACCCTTCAGCATCTCGACCTTTGAACCGGTTCGCGTCGAAACCGGCGCATCGGGACCGGGCTGCAGGTCCTTGGCTTCGGCGGCAGGAACAATGCTGACGACCTCGCGGCCGACAACCTTGCCTCCCTGCACGAATTCCACCCAGCGTTCCATCTTGATACCGGGCACGACCGGCGTGGCATCCTGCGCGGTCAGCCGCACCTGGTAGGTGCCGGCCTTGAGCGGCTTGCCGTCGGCCATGACGGAGCGGGGCACCCGCACCGAACCGAGCGACGTCTCTCCAGCGGGCGCCTGGCCCTGCATGGCGGTTTGAGCGGACACGACGCCCGCCGTCAACACGGTCGCCAGCATAGCAACAAGAATTCTGACCTTCATTCGTAATCCTCCAGCGGCGATCCGGTGGATCGCCTTCCGGTGTTTATTATGCCAGATCAATGCCAGAGGTTCGACTCGGGATCGGCGTTGGTCTACCGGCAGGAATGGAAGTAATCCGCCTAAAGGCGGACTCTGTGTATCACTTTTTGGTAATCACCACCGAGCCGCTATGGCTTCGAACCGAGAGCAGGGCGCTGGCGTCGCCGTAGGACCCACGAATGGCCCGGCTGCTGGCGCCGCCGCGACCACGGTTGCGGTCTTCGCGACCCATCGTCCTGAGCGTGACTGGCACATCAGACCGCACGCTGCCGCTGAAAGTGTCGGCATCCAGCTCGAAGCCGGCGCCGCCCGAAATGACGATGCGGACATTGCCGGAGTGCGAGACGAACTCGTAGCGCCCGGCCTTGACCAGCGGCGCATCGAAATCGATATTGCCAGACACCGATTTGGCCTCGACCCGCTCCACTTGCATGCCCGACAGCTTGACATCGCCGCTGACCGACGAGGCTTCGAGCGCGCGGACCTTCAAGCCAGAGGCGATCACCGAGCCGCTGACCGTGCTCAGCACCAGCGTGGCCGGACCACCGATGTCGCGGGCAATCACGTTGCCCGACACCGTCTTGGCCACCGACAGGTTCGGCGTCGAGTCCACACTTACGTCACCGCTCACGGTTTCGGCCCGCACTTCACCGCGAACACCCGAGACCAGCACGTGACCCGAAATGGACTTGACCGCCACCGTCACGCCGCTCGGCACGGCAATCACGTAATCAACCCGGGCCGAGATGCCACGTTCGCCGTACGAACCGCGACGCGGGTATAGCGTCCGGACCTCGACGCGGCCGTTGATGTTAGCCATTTCCACCCGCAGGGCAGTCAGCAGTTGCTTGGCCTGGTCGGCGCTGCGGTGCCGCACGCGCTTGGTGGCTTCAACCCGGATTTCGTTGCCCGAGCCGCCGGTGACGCGGACGTCGCCGGCGATGCTGGTGAGGTCGAGCGCGCCATCGGCGCCCACCTTGAAGGTCTGCAGGATTTGTTCGGTCGTTTCGGGACCCTGGCGCGAGTCCTGATAACGCTCAAACCACCCGCTGCGGGGGCCGTCCTCGGGCACGATGCCGCGCAACGTGACTGCGGCGCTTGCCGGCGCTGCACCCGCGAACAGCGCGAGGGCGACGACAAGGGGGGTGACAATTCGGTTCCGCATAAATTGGCTACTGCGACAAGGTCTGGAATTTGCGCCCTGCTTCGGCTTGATTGCCCTGGCGCATTTCGTTAATCAATTCGACGGTCTGCTGGAGCAGCGCCACCTTGGTGCGCAGGGCGCCGAACAAGCCATCCTGCGCGTTGGTGCTGGCCGGCTGCGACTTGAGTGCGGCGCGGCTCTCGCTGATTGCCGTATCGATGACCGACAAGTTTTTCTGCAGCACGGAGGCCACCTGCGGATCGAGCTCGCCGGTGTCCTTGTCGGCAATTGTCTGCAAGTCGTCGATCGCCTTCTGGTAGTGCTTCTCGGCGGCTTCGAATTCCGCCGCCACCGATTCCACGGTGATTTCGGTTTCGCCAGCGTCGGTTGCCGCATCGCCTTCCCGGTTCGCCTCGCGAGACATCAACGGCAAGAGGCCAATCGCGGTGGCCAGCAGCAGCGCGGCTGCGGCGCCGAGCCACACCGGCCAATTAGCCCGACCGGGCATGGCCAGCAGCCGGTTCTTCGGCGCGGGTTCTGATGCGATCGCGGCCTGCAGGCGCGTCCACGCCTCGGGCGCCGGCTGGTGTCGATCCAACATGAACGCCGCCGCGCGAATCGTGCGCAGATCGGTCACGAGCGCGCTGCAGTTGTCGCACACTTCGAGATGCCGCTCGACATCGCGCGTCTCGGCGGGCTCGAGACGCCCGTCGACATAGTCGACGAGGGTTTCGCGAAGGCTGTCACACGTCATGTCGAGCCTTCAAATTTTCCATTCCACGACGTTCCATCAACGGTTCAACTTTCGACTTTCTTCACCAGCCCGTGCGCCAGGTATCCCCTGATGCGCATTCTCGCCTTGTGCACCTGCGACTTCGAGGTGCCTTCCGACACCCCGAGCATCGTACCGACTTCCTGATGGCCAAATCCTTCCACGTCGTGCAGCAGGAAGGCGGCCCGGCAGGCCGGCGGCAGCGCCGCAATCGCCCGCTCGAGGTCGATGCGGCTGACCGCACTCAGTATCGGCACGGGGGAGGCGACCGGGGGGGCCTCCGGTTCGTCCAGCGAATCGGTCTGCTGGCCCATGCGCGTCTGCCGGTTGCGCAGCACATCCAGGCAATGGTTCATGGCCAGCCGGTAGAGCCAGGTGCCGAGCGACGATTCCCCGCGGAAACTCGCAATCTTGCGATACGCCAGTAGAAAAATGTCCTGGAGCAGAACGTCGGCCTCCCCCTTGGCGCCGGTCATGCGGCTTGCCAGATTGTAGAGCCGGGTGGCGTGTTGGCGGTATAGGGCCTCGAACGCCGACCCGTCGCCCCTCCGAATGCGCTCGACCAGCTCCAGATCGGCGCTTTTCACGTCACTTGAAGGGTTAGACGGGGGCATGGGGACGGGGGTTGATGCGTGTGGAGCCCTAAGTGTGGACGGGCCCAGGTGTGCTTAAGGGTTGGTGCCATCGCCGTGAGCCACGCCCACAGAGACGTGTTAATCCCCGTATTGGTTCGGAACTATCTTCCGATCCAGCGGATTCGCGCGAATCCTACCACCCGTCCCGGGCTCACCGTCAGGCCTTCCGCCAATAGCAGGGACCGTTTGAGGGACAAGCTGGAATAGCCGCCGAGCCGGCCGTCGGCCGCAACCACGCGATGGTAGGGCAGCCCTGGGCGGTCGGCGCTCCGCATGATGTTGCCCACGGCGCGGGCCGCGCGTGGCTTGCCCGCCAGGCGGGCAACATCGCCGTAGGTCATGACGCGACCCGGCGGGATCCGTGACACGATGGTCAGCACCTTCCGCTCGAATGCGGTCACCGACCGACCGTGATGCGCGCCCGGACGCTGGTTCCGCCGAGGTCGGTTTCTTTGAAAGCCGCCGAGACGCCGCCGCTGCCAATCGCATCGGGCACCGTCGTCCATGCCACCTCGCCCGCCACGCCCAGCCAGCGAGTGACCTTGTATTCAGCGCCGCCTCGCAGGTGGTAACCGCCGAACCGCTCATCAACGTCCTCGCCCGCTCCGGCAAACGACGACGTCTCTTTGTAGCCGAACGACGTGTAGCCGCCCGCCGCATAGGGAAGCAATTTCGGTAGACGCCGAAGCCGGAACTTCCAGCCCGCACTGAACTCAAGGGGGATGATCGTCACGTCGAGCGGAATGCCAAGCGGGAAAGTCTCGCCCTCGAGCACCAGTGCACGCTCGCCCGACTTCGCAAAGTGCCAGCCGCCGAGATCGACGAACAGCCCCCCTAACGGCAAGCCGATCGTGACGCCGCCGCCAACGATCGGGCCCGAGCTGGTGCCGAGAATAGCGTCGAAGCTCTCGCTTGCCGCGAAGGTGAATCGTCCCACCATCGCGTAGCCGCCAATCTCGATGCCGCGTGAATTGGTTGCGGGCCGCCGGGTCGTTCGCGTTTGCGCGGCGGCGGGCTCCGCGATTGAGGCGGCGGCCACCACGGCCAGGAGAATCAGGTGAAATCGGCGAGTCATCAAATGAGCTCCTAGCGCACGAGGCCGAGGCCGCGCAGCGTGGCGCGAGGGTTGATCAGGCCGAAGCCGAACTGGTCGTCTCGACCGGCGGCGCCCTTGTCGGTGGCGAACTGCTTCATGGCCGCCTCTACCGCGGCCGGGTTGGTCACGCCCTGCTGCATCAGCAGGGCGGCAAACCCCGCCACGTGCGGTGTCGCCATCGAGGTGCCCTGGAAATAGTAGTAGGCGAACGAGTCGGCGCGCGGGGGGCCGTACTGCGCGACCGGGCGATCAAAGGTTTCGAGCAGGTTGAGGTCGAGCGTCTGTTGCAGAATGCCCGCGCTGGCTCCGCCGGCGCGCTGGTCGCCGCCAGGCGCCGCGAGCTCAACGAACGAACCAGACGTGGAGTAATACGCCGCTTCCAGCGTTCGGCCCACCGCACCGACGGCGACCATGCCTTTGATGTCGGGCGCCGCTTGCGCCAGGACATTCGGCAGATTGCCGCTGCCCCTGGTGTTACCGGCGGCCACGGCGACAAATACCCCGCGGCCCACAGCGTAGCGCACGGCGTCGTTCAGCACTGGTGATGGCCCGCCTTCGGTACGTCCCAGACTGAGATTGATGACCTTGGCGCCGTTGTCGGCCGCGTAGCGAATGCCGCGTGCGACGACATCATCGGTTCCTTCGAAAGGGCTCAGGAAGATGTCATCCCACACGCCGCTGATCACCTTCACGGGCATGATTCGCACGTTGTACGCCATGCCGGCAACTCCGACGCCGTTGTTGGTGAGTTGGCCGACGGTGCCCGTGACATGCGTGCCGTGGCCGTCGAGGTCGACCGGGACCTCGTCGTTCCAGATGAAGTCGCGCGGCGCGACGAAGCGGCTCGAGCCGCTCTGCCCGAGTTCCGGCGCAGCCGCGAACGGCACGTCGACCGGGCCGAGCGCGGGGTAGACCGGCAGACCGGGCCTGATGTTGAAGTTCACCCCATTTTCAGTCAACTGAAACGGCAGGCGTGAGTTGTAGCGCAACGTCCCCGCCCGGTGCGCAACGCCGCTGTCGAGCACCGCGACGATGATGTCGGAGGTGGCGCCCGGTTGGATGTCCCACGCGCGCTCCATGTCGATGGCGGGGAAGTTCCACTGGTTTGCATACAGCGGATCGTTGGGCCGGCTCATCGCGTGATTGAGGTAACGCGGCTGGGCGTATTCGACGTCGGGCCGCGCGCGGAGCGCGGCAGCGGCCGCCTCGGGGTCGGCAGTGTCGGGAATGTCTATGATGTCGAAGTTGGCCCAGGCCGTTCGATCGACGGTGTCACCGGCGACTTGGCGAGTGGCCGAGGCGATGTCGCCGCTTGAGGTGCCGTCCCTGAACTTCACGATCACCGAGCCTTGCATGACCCCGGTGCGATGGGTGCCTTGTGCCTGGCCGTTACGACGGTCGGAGTCACCTCGTGGCGCACGTGGCGGATCCTGATCGCGCAGGCCGCGGTCGATCGGCGGCAGCGACGCTTCTTGCACCATCAGTTTCGTCGCCGCGGGCGCCTGCGGCCCCTGCCCGGCGCTGACCGCTGTCAGCAATCCTGCAACCACGACGCTTGCCAGGCCCGCCCTGCGGACCCCCTGCCACGCTCGTTCTGACCCAGTCATACCGTCATGTTAGCCCGTGCAGCGGTTACACCGGCTTTTTGCTCGACCGTTACTTTGATTTTTCATACACGATCTCTCCGCCAACGACGGTAAGCAGCACGGAGGTGCCTGAGATCTGTGCTGGCTCAACCGTCATCACGTCTCGATCGATCAGCAACAGGTCGGCATACTTGCCCCCCAAGACGGTACCGTGAATAGTATT
>JANMUX010000334.1:0-17744 GCA_031392125.1 Acidobacteriota bacterium | reverse complement strand
CGCATGCCGAAGTTTCATTCGGCATCGAGACCGAAGCGTCTCGACACTTGTACAAATGAATATCCTTCATCACCCCCCGGCCATCTCGCATTTTGGGTAACAATTTAATCCGCTGCTTTGCAAAATCAATAAGCTTCCTCTTTTTGTGCAGACACCGCAAACACTTGCTAAACAGTCAATCGTTAATGGACGGCGAAATTAAAGATTGAGATTGAATTTACGTCCAACTTCAGTTAAATCTTCAACAACTGTACTAAGCAAAGGAATTCCCTCTTTCATTCGTTGTACTTCAAATTCCCTTTCGGGATCACCCGGTATCAACACTTTTTCATAACCTTCAATAGGTTTTGCATTCCTGAACCGTTGTATCCATTGATCCATGTCTTTTTTAAAATCTTCCGGTTTACGGAAAGCATCAATACGCATGGCTCCTAAAAAATGCCCCAATCCTTTACCCGGCTGGTTTTCAGGCATGGGCACGTAAGCAGGAAATGGCGGCACCCATGGGCCATAGTTAGCACCGCTCAGTACAGCAGAAAAAATATCAACAATAGAACCGAGTGCATATCCTTTATGACTTCCGTGTTCTTTATCGCTACCCAGCGGCAGCAAAGCACCTTTGTTTTTTAATGCATGCGCATCTTTTGTAGAATGTCCTTCTGCATCCTGTATCCATCCCATGGGTGCTTCCATGTTTTTTCTTTGCAGTATTTCCAGTTTACCATTAGCAGCAGTGGTTGTTGCCATATCTGCAACAAAAGCTGGTTCACTTCCTGCCGGAACAGCAACAGCAATGGGATTGGTACCCAACATCCGTTCATTTGAAAATGTTGGTGCCACTAAAGCTGATGCATTGGTCATGGCCATCCCAATCATATCATGCTGCAAAGCCATCATAGCATGGTATCCTGCAATACCAAAATGATTACTGTTTTGTACACTCACCCATCCGCTGCCAACATGTTTTGCTTTTCCAATTGCCACATGCATTGCAAAGGGTGCAACAACTAAACCCAAGCCACTATCACCATCAACCACAGCTGTTGAAGGCGTTTCGTGTATAATATGTATATGTGGTTTTGCATTGATCCTCCCTGCCTGCCATAAACGTACATATCCACTTAACCTTGCTACTCCATGCGAATCAATTCCACGTATATCGGCAGCAAGCAATGCCTTCGTGGCCGTTTCAGCATCTGCTTCATTGCATCCGATAGCAAGAAATATATTCTGCGTAAAAGAAAATAAATGCTCGTATGAAAATGTTGTTTCCATTTATATGAAGTCGTCTGTTAATTATCTACTGACTAAAAACTACCGGCTAACAACTGCACATTGACGATGTTGTTGAAGAAGGGACCGGACTTCGACTTCCAGCGCAGCGCGTACTCGCCGCGCTTCTCGTCGCCGTAGGGGCGACCCTTCTTGAGCCGCGCGTAGGCAGCGTCGAAATCCACTCCCGCTGCCACCAATTGGTCGGCGGCGATCAACGCATCGGCGGTGCTTTCAGCGGCGAAGAACCTGTCGAACAGCGGATCGGCGGCAGGCGGTGCCTGCGCCCAGATTGTCGTCGAGAGGGCGACGCCGGCCAACACGGCCCAGCCGCGGGTAATCACGACGAGAGGATATCGCAACTAGCCGCTCGTGAGCCGCCAGCCGCGGCGGCCGTGGCGGCAGCGACAAAGTCTTCAGGGCGGTCTGGAGAAATCACAAGAATGCCGCTACTGAGCTGCAGGACCACGGTGCGCTGGGGATCGGTCACGAAGGCACGGTAACGGCCGAGGGTGTTGACGAAGTGCCCGCTGAAACTGAACGCCCCGCCAATTCCCCAGGTCCGCAACGAAGAGGCCATCGCGTTGGGCAACACTGTCGCCGTCGTCAGACCATCCAAGCGAAAGCGCGTGCTCCAGCAGAGACGACGGATCCGCAACTCGAGCCCCACGATCTCGTAGCCGCGGACGCTCAGAGCCAGCGGCAGGATGAGCACAACCAAGAGGGCGCCGCCGATGATCATTCGGCCGTTGAGCAACTGCACCAGGGCGGGCACGCCGACTACGAACGTGAACAGCGCCGACATCATCCTGAGCGAACTCGACCACGGCGCGCCAAAGCGGGCATGCTCGGGTCCGGAGTTCATGGCGCCGCGAGGATCGCGCAAAACTCCGCCAGCACCATCGCGGTCGCACCCCACACCTTCTCTTGCTCGATGTCGAAAAACGGCACGTCAATCTGGATGCTCTCGCCGTCAGCCGTCCGGTTGCGGAACTCTCGCTTCACGGTGACCGGATCGCGCAGTTGCTCGACGCTGGGTTCGATGATGCGGGCGACCTCCCATTCCGCGCGGTTGAACACCGGGCGTGCCGGCACGAACCCGACCACTGGGTGTAGCAGGTAATTGCTGACGGGGATATGCAGCGGCGTCAGCAATCCCAGCACGAGCACCGATCCGCGAGGGACGCCAATCTCCTCCTCCGCTTCACGCAGGGCGGCGGCCTCGACCGTCTCGCCCTCGTCTACCCTCCCCCCGGGCAGCGACACCTGTCCGGTGTGGTTCCGCATGCCCGACCCTCGAACGGTGAGCGCGAGGTGAAGGGTGTCGTGATGCGGGTAGATCAAGACCAGCGCGGCGCCATCTCGTGTTCCCGCGGGCAACTTGAGGGGATCCCACCCAACCCGCGGACTCGGTGCCATGCGCAGCTGCGCAGCGAGGCCGGGCAGCGGCTGCGACAAGGCAGCTTGTATGCGCTTGACCAGGTCGGGGCTCACTGCTTCAGGGTACTGCAATCGGCCGTATCAAGAGACCCGTGGTCGAGACCCGAACTTCGAACTCCGCTGGTGCGGTGACGCTCACGAACGTTCCCGAGCCGTACTCCGCATCGAGCACGGGCGCCAGCGCCGAGTAGCGGGTGCGCAAGGAGAAGAGGTCGACCCAGCGCTCGGGCGCAAGGGAGTGCACGGTGCGGGGTGCCGTCCGTTCTCGTTCCAGATCGTCGTAGCGGCCACCGATGCGATCCAGCTCGTAAGAAGTGTGCAACCCAAGGATGTTGGCCAGCGGCTTCCATTTCAGGATGTGCGCATCGACGTACAGCGCGTCGCCGGCCAGTTCGTAATAACTGCTCTGGGGGCGTCCGGGAATGTGGACCGTGGCCGAAAACAGCTGCGGGCCGATCGGCTGTACGACAATGCGGGCGGCGAGGTCCTCACGGGTCAGCGCGCGATAGCCCTGCAGGCCGACACTGACGGCCCCCGCCAAGGCTCCCAGAGACAGCAGCAACAGGCCCATCAGCGTGCGCACCATGAATCGGAAGGGCCGCAGGCGTCGCAGCGCGACGAGGCCGGAGATCAGGAGAATGGCGCCGAGTGCACCAAAGACTGCAGCCATCAGCAAGAGCAGCGGCTGATTTGCAAATTCCTGTCCCATAGCCCCACCGTACCACGGCGAGACTGACCTTCCCATGGGGAAGCTGCGGCAACTGAGCCGTTTCGGCGATACTTTGGGGCGTGTCCTGGCTGTTGCTGATCATCGCGTCGGTGCTCTTCTTTCTCGCAATCTGGATCGTCGTGCCTGCGCCGACGATGATGCTGTTGCCGCTAAGCGTTGGAGCCCCCGAAATCAGCCCGCTCCTGTTGGTGCCCGCCGTGGTCGCCGCGGCGATGGCCTGGCGAGGGACGGGAACGGTTCGCCGTATCGCGCTCGTCTTGTCGGTGATCGCCACTGTGCTGTTCGCGTGGCCACTCGCGCGGTATCCGCGCAATGTCCCGCTGTCTCTCAACAACCTGATTGCTGGTGTGGACATCGGCCAGCTGCGCCTGATCAAGGGCGTGCGGCTGGGCGTGACCGAGGGCGTCGCGTTGACGGTGGATGTCTACCAGCCGTTGACGGCTGGGCCGCATCCCGTGATTGTCCAGATCTACGGCGGAGCCTGGCAGCGAGGCGCACCCGGGAACGATGCCGGGTTTGCGGCACGGCTCGCGTCACGCGGACACGTGGTGTTCGCCGTTGACTATCGGCACGCGCCAGCCTGGCGCTGGCCGGCGCAGTTGCAAGACGTCCAGGCAGCCATCACATGGGTGCGCACGCACGCGCCGGAGTATGACGGCGATGCGGCGAAGATGGTGCTGATGGGCCGCTCGGCGGGCTCACAGCTGGCGATGGTCGCGGGACTGCAGGATCCTGGCGTCTCGGCGGTGATCAGCTACTACGGCCCGGTCAACCTGACGCAGGGATGGCGCGAGCCGCCGCGGCCCGACCCGATTGGCTCGCGTGACGTGCTCGAGACCTTCATCGGCGGCACGCCGGATGAAATGCCCGAGGCCTATCGCAGTGCGTCACCGATCTCGTACGTGTCCGCCAGCGCACCACGCACCCTGCTGATCTACGGCTCCCGCGATCACATCGTGCAGCCGCGATACGGGCGCCAACTGCACGACGCACTGGTCGCCGCGGGCGCCTCGTCTGAATTGATCGAGATTCCCTGGGGAGATCACGCGTTCGACGCCTTACCCGGTGGATTGAGCGGGCAGGTCGCGCTGTTTCACACCGAGCGATTTCTCGCCGACGTGTTCCGTTAGCAGGCGGCACTAAAGTGCCGCCCTGCTGGTGGCTCCTAACGGCGTTTCGTCGCGCGCTTTTTTGCCTTCTTAGCTTTCTTCGCCTTCTTCTTGGCCGCCTTCTTCGGCATGACGCGCTCCGGCAGTTCCTTGCCGCCGGTCTCGCGGTTCCATCGTTCGTAGACCTCGGCAGAGATCTCCCCGTTAACCAGGAGTTCCGCGAACTTGCGGCGCTGCGCCTTGCTCTTGATGGGCATGCCCGACTTTAGATCATCGGCGCTTGCGCCACCGCGGTCCATGGATGGCCAGGTCAACGGCGTCCGACGGCGTTTGCACTGCGAGGCCGTCGGCCCGGGCGTCGCGAATGAACTGCGCATCCACCTTGTGAATCTTCATCCGGACCAGTTGCTCTTCCGACACCGTCACGAACCCGACATCGCGCAAGCCCTTGATGTAATCGGGCGTCACCCGGTGAATGCGGAACTTCACCAGCTGATCGATGCTCATGCCGCCGAAGCCAAGCGCCTTCAGCTGGTCCATCTCTTCGGCCGACACCTTGTGGATGCGCATCTTCACCAGGTCGTCAGCGACGATGTTCTGGTAGCCACGGGCGTTGAGGGCGGCAATGAACTCTGGGGTCACCTTGTGAATGCGGAACTTGATCAGTTCCTCGACCGACTGACCGCGAATGCCCGCTGATTGCATGGCCTTGATGCCGGCCGGCGTCGCACCGTGAATGGCCATGCGCACCAGGTCGTCAACTGCCACACCTTTATAGCCAACCGCGGCCAGGTCGCGCACGAACTCCGGCGTCACCCTGTGGATGCGAGTCCGCACCACGTCATCGAGTGCGAGACCGGCGTAACCGGCCTGCGCCAGCCCGCGCACATGCGCCACAGTGACGTCGATCACCGCGAGGCGGACAATGTCGTCGGTGGAGAGATTGCGGTAGCCGGCAGCGGCCATGTTGGCGACGAACGATTGATCGGGCGTGAACGCATAGGTGCCGTTACCGCGGCCTTGGTCGAATGAGCCGGTGAAGCGAAAGACCCCCGCCTCTCGGGTCCACGCAAATTGGACGTTGTTGGCAACATTGGCTAGTGCAGATGCGGGGAGCCCAGCGAGGTCGCGGAGCCTGACGCCAAAGCCCCAACGGCTGTCGCCCGCGCCGCTGCGCAGGTTGATCTGCACGCGCGGCTCCCCGTCATCGTCCTGCCAGGTATTGCGAGTGTCCGCGGTCCAGTCACCGCGGTAGATCGCAGGTTGCGCCTGGGCCAGGACTCCCACCGGGAGTACAGCTGACCAGGCGGCCTGGGCGGAGAACAGGATGAGGATTAGGGCAGCAATTCGTCGCATCACGGTGGCCTCGAACGTTTGATGGATCCAGGTCACCGGATGGTTGCAACCGCCTAGCGCAGGATCTCTTCGAAGAACTTGAGAGCCCTTGTGTCCTTCGACTGACCGAGCCAGAACATCGCCTGTTTGCGCACAGCCGGGTTCTTATTGGTGCGCGCCTGCTGGATAAGCAGGGGCACGCCTTGGTGGTCCGGCAGTTGGCTCAAGGCAAACACCGCCTTCTTCTTCACTTCGGTGTCGGGATCGTTATCGATCGCGGCAGTGATGGTGCCGACGGCCTTCTGACCTGCCCGCTGAGCCAGCCAGAACAATGCCGAGCCGCGAACCTTGCTGCTGGCGTGGTCGCGGGCCAGCGCAATCAGCGTGTCAAGGGCCGGCTGGCCGTCGTGCATGGCCATGGCCGTGACTGCCGAGTCGACTGTGCGGTTGCTGGCGGCAGACGAGGCGAGAAACGATTTCAGGTAGTTCAGGCTATCGGCCGCGGTTACGTTGGTAAACCAGTGCACCGCCTTGCCGCCCGCATCGAGCGGACAATCCGCTGAGTAGGTACGGATGCGCGACACCTGGCCGGCCTCGATCCGATAGAGGACGAAGAAGTGGCCAGGCGGTTCGAGCAGCACCGGTGCCGTGGATCGCGCGCCCAGGTAGCCGGCGCGGCCGTTGCCGTCGTTCCAGTAGTCACACATGTGGTGTTCGCCGTCGATCATCGGCACGGCGTAACCGATCCACGTAGGCTCGGTCAGCTTCGCGGCGAGCGCCGGCAGGTCTTTGCTGAGACCTGCCGACACGGTGTGATTCTCGAGACGCCCGTTCGAGAGGCGAGGCGTCTGCGCGGCGGCCTCTGGCGCACCAAGGTGCGCCGCGAGCACCATTGCACACAGAAGCATGTGCCCACGCCCCACGATCCCCGATCCCTGATCCCCGATCCCCGATCTCACTTGTTCAAAATCTCCATCAGGTAGTCGAGCGCAACCTTCGACTTCATCAGCGAGAGCTTCGACACCATCTCGCGCTTCATCGCGGGATCGGTTTCCTTGCGGGCAATGGCGACCAGTGACTCGGCATTGTTCTGCACGAACAGCGAGTTGATCACCGAACGCTTGATGTCGGCTTCCTTCTCCTTGGCGTAGATGCCCACCAGTGCATCGCCGGTTTTGGTGCGCCCCATGGTGCCAAGATGGCGCACCGCGGTGCGGCGAAGGTCGGCATTTGCTTCGCTGTTGGCGACTTCGATCAGGCGCGTTGCGTCGCCGCCGACGAACATCGACTGCAGAATCTGCCGCTTCACGTCAACGACCGATTCCTTCTGGTACATCTGCCACAGTTCTTCGCGGGCGCCCATCACGCCGAGTTGGCGCACTGCTTCCTGGCGCAGTTCGGGGGTCTTTTCGGTGTTGGCTGCGGCCAGCACGCGTTCCTTGTCGCCGGCGACCATGAACGAGCGCAGGATCTGGCGCTTGATATCCACGTCGGCAGTGCCGGCGTAGATCTCGGCCAGCACCGCGCGGTTTTCGCGCGAGCCGTGGACACCCAGATACTGAATCGCCCGGCGCTGCACATCGGGATTGGAACCGCCGCGGGCGACCGTTGACAGCACGGTGCGGGCCCGGGTCGAGTTGCTCTGCGCGAGCACGAACAACGCGCGAGCCTTCAGTTGCGGCGAGGCCGTTCCCTGCAGCAGCTTCTCGAGCATCGGCACGGCCTGTTCCGGATCGGAGTGCTGCAACCCCTGAATGGCGAGCAACTTCAGCTCTTCGTCCGATTCCGCTTCAGGCCTCGGCGCCTGGCCGGCGTTCTGGCGCACCTGCAGTTCAAGCGCCTTCGCGTCCGCAAGCCATCGGCTCTGCGGGTAGCTCTTGATTAACTGTGCGACCGAAGCGAGCGCGTCGGCCTGCTGACCGAGTTTGTCAAGGGCGTAGGCCTTCCAATAGAGCGCCGAGTCGACGCGGTTCGAGTTCTGGGCTTCGATCACCGAGGTGAACGAATCGGCGGCACGGGCCCAGCTCTTGCGCTCGAGGTGTTCCTGTCCCCTCTGATAGGTTTCGTCGACGCGCTGCCGGCGTTCGGATTCGCGCTGCTTGGCTTCCTCGGCGCGTTGCTTCGCTTCGTCCTCACGCGAGGCCTGCTCATCATCGCGCGAGCGCTGGCCGTCGAAGCGGTAGACGCCGGGCGTAAGCACAGCGCGGGCGCCATCGAGGGCCGCTAGCCCACGCAACTCAGTCAGGCCGGCCAGCACCGGAAGATCCAACAGCCTTGGCAGGTCTGCCATATCCGGCATCATCTGCACCATAGGCACCATCGGCACCGTAGGCACCGTAGGCACCGTAGGCACCATTGGCACCCTAGGCACCACAAGCTCCTGGCCGGCGGCAGCGGCCGGCGTGGCGAGCACGCCGCAGACCACCGCAATCCGACAGGTGTTGATCACTGCGCTCATAGTTCGTTTCTCCATCTGCTGGACCGCCACGGCGGCCGGCGGGACTAAAGTCCCGCCCTCCTGGTTCGCGGTCTCTCGTGTTTCAATTTCCAACTTCTCTCGCGGCGCTACGAAATCGGGGGGCGCTGCGGAAGTCGATCGCCAGCCTCGCGACCGGCACGGGTTCGGTTACGCATCTCCGAAGCAATCACTCGCACGCGGAACAACAGGTCCTGAGCGGTGATGAGTGATTTCAAGTCAGACAATTCGTTAGACGTGACATCGGCCGGAGCGTTGGCAATCTCCAGCAACACGCGTTCGAGATCTTCGAGCACGTCGGCCACGCCGGCATCACCCGACTGCGCCGCCGACTGGCGAATCAGGCGATTGATGGCTACCAGATCCGAGGCGCGTTCCTGCTCGCCGGCAAACGCGTCGGCCTGGTCAACATCGTTGTTCACCAGCTCGGTCAGCATCATCTGCGTGCGATCAAGGTGATCGCCCACCGCAGCATGCAGCACGCGCTCGGGTGAGGTTTCAGCGACGATGCGCTCGTCCTGGGTGACGCCGGCCGGCACGCCACCGGAGAACCGTCCGGCCATGAAGGCAACGAAAACGAGCGCAGCGACCCCGCCGGCGAGCGCCCACTGCGGGAACCAGAAGAAGGAACTTGTCCACCGTAGCGCGGAGCGCGAAGGTGGAAGCTGCGGTTCGAGCCGCGCCCACACGTCGCGCTCGAAGCCGGGACGCGCCTCCGCCGGAGCCGCGGTCTCGACCAGCGTGAGCACGCGACGCAACTGCGCGTTGGCCGCCTGGCAGTCGCCACAGGCGCCCAGGTGCGACTCGACGCGCGAACGGTCGGCGCCGTCGGTCTCGCCGTAGTAGTGGAGGATCAGTTGCTCTTCGCTGAGATGGTTGGTCATTTGTGATCTTGGCGGCTCTAAAGTGCCGCCCTGCGTGAATCCGTCTGCACCAGTGGCTCGAGGGCGTTTCTCATCTTCTTCACGGCGCGAAAAATACTGTGCTTCGTCGCGCTGGTCTTCATCCCGAGCTTCTCGCCCACTTCCTCGATCGACATGCCCTCGACATGGCGCAGCGTGAAGGCGGCGCGCTGGTGGGCAGTCAGCAGCCCGAGCGCCTCGTTCACGCGGTCCGAAATCTGCGTGCTGGCAGCGACGCGCTCCGGCGTCGGCTGCGACTCGCTGCCGCGCTCGCTGAGCGGACCCTGCTCGAGGTCGGCCGGGTCGTGGGCGTCTTCACGGTGACGCCGGCCGCGAATCAGATCGATCGAACAGTTCACGGTGATCCGGTGCAACCAGGTGCGGAAATCAGCCCGGGCCTCGAACCGGCTCAACTGCTTGTGCGCCTTGAGCCACGCTTCCTGCACCACGTCCTCGGCGTCCTGGGCGTTGCCGGTCATGCGGTGCGCCAGCGAGAAAACATAGCGGGAATGGCGGTCGACGAGCGCTCGAAACGCATCGCGGTCGCCTTCGCGGGCCTGGGCAACCACTGCCGCGTCGCGTTCATCCATCCCTGTCACTTGGACGGGGTTGGGCCGATTCGGTTGGGTTGTCACGGGTGCTTAGGTGCTGAGGTGCTGGAGTGCTGAGGTGCTGAGTGCTCAGGTGTGGAGCTTAGCGGGACTTTATCGTTTAGAATCAAGGTTTTACGCTTGCAGCCGGGCTGGCCTGCGGCGCATTATCTCGCCATGGACCCACGATTTCCAACCGGCAAGTTCGCCTTCAACCCAAATCCGACGGCCGAAACCCGCCGTGAGTGCATTGCCACCATAGGCAGCTTCCCTGCCGAACTCAAGGCGGCCATGACGAGCGCCCGAGTTGACCAACCTTACCGCGAGGGCGGCTGGACCGGCCGCCAGGTGGTGCATCACATCGCCGACAGCCACATGAACGCCTTCGTCCGCTTCCGCCTGGCGCTGACCGAGGACAAGCCAACGATCAAGCCGTACAAAGAGGCCGAATGGGCCAAGCTCGCTGATTCCACGACCGAAGATCCGGTGGTGTCGGTGCAGATCCTTGACGGGTTACATCACCGCTGGCACCGCATGCTCGAGTCGTTGTCAGACGCCGACTTCGCGCGCGCCGCGATTCATCCCGACCACGGCCCGGTGACCCTCGATTGGTTCCTGCAGTTGTATGCCTGGCACGGCCGTCATCACATCGGGCACTTGAAGCTGACCCAGGGGGCTTGAAGGCTAAGACCCCAGGACCCTAAGACCCTAAGACCGGCAGGAGCGCATATGTTGAGCGAATTTCGAGAGTTCATCGCCAAGGGCAACGTGATGGATCTTGCCGTCGGCGTGATCATCGGCGCGGCTTTTCAAAAGATTGTCGACTCGATGGTCAATGACTTGATCATGCCAATTGTCGGCTTCGCCCTCGGTGGCACCGACTTCACCAACATGTTCGTCGTACTGCGAGACGGCGCCAAGGCCGCAGCGCCCTACGCCTCGCTGGCCGAGGCCCGCGCGGCAGGCGCCGCGGTGATTGCCTACGGTGCGTTCGTCACGCAGGTCGTGCAGTTCATCATCCTGGCGTGGGTCGTCTTCCTGATGGTGAAGGCGGTGAACCGTATGCGGCGCACACCGTAGGCGGCTCGGTCTGTGGGATCGCGACACTTGTCGCGATCCCGGCACTCCGAGTCGCTACGGCGTGACCTGGCAGGTGGCGGCCAGCTCGCGCACGCCGGCGACCTGCATTTGCCTGACTTCGATATCCACCGCCTCGGTCGTCTTCACCGTCGGCGTCTTGCCGCTGTCGCCGCTCGCCGGTGCCGACTGGCTCTCGCGCTTGGTTTCCTGCTCAACTTCCTGCCGCTTGCCGATCAGTGTTCCGGTCACCTCGACGCGCTTGCCGATATGCGTCTGGAGGTTGGTGCCCCCGACCAGCACATAGCTGTGAGTGTCGCGCTCGCCGGCGCCCGCGCGAGCGACTGCGTTGACCAGCGGATCGGGCGCCGCGGTCACCACCAAACGGCCATCGGTCCCGCCGCTCAGGCAGCCTTCCACCTTCACCGTGTCCGAAGTCTCGACCGCCCGGCTATCGGCAGTCGCCGTCGCGCTTGGTCTTTCCTCAGCGCGATTGTTGGAGCAGGCAGCGCCCGCCATTACCAATGAAAGCGACGCCAGAACATAAATCGGATTTCGCATGACCAAATTAAGCCTCCGCATCGTTCAATGCACGAGATGCGCCAATTGAGATGAACTGACGTGGCACGGCCATGGCGCCAACCCCGCCTCACCCGGCGGACGCTGACGTGATGAGTTTGCTGCGGATACAATCAAGCGATGCCTGTGCACCTGACGACCCGCGAACGCGCCCATCTCAAAGCCCGCGCGCACGCGCTTGAACCGAAGGTGATGATCGGGCACGGCGGGCTCACCCCTGCCGTGGTCGCCGAGATCGATCGTGCTCTCACCGCACACGAACTGATCAAAGTGAAGATTCTCGGTGACGATCGCGAGGCGCGCGAGTCCATGGGCGAGCACATCTGCGTCGCCACCGATTCGGCGTCCGTGCAACGGGTTGGTAAGGTTGTCGTGCTGTGGCGGCCGAAGCCCGACGAGGCCGCGGACGCGCGTCAGAGCCGGAACAAATAGCTGACCTTCAAGAAGAACCCGTCGACGGTTCGCTTGAGGCGCGCCGTTCGCGGATCCTCGTCGACGTTCGCCAGCGTGTTGCCGTAACCCGCAAACAACACCGTGCCTGGGGTCGGCTGATAGGAGAACAACCAGTCGGCCCGGAACGACTTGGTGTAGGCCTTCGCCGCTCGCTCGTAGCCACCAGACGCATTGCGAATGTAGATTGGCAGGTTGGTGCGCGAGTCGTCGCGCAGATCGTCCTGCCAGTCGCTGTTGTACTCCCCAACCATGCGGATGAAGATCGGACGGGCAATCTGGTACTCCGCCTTCAAGCGCGGAATTCTTCGAATCCCGACAATCGAGTCGTCTGAGCGACGCCGGAACGACTGCAGCTGGTAACGCGCGTCGACGCGCAACTTGCCGGTGGGCTTCCACGCCGCACCCAGGTTCAGAAAGATGATGTCGGCCGACGACCACTCGTAGAAATTCTCGTCCTTGCCCCACAGTATGAATGCGTCAAGCTCGACACCGCGCCGCTGCGGCGTGGTGGCTGACACCAGGTAGTCGAGGTTGGGCAGCCGAGGCTCGCCGACGAACGGCGTGAACTCGAGGCCGCCCGCACCCTGGCTGCCGAGAAAATAGCTGCGGTACAAGCCCGGATCGAAGCCAAACGTCTCGACTAACACCGAGCCGCCCAGGCGCCAGCCTCCCCGCAACGAGAAGTTGTTGTTGAAGTGCAGCTTACGATCCTGCGACGACCGGCCCGCCATCAACTCGTCGTACTGCCAGGTGCCATCAACAACGATGTCGCTGCTCCAGCGGTCGAGAACGCTGCCGGGCTTGCCGTAGGTGATGACCTGGTGATTGAGGTTGCCCGAGGCAATGCCCGTGCGCGAGATGAATCCGGCGGCGGCGCGGAACTCCGGATCGACGCCGCGGACGGTGTAGCGCATGGCAAAGCGGCGGCCCGTGCGCGCAAACACGCCCTGCCACAGTGGCGCTGTGGTGACGGCCGCCGGCGAAGACGAGCGGCTCAGGGCGCCCTGCAGGGTGAGGCTGTAAATGTCGTTCCAGAGGAACCGTGCGTCACCGCCGAACACGCGGTTCGAGCGATTGCCGTCGATGCGGTCGGTGTAGACCAGCGCGGCCTTCGACCTGGCGCCCACGTCCTGCTGCACGCGCAGGATATTGAAGATTGGATAATTGTCGCCGCTCGCCGACAGCGACCGGTCGTCCACGGCCGACAGGTAGGCCAGGTTCGTGCGCCCGGTGACCTTGCCGGTGACCTTGGCAGCCGCAATCGGCGCGACCACACGGCGGGTATAGATCAAGTTGTTGGGCGTCGCGAACTGCTCGATGCCGTCGAGAAAGAACGGCCGCTTTTCTGGAAAGAACAGCGCCTGCCGAGGATCGAAACTGAACTGTCCGGCGTCGGCTTCCACCTGCGAGAAATCGGGATTGAGCGTGCCGTTCAAGGTCAGGTTCGGCGTGATCCCCCAGCGCAAATTCATGCCGAACTCGGGACGCGAGGCGTCGTACTTCCAGCCGTCCGCGTCGCTCTCCCCATCGAGCCTGGTGGTGCCGACGGGATTGAGATCCAGCACGAGTCCGCGACGCAGGTCGGTGAGCCCCTTCAACTTGCCAGCCTGTGCCAGAAACGACGCGCCTTCGCGCCTGGCGGGCGCCCAACTGTCTTCAATACCTTGCTGCGGAATGCCGCGCGTGACGTGAATGCCCCAATCCTGCTGCGCGCCTGACTGGTAACGCACACTCTTGAAGGGGATGCGAATCTCCACCTGGTAACCGCTCCCGGTCACGTGGCCTTTCGACTGGAACACGTAGTCTGGATTCAGGTCGGGCGGCTCGCGCCCCTGGGTGAGGCCGGTAAAGCCGCCGCCGCTGCCGCGGGTACCTTCGGACAGCGCACCATCGAGCTGCACGCCAAGCGGGTTGACGCCAAACACGAAGGCCTGGCGGCCATCGTTGTAGGTGCTCAAGAAGATGATCACGTGATCGTCCGACTGGATGCGGTCGCGGTCCGCCAACGTGGCGCGCACCGAGCCGGCAGGCGCCGAGGCACGGATGCCGAAGTGCAGGGCGGTCGGCGAGTACCACACCAGCACCTCGGTGGCGTGGTCGGCCGGTTCGCCGTCGACGGGTGCGTAGCGCGAGAACCCGCCGAGCACCGCGGCCTGTGTCCAGACGGTCTCGTCAAGCTGGCCATCGACCTCGATCGACTGGTCGACACGGGGAGGGACGACGTCGAGTCTGCCCGACCGGCCGTCGTAACTTCTGGTGAGACCGGGAGCGCCGACCGGCCCCGAGGGCTGCGCCGACGCGGGAACCGACGCGGGAACCGACGCGGCGATCGCCGCAAGCAGCAACATCAACACTCGCATGATGAGCTTGCGACGATAGCACGCGAGATTCGACTGGGACGAATGGTGTGGTCAGCTACACCGGGAAAATCACTCCGGGCGCGAGCGAACCGCGAGGATCAAGGCTGAACTTGATGGCGCGCATCGCCGCGATCCCGTCGGCGCCATACAGCAGCCGCAACAGTGACTGCTTGATCGGATTGCGGCCGACACCATGTTCGGCCAGCGGGCTGCCGCCCATCGCGATTACTGCCTCACCGAGTGCCAGGATGGCCTGCTGACCCTGCGTGACGTCATCCGCACAGGTCGGAATCACGTTCGGATGCACGTTGCCGTCGGAGATGTGGCCCCACACCGCGAGATCGAGCCCGCGCTCGCCAAACAGCTGCCGGCAGGTTCGCATCATGTCGCCAAATCTCTCGAACGGAACAATCATGTCGGCCGCGGTCTTGTAGATACCCGCATCGACTTGGTGTTGCGCGAGGGCGACGCGACGATTGACTCCCCCGGGCACGGCCTCGCGTAATTCAAGGAATGCCGCGGCACGCGAGCGATTATCCGGTAACGCGATCTCGGCATCGTCCAAGGCTCCGTGGCGATCGAGCAAGGCGCAGAAGCGACGCAGCACCGAGTCGGCGGCGTCGACGTCACGGGCGGTTTGCAGCTGTAGCCACAGGTCGGCGGAAGCAGCCTGGTGCGACAGCTCGAGTTCGATAAGCAGGACGATGCCGGTGCCCGAGGGCAGGGCGATCTCGAGTTTGCGATCGATCCCGTCTTCTCGAATCACGGCAATCGATCGCGCGTCCAGGTGCTCAATCGCCGAGACATCAATGCCGTGGGGATCGCGCGTCTGCCAGGTCTGCCTGGCGGCGGCACGGATCTCGGCTACCAGTCGAATGCCGGCTTCTTCGGTGGCGACCGGGACCAGCGCCTGGCATCGCGCAACCGGCATGGCTGCGGTCTGAAACACCACCTCCGAGACGATGCCCAGCGTTCCTTCGCACCCGATGAACAGGTCGACCAGGTCCATGTCGGGCGCGATGAAATAGCCGGCAGAGCATTTCGGCACCTCCGGCATGCGCACGGCGGGTAGCGCGACCAGATCGGCGGCTCGACGTTGGCCGCGTTCCATCGACAGAACCTCTCCGCTGGCCAACACCACGGTGAGTCCGTGGACCCATGGTCGGACGGTGCCGTACTTGAAGGTGGCAGCACCGGCTGCGCAGGTGGCGACCACACCGCCGGCGGTCGCACCCAGGTAGGTCGGCACCGGCGGCAACCAACGGCCCACCGGCGCGAGGGCGTCCTGAATGGCTTGCATCGTGACGCCGGCACCGGCTCGGATTCGCTCGCCTTCGATCTGCAGGGTTGTCAGGCGTTCGGTACTGAGCACGACCTCGCCGAATGGAGTCGCTCCGCCGGTCAGCGACGACTGCGCGCCGACCACCAGGATCTCGTGCCGCGCTCCGCCAGGCCGCGCCGCCGCACTGCGCACAAACTCTGACACCTCGGTCATCGTCTGCGGCCGCACCACGCCGGCGGAATGGCCGCCCGGATAGTGCGCCGCATCGCGCAGGAACCTCGCGACAAGATCGGGATCGGTCTCTGGACGAATCAAGGTTGGGATTTACTCCACGAGAGCTAAGGCAGCGGCTTGGCGCCGGTGCAGCGCCCTTTAAACAACAGGAAGCCTCCATCGCTGCTGCAGGCGACGCCTGATCGACCGGGAGATGGCGACAGGCACCTCACAGGACGACGCGAACGCTGAGCCCGATCAACGCCAAACCCGTGGCCGTTTGAAGCGCGCGGCGGGTCCATGGCTCGATGAACCATCGACGCATCACGTCAAGGCCGGTCGCCCACACCGAGTGGCAGAGGAACGCCAGCCCAACATGCGATGACGCCAGCACTGGATAGTAAAAACGCGACGCGCCGGAGGGAACGAACGTCGGCACTACCGACAGATAGAAGCTGATAATCACGGGACTCAGCAGGTTGATGGCGAGGCCGTCGGCAAAGTAGGCGCGCGCATGGGACCGCAGCGGCGCGTCGCTTGAGTCGCCCGACATCCGAATGCCACAGTCGGCGTGCTGCCAGGCCCGCCACAAGCTGGCGAGCCCCAGCCACGCCAGGAACGCGGCACCGCCGATGCGCATGGCGTCCACCGACCCGGGCCAAAAATTCATCAGCAGGGAAAGACCAAGACCGCACGCCGTGGCAATGGAGGTATTGGCGAGTGCGGCGCCGAGGGCGGTGGCGTAACCGGCACGCCGGCCGCCCTCGAGCGTATTGCGCACCACCACCGCCGTCGTCGACCCGGGCGTGACGACGAGTATGAAGGTGAAGGAAAGGTAGGCGAGGAAACTCGGCTCCAGTCCTGTCGCGTTCACTTCCTCAGCACGGCCGCATTCGACGTCGGTTCCGCGTGATAGCGCTTCTCGCCCGCTTCAATGCGCACCGCCAGTTTGTTTGCCGAGGGCGGTAGCGGGCAAGTCGTCCAGGGGTTGTACGCGCACGGCGGGTTCTGCGCGCGATTGAAGTCGAGCGTCACCTTGCCGTCGGCGGTCGGCGCGTCGGTGTACAGGAAGCGGGCCGAAGGATAAGTGCTGTCGGCGCTGGTCAGGTCGCGGAACACGAACCACAAGCGGTCGCCCGACTTCCAGGCTTCCATGTTCGCGGTCTTGCCGCCGATGGTCACCGCCACGTTACCGGGCACAGTGAACGGTTCGAGGTCACCCAGAATCGTGGGCGCCTGGACCACCTTCGGTGTGGCGAGCGGTGTGAACGTGCCGGTAACCCGCATCGCCGGATTGGCCGGATACCACTTGAGGCTGGTGAAGCCGGTCCGAAGCGGCGCCTTTTGATCGCGCACGCGGATGGCCAGGCGCGGACCGCTGAAGTGCAGGAAAAACGTCGTGCTCTTGTATGTGATGAGATCGGCCGGCCGGCCTGATTCCGACAAGCGCAGCGGCGCTTCCTTCACGGGTTTGCCGTTGTAGCTGAGCATCTGTCCGTCAGCGGCCTTGATGGTGACGTTGCGGCCGTCCATCGTGATCACGCCCGCCTGCTTTGGCACATCGACGAACTCCAGCACGATGTCGTTGAGCGGATCGGACCCGAACTTGTTCTCGCCCGGGTTCAGGAAGTGCAGACCGGCGACCGTGAACCAGCCGTTGTCGGCCAGCAGGATCTTTTCGCGCTCGGCGCGGAACGCTTTGAGACCCGCTTCATCGTAAGTCCCCTGCGCCGCAGCGCCGGTTGCCACCAGAGTCAAGACCAACAAGCTAATGCGTTTCGTTAATGTCATCTGTGTCATCCGTGTCATCTTCGGCCTATTGGCGAGCAGTATACAGATCATCACCCAGTCTCGCATCCGCCGTCACCCAGGCTTTGTCGAACGCCGCCTTGGCCTCTGCTGCGGCAGTTTTCTTCTGGCCGGCCA
>JANMUX010000287.1:0-29882 GCA_031392125.1 Acidobacteriota bacterium | reverse complement strand
ATCAACACCACCGAGAATCGAGCCGTGCTCCACGTCGCGTTGCGCAATCGTTCGCCCAGGCCGATGCTGGTCGACGGCCAGGACGTCATGCCCGACGTGCGCGCCGCCCTCGAACACATTCGCCGCTTCTCGGACGCGATTCGCGGCGGCTCCTGGCTCGGCTACACCGGCCTGCGCATTACCGACGTGGTGAATATCGGCATTGGCGGTTCCGACCTGGGACCCGCAATGGTGACCCAGGCGCTGGCGCCCTACGCGCGCGAAGGGCCGCGGCTGCACTTCGTGTCGAACGTTGACGGCACCCAGCTGACGGAAACGCTGCGCCCGCTGCACCCGGCGACCACGCTTTTCACCGTGGCCTCGAAGACCTTCACCACCCAGGAAACCATGGTCAACGCGCAGTCGGCGCGCGACTGGTTCATGGCCCGCGCCAACGACGCCTCGGCCATCCAGAAGCACTTCGTGGCCATTTCAACCAACGAGCCGGCCGTTCGCGCCTTCGGTATCGCCCCCGAAAACATGTTCGTGTTCTGGAACTGGGTGGGCGGCCGCTACTCGCTGTGGTCGTCGATCGGCCTGCCGATCGCGATCGCCACCGGCTACGGTCATTTCGAGCAAATTCTCGATGGCGCGCACGAGATGGACGAGCACTTCAGGACGACGCCGATTGAGCGGAACCTGCCGATGGTGCTTGGGTTGCTAGGGGTGTGGTACTCGAGCGTGCTGGGGGCGGAAACCCACGCGGTATTGCCATACGAGCAGTATCTGCACCGGTTGCCGGCCTACCTGCAGCAGCTGGACATGGAGAGCAACGGCAAGCGCGTCGATCGCGAGGGCCGGGCCGTCGAGGCGCCGACCGCGCCGATCGTGTGGGGCGAACCGGGTACCAATGGGCAGCATGCGTTCTACCAACTGTTGCACCAGGGTACGCGGCTGGTGCCGTGCGACTTTCTTGTCGGTATCGAGTCGCACGTTGAAATTGGCGATCACCATCGACTGCTGCTGGCCAACTGCTTCGCCCAGGCAGAAGCGTTGATGCTTGGCAAGACCGCAGAGCAGGTGCGCAGTGAACTCCAGGCGCAGGGGATGAGCGGCGACCGGCTCGAGCAGCTGCTGCCTCACAAGGTGTTTCCCGGCAACCGGCCGTCAACGACCATCCTCTACCGCAAGCTGGGGCCGCGCACGGTGGGGATGCTGCTAGCGCTCTACGAGCACAAGGTTTTCACCATGGGCGCGCTGTGGAACATCAACTCGTTTGACCAGTGGGGCGTGGAGTTGGGCAAGCAGCTCGCCACCGCGGTGGCCACCGACCTGTCGTCCCCGGGCGAGACCTCCAGCCACGATAGTTCGACGAACCGGTTGATCAACCTGACGAAGCGGCAAGCGGGTTAGCTTCGTCTCGGCACCGCGAACGGCGCCATTGACAGCAACCGGCCAAAGGCCTCGGCATCGACGGCGGGGCTGAAATGGTAGCCTTGGCCCTCATCGCAATACTCCGCGCGCAGGAACGCCAGCTGCTGACGCGTTTCCACTCCTTCAGCGACGACCCGGCAGCCAAGGCTCTTGCCCATGGCGATCACCGCGCGAACGAGCGGAGCGCCTTCGGGCTTGGGCATGATCTCGCGAATGAAGGATTGATCGATCTTGAGGACGTCGAACGGGCAGTGCTGCAGGTAGCTCAAGCTCGACGGCCCGGTGCCGAAGTCGTCCACCTTCAAGACGACGCCGTATTCCTTTAACAGCTCGAGCAGCGGCGCGGTGGTGGACGAATCGACCATCAAGGCGCTCTCGGTCAATTCAAGCTCGAGGTAGCGCGCCTCGAGCGGCGTCTCTCGCAAGCACCGCTTGATGTCTTCCAGGAACCCTGGGGTGCGAAACTGCAGGGCCGAGACGTTCACCGCAATGGGAATCGCCGGGAGCCCGAGGTCTTGCCAGGCTTTCGCCTGCCGGCACGCTTCGCGCAACGCCCATCGGCCCATCGGGATGATCATCGCCGAGGCCTCGGCGGCGGGGATGAACTGATCGGGTGCCACCAGGCCTCGTGACGGGTGACGCCAGCGCATGAGCGCTTCAGCTCCGCTGATGGCGCCAGTTTCCAGGTTGATCGTCGGCTGGTAGTGGAGCACGAACTGCTCCGCGTCCATCGCCGCGCGCAATTCCGACTCGATCGACGTGCGCTGGGCGGCGGGCACTTCCATGTCGGGGTGGTAGAACCCAACCTGGTTGCGGCCCGAGTTCTTGGCGTGATACATCGCCGCATCGGCGCGCATGATCAGCGATTGCGCATCCTGGCCATCCTCGGGGTAGAGGCTGATGCCGACGCTGACCGTCAACCGCAACTCATGACCGGCAATGTGGTGAGGCTCGCTGACCGACTGGACAATTTTCTCGGCAATCACGCCGGCATCTTCAGCATGGTCGACTTCAGACAACAGGATCAGGAATTCGTCGCCGCCGTGGCGACTGACGGTGTCGGACTCGCGCACGCAGGCGGTCAGCCGCCGGGCGATCGAGCGCAGCACCTGGTCGCCGATGGCGTGTCCCAGGGTGTCGTTGATGTGCTTGAACTTGTCGCAATCGATGAACAGCACGGCCAGGCGCCGCCCGTAGCGGCGCGACAAGGCAATCGAGCGCGCCAGCCGGTCACTGAGCAGCAGGCGATTGGGCAACTCTGTCAGCGCATCGTGCTCGGCGAGGTGCAGCATCTGCAGGCGCCGCTCGCGCGACACGATGACATCGCGAAAGATAGTGACGGCGCCGAGGATCTCGACACGGCGATTGTGAATCGGGGCAGCGGAGTGCTCGATCGAAGTTTCGGCGCCGCCACGGCCGACCAGCACGTAGTTGCCCTTCATGCGAACCTTGCGGTTGTGCTCGATGGCCAGCAGCGTCGGATCCTCGGCGGGCTGGCCCGTCAGGCCGTCGGTGACATCGAACACCTCGGACAATGGACGCGCGAACGCCTCGGCCCGCGTCCATCCGGTCAGCGCCTCGGCCTCGGCGTTGAGATAGGTGACTTTGCCCAGGGTGTCGGTCGTCAACACCGCGTCGCCGATCGAGTTGAGGGTGACCTCGGCGCGCTCGCGCTCGACGAACTTCTGCTCGTCAACGCCACGACGTTCGAACATCATGGCGATCGTCTGGCACAGGCTGCGAGTGTCGAGCTGGTTGGTGACCACGTAGTCGGTAGCCCCGCGCTCGACGGCACGGCGGGCCAGCGGCTGATCAATCGCTCGCGCCAGGATCATGATGGCCACGCTGGGCGCCATGCGTCGAATCTGGTCGATGGCCGAAAGATCGCGGACTTCAGGCAGCGAGAGGTCCAGCAGCACGGCGCTCACGCCCTTTGTTTGCAGCAGTCGCAAGCCCGCGTCGACGTTGGTGACGTGCTCGACGGCCAGCACATCCGGCGCATCGGCCAACAGTGCGTGGACGCCGGTTCGGTCGGAGCTATCCCCTTCGATCAGGAGCAGAAGTGGCACCGCTCGACCCAACAAAGCACTCATGGCCGCCTCCTCAGCAAATACGCTGCCGTCTCCGCCATTGTACCAACCGCGTGCGACGACCGAGGATTCAAGTGCTCAGGTCGCCGATAAAAGTCGGGGTGTTTGCAGACTCTGCAGCAAGGTTGTGGGCGAGGTCACGATTCTGCGACGACAGTTCCGTCCTGAGGTTGGCAATGAGTTTGCTCTGGGAAAAGCCAAGCCGGCAGATAGACCGGCCCAACAGTAGCGAAGTGGAAGGCGGCAACCTCGTCCATATGTGACGATCGGGCCGCCGCCACTCCGCACCACGAGAGCAGCCGGTCCGACGACATGACGAGCGCGAGAGACAACTTCCTGGCCTTGACGCTCGTGGCGAGCGGAGTGCTTTTGGCGTTCTGGCCGGTCATCACCGGTCTGATCGACGCCTGGTCCACTGACGACAATTACTCTCATGGTTTCTTCATCGTTCCGCTTGCCGCCTACTTCGCTTGGGAGCGGCGGGCGCAGTTCGAGCAGACCGAGGTTCGCCCGTCCCTGACGGGTCTGGCCGTCGTGGCACTCAGCATGGTCCTGCTGGTGGCCGGGATGCTCGGGGCTGAATACTTCTTATCGCGTATCGCGCTGATCGGCACCATCGTCGGCGCGGTGCTGTTCCTTGGTGGATGGGCGCGCCTGCGCGTGCTGTTCTTTCCGCTGGCTTTCCTGTTGTTGATGGTGCCGCTGCCGGCGCTAATCTTCAACAAGATCGCGTTCCCCCTCCAGTTGCTGGCCTCACACGTTGGCGAGTCTTCAATCAGCGCCATGGACATTCCAATCTTGCGCGAGGGCAACGTGCTGATCCTGGCTAACGCCACGCTTGAAGTCGCCGAGGCCTGCAGCGGCATCCGCTCGCTGGTGTCGCTCTTCACGCTTGGGCTGGTCTTCGGCTATTTCGCTGACCGCCGGCTGTGGGTGCGGTCGGTGATCGCGTTGTCGGCCATTCCGGTCGCCATTCTCGCCAACGGCCTGCGGGTGGCCAGTGCCGGGGTCGCCGCGCACAACTACGGCACCCAGGGTGTCGAGGGTGTTTTCCACGATGTCTCCGGCTGGGTGGTCTTTGTCGTCGCCTTTCTGATGATGCTGGCGATCCAGCGCCTGCTCCTACATTTCGCGCCGCCCCGGGTGGCGCCGCGCACGAGTCCCGCATGAACCCTTTCCTGGTGCGCGCCGCCGCGTTGTTTGTCTGTCTCGCCTGCGCGGCCGTGTTCATGGCCAATGCCCGCGAGTCGGAGGCGCCGATTGTTCGGACCGCGTTCGAGTCGTTCCCGATGGAGCTCGACGGCTGGCAAGCCGTGAACGACCCACCGATGGAAGACGAGATCCTGGCGGTGCTCGGTGTCGACGACTACCTGTCGCGCGCCTACTACAAGCCAGACGGGTCGGCGGTTGGCCTCTACATGGGTTTCTACGGCAGCCAGCGCCAGGGCGACACCATTCATTCCCCGCTGAACTGCCTTCCCGGCGCCGGCTGGGAGCCGCTATCGGAAGGCCGCCTCGTAATTAACGGGGTGGAGGGCCCAGGCCGCGACATCGAAGTCAATCGCTACGTCGTGCAGAAGGGTCTCGACCGGCAGATGGTTCTCTATTGGTATCAAAGCCACGGCCGCGTGGTGGCGAGCGAGTATAAGAGCCGGCTGCTGCTCATCGGCGATGCCATTCGCATCAATCGCACCGATGGGTCGATGGTGCGCGTGATCGCGCCAATCCCGCAGGGCGACGACGGCAGCAACGCCGAACGGTTGGCGGTCGAGTTTGTACGCGCGCTATTTCCCAAACTCGCTGGGTACATTCCTTCCTGATTACCACCCTCTCGAGCGCCACGTTGCTCGATCAATTCTCACCACATTGAGATTAGTCGCCGTCTCAAGTGCTATTTCAAGCGCACAACGCTGCCGACTTTAGTTCGTCGTAGTCCCGACTAGTTTTGATCTCACTCTGCTGCAAGCACTTAGCGCCTCTCGATTCGTGGGCAACGCCAGCAATCTGACGAACGGCCGTTTGGCAGGTGGATTGCTGAAGTGAGAGCGTCTAACCAAGCGCAAGTCCGCGCCCGGTGGAGACAGCAGGACGATTCGATTCGGGAGGCACGGATGTTAAAACAGGTGAAGGTGGCAGTCATCGCCGCTGTGGCGATGGTAGCGATGTCGGCGTCGGCGATGGCCGCGACGATCATCGACTTCAGGAACGGTGCCGCCGCGGCGGGCGGGGCAATCACGTTCGACGGTGCGAACGTCGTCGGAGACAATCTGCCCATTGGTGCGGTTGAAATCTTTGGTGCGCCTCAGAACAATGGCGTATTCAATGTCACGGGGCTGGTCGCCAATTCGGCGCCGGGTTCTTTCGGTGACTTGGACTTCAACACCACTCCGGGTAACAACTTCATCTCAATCGCGGGTTGCATCCCCGGTTTGGGGATTGGCACGTTCGAGGCCGACGGCACTTGCACGGTTCCCGTGAACCTGCTGAACGGCACGCTCGAGAGCTTCAGCACGAGCAATCCCGGTGGTCTCGGCGCCTTCTCGGCGGCGGGTCCCGACACCAAGAACGCCGACCTGTTGAGGGCGATCGGTCTCGCTCCTAACACCCCGTTCGAGGTTTTCGGTTTCGCACTGTTGACCGGTCCCCTGGGCAAGACGCCCCAGAGCTCGATCAGCACCGACATCCGGAACACCGCCGTGCCGGAACCGGCGACCATGATGCTGCTTGGCACGGGCCTGCTGGCTGCTTTCCGAGCCAGACGCCGCCAGGCGTGAAGACGACGCGGGCGGTTTAAGTAGGGCACCTTCCGGGGTGCCCTACTGCACTCGCACAGAGGGGCGCTTCGGCGCCCTTCGCTTCGTACGCTGGGCATTTCGCTTCCAGAATTCTCCCTTTCAATGGCGACCTTTTTCTCCGCCACGAGCACCCTTTCCGCGCCCCCGGGGTGACGGCATCAAATGCAGCGGGTTTTCCCAGCAGCGGCCACTGGCCTGTTTCTTGAAGTAGCGCTGGCCATGACATCTCGACTTTCGTGCCTGTTTGTTGTTGTCGCCGCCGTCTCGGTGGCGTCTTGCAAGAGCGATCCCAAGGTCGCCGCCCGCGAGCACCTGGAGGACGGTAACCGGCAGCTTGCTCAGCAGCAATACCCCGAAGCCATCCTCGAGTACCGCCGTGCGGTCCAGGCAGATCCCCGCCTGGGCGAAGCGCGACTGCAGCTCGCTCACGCGTATGCCTCGTCGGGCGACGGGCAAAACGCACTGAAGGAATATGCGCGGGCCTCGGACTTGCTGCCTGACGACACCTCCGCGCAAGTTAAAGCGGGCAATTTCATGCTGCTCGCCGGCCGCTTCGAGGACGCGCAGGGTGTCGCCAAGCGCATGCTCGCGCGGGATGCCAACAACGTGGAGGCGCAGATCCTTCTGGCCAACTCACTGGCAGGGATGAAAGATCTGGATGGCGCGGTTGCGGCGTTTGAAACCGCCGTCACCATGGATCCGAAGCGTTCGGCGACCTATTCCGAGCTCGGCTCAGTGCGGCTGATCGGCGGGCAGAAAGAGGCCGCCGAAGCGGCGTTCCGCAAGGCCATCGAGATTGACGAGAAATCCGCCAACGCGCACTTGTCGCTCGCCAACTTCTTCTGGGCGACCGGGAACATGCCCGAGGCCGAACGCGGTATCCGCCGGGCGTTGCAGATCGAACCGAACAACCTGGTCGGCAACCGCGCGATGTCGATGTACTACATGTTGGTCAACACGCCCGAAGCGGCCGAACCGCATCTGAAAATTGTGGCCGACGTTTCGCCCAACATCGAGGCCAAATACTTCCTGGCTGAGTACTACTTGCGCCTCGGCCGGACCGATGCGGCGAGGGCGGTGCTGACGCCGCTCGTGGCCGCCAAGGCCTCGTTCGTGGGCGCGTCGGTCAGGCTGGCTCGGGTCGAAGTGGTGGCGAAGAAGAACGCGGAGGCCCACCGAGTCCTCGAAGCCGTGCTGGCGCGCGAGCCCAAGAACGCGGAAGCCCTCATCACCCTCGGAAAATTGCACCTCTCCGAAAACAACACGATTAATGCCCTGACGACCCTCCAGACCGCCGTGCAGGCGAACCCTCGTTCAATTGAGGCGCAACTTGCGCTCGCACAGACGCTGGTGCTGCGCGGTTCGGTGACGGAAGGCACGTCGGCTTACAACGATGCTCTCAAGCTCGACGGCACCAACACCGAGGCGAGAATGGGCCTGGCGCGACTGCAGATCAATAACAACATGCCGGCAGATGCGCTGCCGCTCGTCCTCAAGATCGTCGAAGAACAGCCGCGCAATCTGGAAGCTCGATTGCTCCTGCTGCACGGCCTGATTGCCGTAGGCGACCTGCCCCAGGCCACCACGCAGGTGAACGTGTTGTTGCAGCAGGCTCCCGGTTCGGCGACCGTGCAGACCGCGGCGGGCATGCTGGCGACGGTCAAGAAAGACTCTGAAGGCGCGAGGCGCGCGTATGCCCTCGCACTGAGCGCCGATCCTAAGTCGTACCAGGCGCTAGCTGGTCTGCTCAACAGTGAGATGCAGGGCAAGAAGTTTGGCTCGGCCAAGGCTCTGATCGAGAAGCAGCTGGCCGCCATGCCGAACGATCCCAACGTGCTGCTGATGGCCGCGCAGACCTACAGCGCCATGGGCGACGCGTTTGAAACCGAACAGGCGCTCAAGAAGACCGTGGAGGTCGACCCTCAGAGTCTGCAGGCGTACAGCATGCTGGGCAGGATGTATTACCAGCAAGGCCGCCTCGACCTGGCTCGCCGCGAGCTCGAAACGTTCGTCACCCGCGCACCGAAATCGGTGCCGGCCAACACCATGCTGGGCACCATTCTCGAACTGCAGGGTAAGAAAGAGGAAGCCAAGCAGCGCTACAACCAGGCGCTGCAGACGGATCCGCGGGCCGCGGTGGCCGCCAACAACCTGGCGTGGATCAACGCCAACACCAACGGCAACCTCGACATGGCGTTGCAGCTGGCCCAGACGGCGAAATCGCAACTCCCGAACCGGCACGAGGTGGATGACACCCTCGGCTGGATCTACTACAAGAAGGGCCTGTCCACTCTGGCCATCGAGTCGCTGAACAACAGCACGACTCGTCAGCCAGACAACCCCAGCTACAACTACCACCTGGCCCTGGCCCATCACCAGAACGGCGACAAGGAACAGGCCCGCAAGCATCTCGAGAAGGCGTTGAAGTCGAATGCGAACTTCGAGGGCGCCGCTGAAGCCAAGAAGCTCCTGGAGTCGATCAAAGGATGAACGCCCCCGCCGCCTCCCCCGGCCTGGTCGCTGACCTGAAGGAAATGGCCAGCGAGCAATACGAATTCCGGGAACTGCTCTACCAGATGACACGGCGCGACCTGCTGCTGCGTTACAAGCAGACGATCATGGGATTCGGCTGGGCGATCTTCATGCCCCTGATGAACACCGTGGTCTTCACGGTGATCTTCACGCGAGTGGCACCGCTTGACATCGACATGCCCTACCCGCTGTTCGCCTATTGCGGACTGCTGGCCTGGAACTTCTCGGCCTCGTCGTTCCGCTTCGCGGTGACCTCGCTCACCGCCAACGCGAACCTCGTGACCAAGGTTTATTTCCCGCGCGAGATTTTCCCGATTTCCGCGGTGCTCGTCTCGCTCGTAGACTTCGCCGTGGGCGCAATCGTGCTGGTGGCGATGATGGCCTACTACCAGGTCGTCCCAACCGGCGCCATTGCCGCCTTGCCGTGGGTGCTGCTGGTGCACGTCATGTTCACGCTCAGCATCAGCTTGCTGCTCGCCATGGCCAACCTCTTCTATCGCGACGTGAAGTACCTGTTCGAGCTGGTGCTCACGGTCTGGATGTTCCTGACCGCCGTGCTCTACCCGGTCAGCCAGGTGGGGGGCCTCGCCGGAAGGGTCATGACGCTCAACCCGATGACGCCAATCATCGACGGCTATCGCGACGTGTTGCTGCGCGGCCAGGTGCCGTCGGCCACGTCATTCCTGGTAACCACCATAGGCTCGGCAGTGTTTCTCCTCGTGGCGTGGCTCATCTTCCACCGCGCAGAATACGAGTTCGCGGAAAACGTGTAGATGACGGCACGATCGCTGGCAGTGCCAGTCTGGGCACTGCTGGCACTGTTCGTCATCTATGCCAGCGCAGGCACGTGGAGCAGTGACGGCTCTCGAATCTGGGCGCCAGTGCTCGTCTCGTGGACGGATGTCGCACAAAACCTCCTGCTCTACATCCCTTTCGGCATGCTTGGCGTCACGACCCTGCGCCACCGCCGACAGTCGTTACTGGCGTCGGTCGTTGAAGTTGCCGTCATCACCGCACTGTTCAGCCTGTTGGTTGAAGGCATACAGCTCTACACGATCAATCGGATCGCGTCGTTGACCGATGTGTTGGTCGCCATCATTGGTGCGGTCGCAGGTGGGGTCATCGCGGGGCCTGCTGCCCGCATGGCTGACCGAACGGTCGACGCTGCCCGGCCGTCTGGCCTGTTCGACTCGCCCGATCGCCCCGTCCTCTTCGCGTTATTGATCGCCATCGCGGTCGTGGCGTGGTGGCCGTTCGACCCGACGCTCGACGTCAGCACCCTGGCCGCCCGATGGCGCACCATTCGTCGCGACCCGTGGCTCTTTCAGGGCGCGACGACCGGCTCGCAGTTGCTGCTATATGCGTGGCTGTCGCTGGCGGTTTCGGTGTGTTCGTACCGGCTATCAACTCTCAAGTCAACGGTCGCGGGTGTCGCGATCGCCAGTGCGACCGCCGTCGTCATCGACGCGGGTCAGTTGGCGATGGGGTCGCAGCCGATCGGATTCGCGGGCCTGGCCTCGCAAATAGCCGGCGCCATGGCCGGTGGCGCCGCGTTCGCGGGGGCGCGCGTCCCCAGGTAAACCGCAGCATACTGCTGCACCATGCGATCGATCGAGAAGTGCCGCTTCACGCGCCAGCGTCCGGCTTCCCCCATGGTGTAACGGCCCAACGGATTGCGCGCCATTTCGAGCAGCGCACTGGCGAAGGCGCGAGCCTGGCCAGGCACGAGACGTCCTGTCTCGTGATCGATCACCACCTCGGGATTGCCGCCTACCTCGGTCGCCACCACCGGCAGCGCGGCAGCCATTGCCTCGAGGATGGTGAGCGATACGCCTTCGTAAGTGGAACTGTTCGCGTAGGCATCAAACGCCGGCATGACCGCGCGAACGTCCGCCCGGTAGCCGGTGAACAGCACCGAGTCGCCAAGTCCGAGCGCCTGGACGTCGGCGTGCAGCGCCTCTCGTTCCGGACCGTCGCCAACGATCACCAGGCGAGCTTGAGGATGTTGGTCAAGCAGCAGGCGGTGGGCGCGCAACAGGAGCGGCAGGTTCTTCACCGGGTCGAGGCGGCCCACGGTGCCGACGACAAACGCGTCCCTGGCCAGACCGAGCGCCTGGCGCGCGGCCAGTCGCTGCGTGGGTTTGGGCCGCTGACCGGCGTCAATACCGTTGTATACGACGTGCAGCCGGCGACCTGGGAAGCCTTCGGTCACCATGTGCTGCTTGAGGTCAGCGGAGACGGCGCACAGTCGTGCGGGCCACCACGCCAGCATCGGGTTGACCATCTTGCGCTTGCGCGACGGCAACACGTTCGACAGGCGGCCATGCTCGGTGAACACCAACCGTACCCGCGGGTGGATCAGCGTCGCCAACAGTCCGTAGACGTACGGCGAGTAGTGGTGGCAGTGGATGACGTCCACTTTGTGAGTCTTGATGACGCGCGCGAGCTGGAGCGCCAGCCCGGGATGAAAACCAGGCTGGCGAGACAGCGAGACCACCGGAATGTTGAGCTGAGCCAGTTCCGCCGCCCAGGCACCAGGCTCGTCCAGACAGCAGACGATGGAGTCGACGTGCCCGGCGAGGTGACGGCAGATTTCGATGACGAGCCGCTCCGTCCCGCCTGGCGAAAGGCTAAGCACGAGCTGCATCACACGCGGCTTTCTCGACACACCTCGTCCTAAGCCAACCGCGTGCCAGCCCTTCACTGGGCCGCCTCTGGGCTACGCGAGCGGAAGTCTGCCCACTCAGGCCCTTTGATCGGCCAATGTTGGACATTTTTTCTCTAATTGCTGGGCCGGCTACCCCGGCAACCATGGCGAGGGGTTTGCTTTACCCGACACCGTGTGCGGCATCTGCGGCGTCGTCAGTCTTGAAGGGGACCTCCCCCCAAACGTGGCGGACGCCATTGGGACCATGACCGACCGGCTCCACCACCGTGGCCCGGATGGCGGCGCCACCCGTCACGCCTCGTGGTACGCCTTCGGGCATCGGCGTCTCGCGATTATCGACCGCGCCGGCGGCGAACAGCCCATGGCCAACGAAGACCGCTCCGTCTGGATCGTCTTCAACGGCGAAATCTACAACCACGCCGATCTGCGTCGCGATCTTCAGGCACGCGGCCACCAGTTCCGCACCCACTCCGACACCGAGGCCATCGTCCACGCCTACGAAGAGTATGGCGATGCGTGTGTGGACCGCCTCGACGGCATGTTCGCGTTCGCGATTGCCGATCAGAATGCGCGGCGCGTGCTGCTGGCGCGCGATCGGCTGGGCAAGAAACCTCTGTTTCACGCCACGCTCGGCGGTGTGCTGCACTTCGCCAGCGAGATCAAGGCCATCAAGTCGAGCCCGCTCTGGAACGGCGAACCGGATCTTGGCTCGGTCGAGGGTTACCTGTCGCTTGGCTACTTCATCGCGCCTGCGACCGCCTATCGGCACGTGCGCAAGCTTGAACCGGCACACGTGCTGGGCCTTGACGGTGCGCGCGTCACCATTCGTAAATATTGGGACATCGAATCGTTCGACGCCGACCCGCGAGAGCGCGGTGCTCTCGTCGATGACGTGCACGAGCGGCTCTCGTCGGCGGTGTCGCGCCGGCTCGAAAGCGAGGTGCCGATTGGCGCCTTCCTCTCCGGCGGCATCGACTCGGGCTTGGTCGTCTCGTACATGGCCGAGGCAATGGGGTCGCCGCCGGTTACGGCGTCGGTCGGCTTCAACGACGCTGCCCACAACGAGCTGGCGACCGCGGGCCTGACGGCCGCGCGCTATGCAACGCAGCACAACACCGCAACCGTGGATCCGCGGCTCGAAGACGTACTCGACCCGATCGTCCAGGCCTTCGATGAGCCCTTCGCGGATCCTTCGGCGATCCCCACGTACTACGTCAGCCAGATGGCGCGCCGGCACGTCACGGTCGCATTGTCAGGTGATGGCGCCGACGAAGCCTTCGGCGGCTATGACTGGCGCTACACGCCGCACGCTATGGAGGCGCGCGCGCGCCAGCTGATTCCCGGCGAACCCGGCCGCAGGGCTGCGGCGTGGCTCGGTGCGCGATGGCCGCGGTCCCGTGCGTTCCCGCGCCCGTTCCGCCTCGGAAACGTCCTCGAAAACCTGGGACGCGATCCGGCGGGCGCGTACTACGCTGACCTCTGCTTCCTGAAGCCAGCTGACACGCGCGCGCTGCTCGGCAAGCCGCCCACCCGCGACCCGGCCGACAGCCCAGTCTACGAACAGGTCACCAGGCCCTATCGTGAGTGCCGCTCCACCAGCGCGGTGCAGAAGGCCCAGTACGCGGACCTCAAGGTCTACCTCCCGAACGACCCTTTGGTGAAGGTCGATCGCATGAGCATGGTGCACAGCCTCGAGATTCGCTGCCCGCTGCTCGACCACCGGCTAGTGGAGTTGGCATTCAACATTCCGACCGCCAGCAAGATGCCGAACGGCCAGCCCAAGTCGCTGCTCCGCGGCCTGGCGGAACGGCGTCTGCCAGCCGGCGTCGTGCACCAGCCGAAGCGGGGATTCACTGCGCCGGTCGCGTCGTGGCTTGCGGGCCCGTACGCGGAACAGTTCCGCGCCGATGTGCTGTCGCCCGGGGCGCGCAGTCATGGGCTGGTCGATACCGCGCGAGTCGGCCGCTTGTTCGAAGCGCATCGCGCCGGGCACGCGGACAACTCGTTTGCGTTGTGGGCGGTCTGGATGCTCGAGCGGTGGGCGCGAAATGAGCCGGCGGCGGGCGGACCCGCGTGATCCGTACCCTCGTCGTCATCGTTGCGCTGGTGGCGGGCTGGAGTTTCGCCGTCCAGAGCCCGCTCTACGCGGCGGGGTTCTATTTGTGGATTGCGTACTTCAGGCCCGAGTCGTGGGCGTGGAGCGACGTCTTCACGACGCTCAACCTGTCGTACTTCGCCGGCGCTTTTCTGCTAATCCGAACCGCGTTGTCTCCGACAAAGTTCCGGCTCGACTACCGGAACGTGTTGATGTTTTTGTTTCTCGCGCAGGGTCTGCTGTCAACGCTGCTCGGCCCCAATTCGGCCTACTCAATGGCCTCCTGGCAGGAATTTGCCAAGACCATCGTTGTCAGCTACCTGCTCACCATCTTGATCAACACCGTCGCCGATCTGCGATTGATCCTGACGGTGATCGTGCTGTCACTCGGCTTCGAGGCCGGCAAGCAGGGATGGGCCACACTCGTGCTCAGCCCCGGCGCCCCGAACAACAACGGCGTGCCGTTCCTCGGCGACAACAACCTGGTCGCGGTCGGCATGGCCATGCTGTTGCCGATGGTCGGTGCGCTCGCGAGCACCTCGACTGGCTGGCGCAAGCGCGCCTTCCAGTTCCTCAGCATCGGCGTTCTTTATCGCGCGATCAGCACGTACTCGCGCGGCGGCCTGCTCGCGGTGAGCGCGGTCGGCGGCATGTATTTCTGGCGGTCGCAGCACAAGCTGCGCACCATGGCCGCCTTCGCCGTGGTGGTGGCCCTCGTCCTGCCGGTACTGCCGCAACAGTACTGGGACCGCATGGCCACCATCACCGCACCAGCCGGCGAGCGTGACGACTCGCAACAAAGCCGCCTCCATTTCTGGCAGGTGGCCGTGGCGATGGCCAACGATCGCCCGCTGCTCGGCGTCGGTCACAACGGTTACCCGCGCGCCTATAACCAGTACGACTGGACCAACGGGCAGTACCTTACTAATCGCGCCGTCCACAGTGCGTGGTTCGGAGTGCTGGGCGAGCTTGGTTACCCCGGTCTCCTGATCTTCATACTGCTCGTCTGGACATCGATGCGAGCGTGCAGGCGTGTGCGCCGCTCAGCTCAACGTGGTGAGATACCCGGTCCCTTGGGCCCTTATGCCATCGGCCTTGAATCGGCGCTCGTCGCTTTCATCGTGGGCGGCAGTTTCGTGTCGTTTCACTACAACGAAATGCTCTGGCACTTCTTCGCGCTGACGATGGCGCTCGAATCGGTGGCGGTCAAGGAAGCGGAAACCGAACGCGCGCGCATCGCGGCGTTGGCGGCCGTGGCACCCGCACGGCCGGTGCCGGCGGAGCGCGAACCCGAGTTTGCGTGGGGCTAGGCGATGGCGAAAGTATCAGCGATCATTCCCGCCTACAACGCGGAGAGCTTCATCCGCGAGGCCGTCGACTCGGCGCTCGGACAGACTCACCCCGATACCGAGGTGATTGTTGTCGACGACAGCTCCACAGATGACACGGCCGGTGTGCTGCAGTCCTATGGCGACCGCATCATCGTCCATCACCAGCCGAACGGCGGGGTGGCGGCGGCGCGCAATGCCGGGGCACGCCTGGCATCGGGCACGTGGATCGCGTTCCTCGATGCCGACGATGTGTGGCTGCCGACCAAGATCGAACGCCAGTTGGCCATTGCCGACACTCCCCTGTCGTATACCGACCGATTCAATTTCGGGGCGCGAGGGGACCTGCCCGAGATCCAGAGCGAGGTGACCCCGCTTCTCGCTGGTGACGTCTTCGTGCCGTTGCTGATGCGTGGCAACTTCATCACGACCTCGAGCGTCATGATGGCGCGCGACTGCTTTCTCGACCTCGGCGGTTTTCCCATGAGCCCTGCCGTGTGCGAGGACTGGGACCTCTGGCTTCGCGCGGCAGCGCGGCATCCGGTCACCGTCGTACCCGAGCCACTCGTTGGATACCGGTTCACCTCCGCGAGCTTGAGTACCAACTACCGCGCGATGGCACAGGCCCGTCGCACCGTCGTCGCGCGTGCGCTGGCGCTGGATCGGGGCCGCCGGCTCAGTTGGCACGTGCGACGACGAATCTGGGCGGAAACGTTTCGGACCAACGGCTGGGATGCAGGTAGGTCGGGGGCCGGAGTGGACGCCTTGAAGGCCTACGCCAGGGCCGCCGCGGCCTGGCCGCTCGAAATGCAAACGTTCAAAGCCGCCTTGAAGGTGTGTCTCCATGCCTGACCGTCCGTTACGCGTCGCGGTCGACGCGCGCTGCCTCAATACCGAGCACCTGCGCGGCATGGGCAAGTCATTGCACGAGTTCATCAAGCGAACTTCAAGCAGCGGTACCGTGACCTGGCACCTGCTGGCCGACCGGCCTGACCAGCCTATTCACGTGCCGGGCGAGGGCTGCGACGTGTCGGTCTTTGAAACCAAGGGCTACCGCTTTCACAGTTGGGAGCAGTGGTCCCTGCCACGGCGAGCGCAGCGCCTCGCGGTTGACTTGCTCCACGCCCCCGCGACGTCGATGCCGTGGTGGCAGCCGGTGCCCACCGTGGTCACCATTCACGACACCATCCCGTGGCAGCAGCAGGACCCGGCGTGGCCGCCAGGACCTTATCGCGACCGGATCCTGCCGGCGGCTTACCACCGGGCCGCCGCCATCATGACCGTCAGTGAATGTTCGCGTCGCGACATTCTTGCGCGCTGGCCGAAGCTGTTGCCCAAGCTGCACGTCGTGTCGCCCGGCGTGGACGAGCGCTACCTGGAGGCAACGATGGACCGCCGCCCGGTCGATATAGGTGGTCGCCACCTGCACGAACCGTATCTGCTGTATCTGGGCGGCAGTGACCCCCGCAAGCGGCTGATGTGGGCGCTGCAGACGTGGTGGGGAGCAAATGTCGCCGGCGCCTCGCTGGTCGTGTGCGGAGTCGAGGCATCGGCTCACGACAACGTGCGCCGGATGGTGCCACGCAATCTTCAGGACCGCCTCATCCTCGCGCCATTCATCAGCGAAGACGAGATGCCGCGGCTCTACATGCATGCCGCAGCCGTGCTGTATCCGACATTGTACGAAGGCTTTGGACTGCCCGTGATTGAAGCGCAGGCGGTGGGCACGCCGGTGCTGTTCAGCGACGTCGGCAGCCTGGCCGAACTGAAGGGACCGGGCGCCGTGGTGCTGCCGGTTGACGACCTGCCCGCATGGGTACGCGCGGTCAGTGACCTGCTGCAGTCTCGCCGCGGCGCCGACGGGCCCGATCAGATCGCGCGCTCGTGGGCGCGGCAGTATTCGTGGGACGCGTACACCGATCGCACGCTGGCCGTCTACGACGCCGTCGACGCCCAACGGCCGATCAGTGACGGGCGCGGGAACGATCTGCACCAGCGGGAGGCGTCATGAAGCGCGTGCTGATGCTGGCCTACCTCTTTCCGCCAATTGCCAACTCGGGCACCCAGCGCCCCCTGAAATTTGCGAAGTACCTCGTGCAGCATGGCTGGACGCCGACGGTCGTGACCGCCGCGCAGTTCGAGAACCATAAGACCGATCCGGAACTGCTGGCCGATATTCCCGCCGGTGTGCAAGTCGTCCGTGTGCCGATGCTCAATCAGCGCGTCGGTGCCGCGCTCACGAAGCTGATGGGCGGGAGCGCAATCGGCCAGAAGCTCGGCAAGGGCCTTGAGTGGCGAATGCAGAACAGGTATCGCACGCCAGACCTGTACGGTTTGTGGCGCCCAACGGCAGTGCGGGCGTCGATGCGAATTTTTCGCGACGTGGGGTTCGACGCGATCTACGCGACGGGTTATCCCTGGACGTCGCTGCTCGTCGGATGCGATGTCTCGAACGCGACCGGCTGTCCGCTAGTGGCCGATTTCCGGGATCTGTGGGCAGGCGAAACGCTGTTTCGCACAGAGCGGCGAGACCAGGCAGATGAACTGGCACTGGAACGAACGGTCGTTGAGGTCGCCCGGTCGGTGGTGTCGACTTCATCGGCGATGACCCGGCTCATGATTGCGGCACATCCGGAAGTGGACGCCGCCAAGTTCGTGACGATTCACAACGGCTTTGACCCGGACGACCTCGAGGTGCCCCAACCGCCGCGGCGGCCTGAGCAGCCGTTCCGGATCGTGTTTACCGGAGTGTGGAAGGAAGGCTACAACCCGTCGGCGCTCTACGATTCGATCGATTGGCTGCGGCGCTCACGGCCGACGCTGCTCGAGGACGTTGAGGTCGTCGCGGCCGGCTTCGAACCGGGTGAAGCCAAACGCAGAGGACTGTTGTCGCACATCACCGAGGTTGGCGTCTTGCCGCATCGCGACGCGGTGGCCCTGATGCACTCGGCCGACGTGCTCTACCTCACGCACGCCGACAGCTCGCGCCAATGGGCAGTACCCGGAAAGCTCTACGAATATCTGGCGAGCGGACGGCCGGTGATGGCACTGACCAATCCCGACGGAGAGACCGGGCAGATTATTCGGCAGGTAGGCGGTGGCCTCGCGATCGCCGCCGACGATCCGGGTGCGCTTTACCAGGCCATCGCCGACGCGTGCCGGCTCAGGAAGCTGGAAACACCGCCGCTGGATCGGCGCGCGCTCGCGGGATTCGAGCGGCGGTATCTGGCCGGCCGTCTCACCGACGTCTTGAACGACGTCACGAGTCGAGTAGCGGTTCCAGGGGCCGTGCCCCAAATGTCTCCCGCGGCACCGGTCGTGCCGCGATGGCGCCCTCGATAATCGCCCACAGGTGCGCCATCCGGCGCTCGATGCCAAATTCGGCGGAAATGTGACGCCGCGCCGCGAGGCCCATCTCACCCGCGAGCCCCGGATCGGCCATCAGGCGGGCCCAGTGATGAGCCATGGCGGTGGTGTCTCGCTCGTCAACCAGAAAGCCGGTTTGGCCTTCAATCACCACGTCAGGAATGCCGGCGTGCCGCGTCGAGACGACCGCCAACCCGCTGGCACCCGCCTCGAGTACGGTGTTGGGCGTGCCTTCGCAATCGCCGTTCATTGCCTGCAGTGAATGTTGCACGAAGCAGCGTGCCTGCCGCATCTCGGTGCGAATGACGTCATGCGGTTGTTGACCAAGCAGCGTCACCGCCCCAGTCAGCCCGAGAGCCCCGACCAGGTCCTGGCAGGGACCAAAGAGCGGGCCGTCACCGATGATGCGCAGTCGCGCGTCAGGGTTGTGACGGTGCACGTGCGAGAAAGCCAGGATGGTCAGGTGCGGCGCCTTCTTGTCGACCAGGCGTCCCACCGCGACGGCGACCGGCGGCGCCATGGCCGCATCCGCCGGGTGAAACGCGTCGCAGTCGACGCCGTACGGACAGTAATGCAGCTTTTCCTCGGGAGCGCCCAAGGCGAGCAACGTCGCGTACATCTCCCTGGACACGGCGATAATCGCCGCAGCGGCGGCAAACATCTTCGGGTAGCTGTCTCGATATTCATCGAGCACCGCCCGCACGCTGCTGTCGTAGCCATGAAAATGGGCGACGAGCGGCAGCCCGGCGCGCCGGCACGGCTCGACTAGTCGCACCGCGGTCGGCCCGAACTCCGCGAGCACTGCCGCAGGGCGGCGGCTGAACGCCTGCACATAGCCCTGGATGATCTCCTGCTCCCAGGACTGCCCGCGGATCACCCGTTCGACCTTGCGCGTGACGCGTGGCAGTAGCCCGTCGCCCAGCACCGGGCTGGAGCCGATGGTCGGGAGATAGCCGTGGATCGCCACCGTGTCGGCGGGTAGCCGCTCGATGTGCGCCCGAATGAAGCTCATCTCGAGATCGCGTGGATTGACCGCGACCACGTAGACCGTGGGGCGGGTCGCCGACGTCATCGTCATGCCATCACCTTCTCGTCACACCGCGCGCAGGGCTCGTTCGGGCTCGGCGAGATCCGCGACTCGAAGTTCGTACGACGGCTCCACTTCGGCGCAGCCGGCGACGCGGGTGGTTTCGTGGACGACGAACGAGGCCAGGCCTGAGACCGCGATGGGCTGCCACAGCTTGTTGGTGTCGACGAGATGCAGCACGACGCGATACGTGCCGCGCAATACGTTGGCGCGAAAGTGAATCCGCACTCCCAGCGACATCCCTGAATCGAGGTCAATCGCGGGCTCTCCATCGACCATCGGACTTCCGTTGAAGATCACCAGCCCGTCGTTGCGAATGATCTCGAAGCCGACCCGGCAACGCGGCAGCGCGGTGTTGATGCCAATCGTCGCGTCGAGCGTGACGGAGGTACCGGGAGCGAGGGCGGTCTTGATCGGCGAGAAACTGCCGCGCTCAGCGAGCCGAACGGTCTCGATCTTGATGCGGGGGTCCACCGCCTGTCCTTCCGGTGAGGCGTAAAGCGCCGCCACCTCCCCGACACTGGCGAGAATCGGGCTGCGCCCGGGCCGGAGCAACACGGCCTTGTCGCACAGGCTGACAATCGCCTGCATGTTGTGCGACACGAACACGATGGCAGCGCCCGACGCCCGGAACTCGTGCAAACGTTCGAAGCATCGCTGCTGGAAGCTGAAGTCGCCGACGGCCAGCACTTCGTCAATCAGCAACACGTCAGGGTCGACCTGAGAGGCGATGGCGAAGCCTAACCTGGCGTTCATGCCCGAGGAATAGCGCTTGACGGGCGTGTCGATGAAATCGCGGATACCCGAGAAGTCGATGATCGCGTCGAGTTTCCGCGTGACCTCGGGCCGGGTCATCCCCAGGATCGCACCCTGCAAGTAAAGGTTCTCGCGGCCAGTCAGATCGGGATGAAATCCTGCGGCGATCTCGATCAGCGCTCCCACCCGGCCGCGGGTACGGGCGACGCCGGTGGTGGGCTTGAGAATCTTGGTCAGCAGCTTGAGCACCGTCGACTTGCCGGCCCCATTGGGACCGATGATGCCGATCGCCTCGCCGGGCTGCACCTCGAACGAGACTTCCTTAAGCGCCCAAAACTCCTGGGCATCGAGCTCGTGCACCGTCCGTTGGCGCGTGAACGGCCGCTTGGCCAACGCGGTCAACGCGTCTCGCAAGCTGTCGTGACGTTCGCCGCGACGGAACTTCTTCCAAACGTTGTCGAAAATTACGGCGGGTTCACTCATGGGTAGCCTGGGCCTGAAACATGTCGTCTAACGCGGCCGGTAAATGTTCGTGCCGAGGTTTCGCTCAATCAGGCGGAGCCGCACCGCGCGCGAGTCGGCGGCTTCGGGTTGCCATAGCGCCCGGAGCTTGCCGCTCACGCGTTCGATCAGGCGCGGCGAGGGTGGCACTGCGCGGGTCACCGGACGGCCCGTGGCACTGCGGTCAAGGACGGCGTGGGCGTAGTCTCCAGACGTCCAGATGCTGCGTTCGTTGAACATCAACATCCGCGTCCCGGTCGCCGTTGCGAGCTGCTGCAGGACCGAGATGTCGATGTCCTCGTCCACCGGCTGAAGCTTGTCTGGATGACTCGCTCGCAGGAACTGTTGATATGCCGGGGTCGGAAAGGTGAGGACCAATCGACCGCCCGGAGCCAGCAGCCGGCCAAGCGCCGCGTCGAACCCGGGGCGATCGGTCGCAGCAATGTGCTCGTAGACATCGACCAGGACGATGAGGTCGAAACCGGCCGGCCGGTTGAGGGTCTCGATTTGGCCGTCGGAGAAACTCAGGTTGCCCCGCTCGAATACCGTCTTCGCCAGATCGATCGAGCGCGGACTGATGTCAAAGCCGGTGACCTGGGCATCGGGCCAGCGCCTCGCAAGTTGCCAACTGATCTGGCCGAAACCGCAGCCTACTTCGAGAATGGCGCGGGGGGCCGGTGGCGCCCACTGCTCAATCGTGGCCCACGCCGCGTCGACGCGAGGGTTGCCGTCAACGAAGTCGGCGACCTTGTCAACGATGTGCTGGTCGTAGAATGCGCGGATCGCATCCTTTGAGACGCCAGCCGTTCCTGGCGCTTCCGTCATCAGCATGGCAGTGAGGGGCAACTCGCTCATGGCATCTTGAAGACGTGGATGATTGCGCGATACGAGTAACCATCGCGGTCGGCCTCGAATTGCGAAATGAAAATCCGCCGGCCCGACGGGTCGTAGGCTACGCCGCCGACGCGCGTGCCGGGCTCTGGGAACGGTAGCTCGAAGGGCCATACCCCGTACGGTTTGACCTCCCAGGGGTCGGTCTTGCCGGCACGGACCGCCGCCCAGTCGTTCAGATCGTAGGCCCACATCTGGTAGCGGTAGGGGTAAGCGTGCTGCGCCTTGTCGGAATACGCCGGGTCGTAGCAGTAATTCTCGCCGTCCGGAGCGGTCTTGCCCGCCAGCGACTGGTCTGAGGTGCCCTCGCCATAGCAGAAAGGGCCCGTACCGTTGCGGCCTACGAAGAGCGCGGTGCGGGTGCCGCCAATCAATGCGAGGCCCCCCATCTGGATGGTGCCGCCGTAGGTTGGGTTGGAACCATTCCAGGGGCCAAGGGTCTGATGCTCGGAGTCGTAATAAAGAAGGGCCGTCGCCGGCACCGGCGAACGCTTATTCAGTTCCGTGGGATCCCAGGCAAAGGCTGAAGGACCCCACGAGGTGCGCGACACGATGGGGACGCAGCACTGGCCGGTAATGGCTGGTCCGCCAAGCTTGGTTTGCCACTCCGGCGGAACCAGGGCCATGTAGCCGGCCACAAAACCGGTCTTGCCGCTGGGGCCGACCCGTTGCACGGGCCCGGCGCCGCGCTCCGACAACTTTAGCGGCCGGGAAAAGTGCGACAGCGTCTGGGTATTGTTGGCGTCGTAGTAGATCAGTCCCGTTCCGTAGAGCCGCTGCTGATACACGAGCAGTCCAGAAAGAGACGCGCCCTCGGCGGCAATCTCGGAAACCCGGCCTTCTGCCGGGTCGGCAAACGGTTGCAGATATTCGGCGAAGGGCAGGGCCGAGATGTCCTTCGTATTGACTGGCGCGGGAACGCTGACTTCCGCGACGCGACCGCTGCGGGCGCCGACGAACAATGAGTTTCCGTCTGGATTAAACGCAATCAATCCGCCGCCGGAGGCAAAACTGTCGCCGTTGGCCTCGCCCGCGGGGAGCCGGAATGCGCCGGCATACTGCAGGTCATCGAAGGAAAGCCGCGGCAACTGCGTCGGATCGGTAATGGGAAGGGCACGCCCGCCCTGCGCGGACGGAGTCGCGTGGAATGGCAGCGTGAGCCCGGCCATCGGCAGGGCGACGACGCCCAGGGCCAGCATGGCGATCACGGCGACGGTTCGGGACACGCGTTGCACGACGGACACGCCAGACACAAAGCGAACTTCGTGCCGGATTTCCGCCCTTCGTTCTGCCCTCCTACGCCCAATTGTCGGTAGCTCAGTAGCCTTTTGTCGCCGCCAGAAGGCACACAGCCAGCCGGTTTAAGCGGGATCGACGCCCCACGAGGGCGCTAGAGATGGCGAGCTCTTTGCTTTTGCTAGCCGCGTGCGGCCCCTTGTTTCCTTCGTTATACCAGTCAAAAACGACGCTCCGCGTCTAGGCCGCTGCTTGCGCAGCATTCTGGCCAATGACTATCCACGCGAGTTGATCGAAATCATCGTAGTCGACAACGGTTCAACAGACGAGTCGGCGGCCGTCGCCCGTGACGGTGGCGCCATCGTCCTGCGCTGCGACAGCGGCTCGGTGGCCGAATTGCGCAACCGGGGTGCCCGTGCGGCGCTCGGTAGCATCATTGCCTTCGTCGATTCGGATCACGAGATCGACTCCCTGTGGATCAGCACTGCGGTCGCGATCCTCGCCAATCCGGCCATCGCGGCGACCGGCGCCGCGTACCTGGCCGAGCCAAGCGCCAACTGGGTGCAGCTTCAATACGATCGGCTGCGCGATCGCCCGGCCACGCGGCAGGACGTCAACTGGCTGGGCAGCGGAAATTTCGCGGTCAAGCGGCTGCCGTTTGAAAGCGTGGGTGGGTTCAACCCTCGCTTGACTGCATGTGAAGACGTCGATCTCTGCAACCGGCTGCTGGGCGCTGGGCATCGCATCGTTGCGGACCCGGGCCTTCGCAGCGTTCACTTCGGGGACCCTCGCACGCTGAAGGCACTCTTCCTGGGCGAACTGTGGCGAGGGCGCGACAATTTGCGGGTGACCTTCAGCGGACCACGCACACTCCGTCACTTTCGCAGCGCCTTGATCCCGGTAACGGTACTCGCGCTGCTCGCCGGCGGCTTACTCGCACTTCTGATCGGATATCCGGGACTGGCGCTCGGCTGCTCTCTGTTGTCGGTCGCCCCGGCCTTCCTGAAGGCATCCCACATGCTTCAACGGCGACGGCGCCAGGACAATAGCGTGCCTTCGCCAGTGCGGTCCGTCATGGTCGCAGGGCGGCGGGCGATCGAGGCACTCGCCGTCGCAGTGGTGTTCGACATGGCCCGAGCGCTGGCGCTGCTGGCCCGCGGCAGTCACCGAGCCAGGCGATCGGCTTGATCATGCCCGCGATCGACCGACCGATTCGTGTGCTGGAACTGCGCAGTGTCAAGGGGACTGGCGGCGGCCCCGAGAAGACCATCCTGCTCGGCGCTGCCATGGCCGACCCGAAGCGCGTGCAGGTCACGGTCTGCTACCTCCGTGACCAGCGCGACACGGTGTTCAGCATCGACGAGCGCGCCCTGCAGGCGGGTGTCGACTACGTCGAGATCCCTGAGCGGCACTCGTTCGATCCCACCGTGTGGCCGAAACTGCGTCGTCTGATCGAAGCCCGCCAGATCGATCTGGTTCACGCCCACGACTATAAGACCGACATCCTCGCGCTGCTGCTCTCGAGTGCGACCGGCGTCGCCGCGCTCTCCACCGTTCACGGATGGACCGGCCATTCGACCCGGGAACGCTTGTGTTACTACCCCGCCGATAAAAAAGTGTTGTCGCGTTTCTCGCGGCTGATCGCTGTGTCGAGCGAGATTGGCCGGGAGTTGACGCGCTACGGCGCCGAGCCCTCGCGCATTACGACGGTTCTGAACGCCATCGACCCGCGCCAGTTCCGGCGCGACCCCTCGCTCATACCGGCCGCACGAGCAGCGCTTGGCCTGGCGGCCGACGACATCGCGATTGGCGCGGTCGGCCGTCTCGAGCCGCAGAAACGCTTCGATCTCTTGCTCGAAGCGTTCGCGGTGATTCACGCCCGGCGGCCGAACACCCGGCTGTTCATTGTCGGCGACGGCAGTCAGCGCGACTCGCTCGGCCAGCAGATTCAGGCGCTCGGCCTGACAGAGAGCTGCACGTTGGTTGGGCATGCCAGCGACGTGCGGCCCTCGCATCACGCGTTCGACCTGTTCGTTCAATCGTCCGATTACGAGGGAACGCCCAACGCCGTGCTCGAAGCCATGGCACTCGAGACGCCGATCGTCGCCACCGACGCGGGGGGCACCGCGGAACTGGTGCAGGACGGCGTGCACGGCCGCATCCTGCCGATCGGCCGCGTCGATCGACTCATCCACGCCATGCAGGAAGCCCTCGCCGACTCCAACGCCGCGCGCAAGATGGCCGACCGCGCGCGCTTGCGCGTGGAGGGCGAGTTATCGTTCGAAACGCGCGTCCGCAAGGTCGAAGGGATTTACGCCGAGATGATGGGCCATGCGTGATGCCCTGAAGGCGCTGACCCGCGCCGTCGCGTGGCTGGCGGTTAGCCCGTCGGTGTTGTCATGGCAACTGCGGTCGGTCGTGGTCGGACCCGATCGCGCGCTTCACGCATCCACGCAAGCCTGGGCCCTCGTGCCGGGACTGACGGGACAGTATCTGCGGCGGGCGTTCCTGTCGCGAACGTTACGGTCATGCGCACCGACGGCCACGATCGAGTTCGGCACGTTGTTCTCATCGACCAAGGCCTCGATCGGCGAACGGGCGTACATCGGCCCACGCTGCCATCTTGGCTGGGTCACCATCGAGCAGGACGTCTTACTGGCCGCCGGTGTCCACGTGCCGAGCGGCGCCCGCAGCCACGGCATGGACGACGCCACCATTCCGATACGCGATCAACCGGCCCTCAAGACCGCCGTCCGGATTGGCGCCGGCACCTGGGTCGGCAGCGCCGCGGTCGTCCTCGCCGATATTGGTCGCGACGCGGTAATCGGCGCCGGCGCCGTCGTCACGCGGCCGATACCCGACCGCGCGGTCGCAGGTGGTGTGCCGGCCCGGGTGTTACGCACCAGGGATCGCCACCCCAACGAACGGTCGGCTTGACATGCGAATCCTGGTGCTGACCCATCGTCTCCCGTACGCGCCGAATCGTGGCGATCGGCTGCGTGCCTATCACATGCTGCAGGGCTTGAAAGATCGCGCAGAGGTCGAGCTGGTTTCACTGGTGCATGACGATGAGGAAGCTTCGCATGTTGATGAAGTGCGCGACTTCGTTGCGAGGGTCCACACGGTTCGAGTGCCAAAACTGCGGAACTACGCGCGCTCGGCCATGACGCTGCTGGGCGACACGCCGCTGACGCACGGTCTGCTCGACGCGCCGGACATGACAGGCATCCTTGAGCAGGTGTGCCGTACTCACCGGCCCGACGTCGTGTTCGCCTACTGTTCGGGCATGGCGCGTTTTGCCCTTCAGGCGCCGCTCGACACCATACCGTTGGTGCTCGACTTCGTTGATGTCGACTCGCAGAAATGGCGCGACATGGCGGCGGTCAGCCGCCTGCCCCTGTCGTGGATCTACGCTCGGGAGGCCGCCACGCTGGGAGCGTTCGAAGCGCGGGCCGCCACTCGCGCCGTCGCCTCGCTCGTCGTCAATGCGCGCGAGGCGGCCATCGCTGGCGCACTGTCACCAGGGGCCAACGTGCAGGTGCTGAACAACGGCATCGAGACCAGCCGGCTCCATCCGCCGGCTGAGGCTGCGCCCTCGGCACGAGTAGTCTTCTGCGGCGTGATGAACTACGCGCCCAATGACGAAGGCATGCGGTGGTTCGTCCGGCTGGTCTGGCCGCTGGTGCGGGCGGCACGGCCCGACGCGACCCTGGCGATTGTCGGATCCGATCCGACGCGGGCGCTGAAGACACTGTGCGTCGGCGATCCGTCGATCGAGGTCACCGGCCGGGTGCCCGATGTCCGGGAGTGGCTGTGGGGATCCGCGGTCGGCATTGCGCCGCTGCACGTCGCCCGCGGCGTACAAAATAAGGCGCTCGAAGCGATCGCCGCCGGATTGCCGATTGTGATCACCGGCGCCGTCGCCGGGGGCTTGCCCGAAGCGGCCGCGCAAGCTTCATCGGTCGCGAACACGCCAGAACAGTTCGCGCATCACGTGATCGCGCTCCTCGCACTGTCACCAGCCGAACGCCGGGCTCGCGCCAACAGCGCCGACTTCACCAACTTGACCTGGTCGCGCACGCTTGAACCGCTATGGCCGCTGTTGGACGACGCGGCGGCAACCCGCAACCACCGCGAACAACTACCATACACAATGTCCGAATCGGCTACAGATTCGTCGCCGAGCATCAATAAGGTCGGTTTCAACCGATCCTAGCGTCCTTCCTCAGTGGCGCTGCGCACGCAGCGATCAGTTTCGTAAGTACCGTTCGAGCTTTGTGATCGCCCAGGGTCCGGGCGCACCGGTGTGCGCTCAGCGTGCGATCGGCTGATTTGAATTTTTCCGCCAGCTTTTGCGCGTTGCACGGGTCGTCCGCACACCCGAGGTTGTTGGTCTGCGCCTTGCGATAACGCAGTGCGTGAGCCGCGCGCCGCCGACCGGCGCGTAGCTCCACTCCCAACAATTCAAAGGATTCAAGTGGCAATGAGGAAGAACTGTGTTCGCTGGACGAAGTCTGTACGAGCCGCGGTCGCGACCGCGGTCGTAGTCGCCAGCGCCCTGGCCGGTACCATCGGGGCGCAATCGCCGGACCCGTCTACATTGCCGCGGCTTTCAGCAGGCAGCCTGACCTACATCGGGGGGTTCCGGCTTCCTGCTGAATCCGCGAATAACGACAGCTTTTCCATCGGCGGCCGCCAGATGACGTTCAACCCGGCTGGTAACTCGCTGTTCATCGGCAGCCGCTCCGGGCGGATCGCCGAGGTCAGCATTCCGAGTCCTGTGAACAGCGCCAATGTGAACGCGTTGCCGTTTGCCACGTTCCTGCAACCGTTCGCCGATCCGACCGAAGGCCGTCTTTCAGACGTGGCGTCCGACGGCGTCTCGATCGACGGACTTATGGTCTACGGCAATCGCCTCCACGGCACCGCGTCGATTTACTACGACGCCAACAACACACAGCGCGTCTCTCACTACTCGCGTTCATTGCAGCTCAATCAGCCAAGCTTTTCGGGGTGGTCGCAAGTCTGGGATGCCGGCAAGTCGGGCTTTGTGTCGGGCTATATGGCGTTGATCCCCGCAGAATGGCGCGAGCGGCTCGGCGGACCCGCGGCGACCGGCCAGGGCGGCATTCCTATTGCCTGGCGCACGTCGTGGGGACCGGCGGCGATCGCCTTCAACCCGGCGCTGGTCGGCCAGCCTGTCGTGCCCGCGAATCCGTTGCTCTATTACACCGGCGAACACCCGACGCTCGGGGCTTGGGACGGCTCGAATCCCACCTATGGCGCTACCAGCAACTTCGGCGGCATGGCGATCATCGCCGGTACCAGGACGGCGCTCTACTGGGGGCGCAACGGCACCGGTCCGCATTGCTACGGCAACGGCACCGCAGACCAGAGCCTTCATGGCTCGACAGGACCCGACGGCGCCACGAGATGCTACGACCCGACCACCAGCGACAAGGGCTCGCACGCCTATCCGTACCGGTATCAAGTTTGGGCCTACGACCTGAACGATCTCGCGGCAGTGCGGCAAGGCACCAAGCGGCCGTGGGAGGTCGTGCCTTACGGAGTGTGGCCATTGTCGCTGCCCACTGCGGCACCGTCCGTGACCGTCGGGGGCGTTGGCTATGACGCTGCGCAGCAGATTCTCTACGTGTCGCAAATGCAGGCCGACCAGGACGGCTATTCGTTCCGGCCAATCATTCACGCCTTTAAGATCAGTGCCGCGCTAGGCACCGCCCAGGACACGGTTACCACCGTCGAGATCGGCTTCGACAAGGCGTCGCCGCAACGCGTGCATTCCTCGGTGACCGCGACCGCAACAGTGACTGGTGGCGTCGCCCCCCATGAATACCGATGGGCGGTCTCCGATGGCGCCACCTGGACACCGGCCACAGAGTGGAGCCCGGCGGATCAGGTCAGCTGGCTGCCGACGGCGGCCAACGCCAACTATCGCGTCGGCGTGTGGGTGCGCAGTGCGGGCAAGACCGAGTCGGAAGCCTCGGCCTCGCAGCCGTACGAGATCGCGGATGCGGGCTCCGCGACGGTCGGCACTGTCACCCTGGTCGCCAATCGCGTGGCCCCACAGCCGCCGGCGACACCCATCACGTTCACGGCGACGTCAAGCAGCGGCGCGGCACTCACACAGTACAAGTTCCTGGTCGACGACGGTGGCGGTTGGACCGCGCTCACCGGCTGGTCCGCGTTGAACACCTTTACCTGGACGCCGGCGCAGGCCAACGCCAACTTCCGCGTCGGAGTGTGGGCGAGAACGACGGGAAGCACGAAAGACGAACCCGAAGCATCCGCTGCCGCATCGTTTGCCATCGCTGGCGCTTCGGTGACCCGGTACACCTCGGCGACGGTGAGCCCGAACAAGACCGCCCCTCAGACGCCAGGCACGGCGATCACCTGGACGGCAACCGCGTCTGGCGGTACCGGCAGCCGGGAGTTCAAGTGGCTGATTTATGACGGTGCGCGGTGGGCCGCCACCGGCGGCTGGACGCCTTCAAACACCTTCGTGTGGACGCCAAGCATCGCCGATCCCAACTATCGAGTTGGCGTGTGGGTCAGAACCGTTGGCAATACCGTTGATGCCGAAGAAGCCTCAGGCTCAATGGCCTTTCCAATTGCAGCACCGACCGGCGCCTCGCCGGCACCGACTCCGACGCCACCCCCGACGCCGGCTCGTACCACGGCAGTGGCCGTATCGGCCAATCGCACTGCCCCTCAGGCTCCGGGCACGACCATCACGTGGGTAGCAACGCCGTCCGGCGGCGTCGCACCGCATCAGTACAAGTGGCTTGTCTACGACGGCGCGCGCTGGACGGCGAGTGGCACATGGACCTCGTCCAACACCTTTGCGTGGACTCCGTCGCTCGCCGATCCTAACTACCGCGTTGGCGTATGGGTGAGAAGCGCCGGCAACAGCGTTGATGCCGAAGAGGTGTCCGCGTCTTTGCCGTTCCCGATCGTCGCCACGACCACCGCCCCTGCGCCGGCGCCGACACCGACAAGCCGCGCGACGGCGGCGACGCTATCGACCAACCGTGTCGCCCCGCAAGCACCAGGCACGACCATCACGGCAACCGCGACTGTAGTTGGTGGTGCCGCACCCTTCTCAT